>DASSFZ010000338.1:0-14589 GCA_035693785.1 Anaerolineae bacterium | reverse complement strand
CAGCTTTCTCCCTCGGCAGGACTATCATGATTATAGCCGAGGGAGGATTGATGTGCCAACCGTCTCAGCCTATTCTGCCTGCTGCTAGATGGCGCCCGCCAGCAGCACCGCCATATGGACTACGAAAGTTGATCTTAATTAGCCCGTTTCACGCTGGCGTGTGAGCGTGCGTGGATGGGTCAGCAGCACCACGCAGATGGCAAAGACGGCGGCTGTCACGGCGACAGCGATTTGGATATTCGTGCCCCGGGCGCTTTCAGGCAGAGTTTGCAGTGCGGCGCCCCACGGTGCAGGATATGCATTGATGGCGGCGTGAAACAATCCGACGATGAGCAGACTACCACCCGTGCTATTGTACAGCCACGTGAACAAGATCGACAACCCAATCACCAGCAAGGCGTACAAGGGGAAAGGCAAGCTGTCAAAGCCCAGGCCGGGGATAAACCATAATGGCACATGCCAGCAGGCATGAATGAGTCCCAGCATGAGGCTCGCGGCCAGCGCGTTGGTGCGGGATTGTAGACGCGGCAGCGCATAGCCGCGCCACCCGATTTCCTCAAACAGCGCGGGGATGACTAACGCCATGACGAGGACGGGGAGCGATAGCCAGCTTTGGATCGGCGGCGCAGGCAGCGCCGGTCCACCCAATACGCGCCACAACACAAAAGCGCTCAACATGATCATCGCCGGCACACCCAGCGCCAGGCCATACCAGATGGGACGAACGCGCCAACGCACGACTTGCGCCAACAGCGTGCGCACGCCCGCGCGCCCGGCTTCAAATGCCGTGGCACTCAGCGCCGCAATCATCGGCCCCAGCGTTGCAAGCGTCACCAGGCCGGTAGTGGAAAGCGGCAGCGTTATGACGCCGCGCGCGGCGAGAATGCCCAATCCTAGAATAGCCCAGGTAAAACCGAAGGCAACGACCAGGTAAATGACCATCCCGCGCTGTGCCGATCGTGCAGGTCGCTGTGCTGCACCTGGTTCGACGGACGCTGTGGTGATATTCATGGTAATCTCCTTATCATTCGTCCAGTGCCGAGTTCAGGCAGCTCGTGATAGAAACGAGTGTGATTTGAAGCGGCGTCGCACGGCCCACGCCACGCCGATGCCGATCAGGATGGGCAGCGTACCGACGAAAGTCAGGAGCGTAGGCGCGAGCCACAGGCGCACCCACGAGCTGATTCGCGCCTCGTCGACATCCTTTGGATTGTATAGCACGTCCACCTGAGCACCCACTTCATATTCAGGCGGCAGATTGCCGATGCCGTCCGTGAAGCGCACGAGCTTTCCGTCCTTGGGCTTTGAACTCGACGACGGGGTAATATGCTCCGCCCGTATCCGGGCCGCTGCCGGCCCAATAGGTGTTGTCGACCACCGCCCCGAACGGTCCCGGGAATTGGGCGGGATAGAGTGCGTCGCCGACGCGGAAGTCTACCAACTGTCGGACAGCCGGCGCAGCGGCAACCGCCTTGGCGCGGGCTTGCGCGATTGCGGCTTCGGTAAGGTCCACACCCAAAACGGCGCAGCCACGCTCGGCTAGGGCAAACGTGAGTGCGCCGGTGCCACAGCCAACGTCAAGCACGGGGCCAGTAGGTGGAAACTCATCCAGCAGCGCGATCAGATCTGGCTGCGGCTTGCCGATGTCCCAGGGTGGCATCTGGCAGTAAGCCGAATCGAAAAAGTCGCTTGATGAACCGGAAACAGGACTGTTCATGAATACTTCCCCATCGCGTTGTTATGCGCCACTCTCATTGTACGGTCGTATCCGTGCCGTGTGCACCGACGAACGTGAATAACCGCGAGAACACCTGGTCGGCGTGTGTCACGAAGATACTGTGCGTTCCACCCTTGATAGCGTACAGCTCGGCACCGGGAACTGTTTCGGCGATGAATAGGCCGTGGGCGTATGGAACGTTCTTGTCGGCCGTCCCGTGTATGACCAGCGTTGGGACACGTATTGTCTCGACCCGAAACACGGGCAGACTGGCGAACTGTTCTTCGTCATTCCGCATTCCAGCCCTACGTTGCGCGGGGAGCTGTATTCCTGCCTGGGCAATTGCAGTGAGCGCGGAAAGCTTCTGCGGATCCGACAGAATCTCTGCCTGGAGTTCGGGACTGGGCTCGAGTGCCTGAACCAAGAGAGCCGGCCGCAGTTTCACGGCGGCTCCCATTAGCCAACCAGCCGGATTGGATGTGAAAAGCCTTGTTGACAGTAACCAAGCCACGAAGCTCTCGCGAGGGACTGTCGGGCGACTCACCGCTGAGATCACCACGAGGGCCAGGCACCTTCCAGGGTGCCGGAGAGCAAACTGGATAGCAGCCGGCCCGCCACCCGATAGGCCGACCACGGCAGCGCGGGAGATGCCGAGCGCATCAAGCAGTGCGGCGAAGACATCGGCCTGTGCCGCCGGTGTCCGCCCGACCTCAAGAGGCGTTCGCAGATACCCCGGACGTGACACCGCGATCAGCCGGAAGCCGTGCCGTGCAGCGACCTCAGCCAACAACCCTCCCTGGTCGTATCCACCTGGCGTACCGTGCACAAGCAGGATGGCCGGACCGGCGGCTCCTGATATGGCGTACTCGACCCGGCCCTTCGGCGTCTCTATTACCGTACTGCCGCCCTCGAGCCTCCGAGTGCAATCGCGGATCCATCTCTGACAGCGGAGCGCCGCAAATCCGCCGAGTCCGAGTGCGGCTAAGAAGGGGACAACAAGAGGCCTCATCATCTCGGCCTCCAAATCCTGCTTATTTGGTGGTTTCGAAGCCAGGCGACGTTCTCTCCAAGCATCGACACCAAGTACCGCCTTTTGTGTCCTTTATAGGCATCCCTGTGAGCCTAGGCGATTTGTTCCAACGGATAGTGTCTATCTATGGCCGATTTTGTCTTCCCCGCCTCCATTATCTCTTTGAGGAAGCCTAGATCTTCAGTTCATTGGGGTGCTATCCAATATCTTCAAGACCCCTACGGGGCCCTTGACAGGCTGTAGACCTTCCATCCCAGGAGGAGAGGGAAGATGACGATGGCGACAAACGCGCCGACGAAGATGCCGACCAGGGCTGTTGGAGAGAGAGGATCAACCACAAGGAGCGTCATCCCTATGACCCCAACCGCGCCGAGCACCACAGTCACCCTGCCAAAGCGCTTGCCAAAGGCCGGGACCTCGTGCATAGCCTTTCCGAGGACGATTACACCTATCGGCACGAGCAGGAGCCCGACAGAGTCCGTCGAACTGAATACGCCCTGAATCGACTCCCATATTAGGACGAGCGTCGCCTGCTCCTCGGAGGTCGCCCCAGGAGCATAGTAGAGGCCGGAGACGTGGGCGAGAGCGACATACACTAGAGAGCCGACAGCGAACATGGTGAGACCCATCACTCCCACGACGCTCCCAAGAGCGGGCGCGAGGCTCGTCCCCCGGAGAGCCTGATAAAGGGCAAGGAAGAGCGTGACATACAAGATGAGTCCTACCAGGTAGAGGCCTTCCACCACAGTAAGGGCCGCTCTGACGTCGGGGAACCTTATGACCGGCCCCTCGGCGCCGGCATCCAGTAGCAGGGTCGTGGCTGCTATGACGATAGTGAGAAAGAAGAAGATGCCAGCCAGGATACCCGCCAGACCACCCCATCGCAGCACGCTCTTCTCCTCCACTGCTTTCATGAGTCTCCTCCAAGGCTGCTTTGATCCGGTCATTTTCGATACACTACACTGTGATCCATCCCATCAGCATAGGTTTTGAAAACCTAACTCGGGATTATCCAACAAACATGTCGTACATTATCTCCGAGAGGGCAATTATCCGGCGATTGGATGATTGCATATATCCGACTTGAAGGTGGTTGGATTGTGTCCGTGTATCCTCAGTATAGATCGGTTTCTTCGCAAGTCAATACGCGGCGGTCGTCTCCCGTGGCTTTTACATTTTCGTCTGGCGTCGTGACTGATGCGTGGGCGCGGTAGTAGTAACTGCTGCGCGGGTAGTCCAGCACGTGGTCGAATCACTCAAGAAGGGGGGCGCTCAAGGGAATGCTGGAACGCCCGCGCCTGCAGCGCGAGCGCAGGCGTTCGGCGTCAGACGCTTGAACATCCAACGACAGAACGCTATCCGAGGGAACGATAGCATCGACCGGACACACGGCCAGGCAGTCCTCAAAGTCGCAGCAGAGCTCCTGGTCGATCACGTAGATCGGATCGGCGACCGAGATGGCATCGATCGGGCATGCCGGCAAGCACAGGCCGCAGGCGGTGCAGTTGGCAGTGATAGTGTAGGCCATGGTGGCTTAGCGATAAGCGATAAGCATCATTTGTACCGCCGTTTCGGCGTCTTGTCGTGCCAGTCGTAGACCCAGAAGGTGTACGAATATGGGAACATGGTCTGGACGATGTGGAAAGGCTCGTACTCAAACAGCCGCCGCATGGCCCACGAGAAGCGATAGCGCGGATGCTCGGGCGTGATGATCTCCACGACGCAATCGACCTGAAAACTGATGAACACCGGCGAGTCGCCCGTCCACAGCACGGAGGCCAGCGGCCGTTCGATCAGGTTGCGGAGCGTCGTGCCCTCGAATATTTCGAGCAATCCCAGTCGCCGCCAGTCGATGTGCTCGGGATGCGCGTACAGCTCGCGGGCCGTGGCGACGCGCAGCGCGCGCGTCTCGTCGACGGCGTGCGGCGGCAGGGCCAGGATCGTCTCGACCGCCCGTTCGACGAGCCGCAGGTAGTGATCCAGATACTCGTCTTTCGGCGTGAAGCCGACGCCTTTATTCGCCAAGTTCGGGAAGGGATTGCCGCTGCCCATCGTCGCGACCACCGGCAAGTGGCCCTGATTAAAGGCGATGTACTCGTCTTTCTCGATCTTGTCGTAAATGTGCTTCTTGTAGTCCAGCTGCCAGCCGATGAACTTCTCCGGAAGCTCTTTGATCCGAAATTCGCGGACGTCCCCGTTCTGGCTCAGCCGAGCCACGCCATCGAACACCTGCACCTGCCGTGTCATTGTCACCGTATCGAACATTGCCATCGAGCCTCTCCTTGCCGTAAAGTGATTGGAGATTGGCAATTAGAGGTTAGCCGATCTCCAATCTCCAACCTCCAATCTCCAACCTCCAACCTCCGATCTCCAACCTCCAACCTCCAATCTCCAACCTCCAATCTCCAATCTCCAACCTCTAATCTCTAATCTCCAATCTCCGATTTCAAGAACTCCGGTCGCATCGCGCCGCCCATAGCCTCCTTCATCAAGTCCGGCGTGATCACGCGCGCCGCGTTGCGTCGAGCATAGGTCTCCAGGCCCTGTTTGACTTTGTCGCGGATGAAAGCGATAGGGATACGATCGAGCCGGGCGCGGGCTTCTGCGCTCCAGACGATCGCTCCGAACTCCAGCGGCCGGCCGGTCGGCTGGTAGGTGCAGGCTGGATCTTCGTGCAAGTAATCTCCATACGCGGCGTACGCCCGGCAGCGGCAACCGCCGCACAGCTCGTTGAATTCGCAGCGCCCGCAGCGCCCCTTCAGTTCCTTCAGATCCCTGAGTTCCTTCAGCACCGTCGATGTTTCCCAGATCTCGCGAAAACTCTGCCTTCGCACGCTGCCTGCGACGACGGTCATATACGGGCACGGTGTGACATCGCCCTCTGGCGTGATGCGGCAATATTGGGTGCCGGCCATGCAGCCGCCGCTTTCCAGCCCACCTGCGCCTTTTTCGTAGGCGATGCGCTTGAAATGGGGCGCGCATTTCGCGCGCACCAGCATCGGGCGATAGCCCTCCTGCGCATCGACCAGATTCGAAAGGGTGGCCTCCGTCTCTTCCGCCGACAGATCGTTCATCTGCTGGCCCCGGCCGGTCTGGACGAGGAAGTACAGATTGAACGACCAGGCGCCCTTTTCGCGCGCGAAATCGATCAGTTGCGGGATTTCGTCGATGTTCATGGCCATGACGGTCGTCTGCACCAGCACTTCCAGACCATGCGCGCGGCAAATGTCTAACGCCCGAGCCGCATATTCCCAGGCGTTCGGCCCTCCCCGGAAGCTGTTGTGCTTGGCCGGATCGAGCGAATCGATGCTGATGCCCACACCCCGCACGCCGCATTCGATCATCTTCTGAGCGACTTTGTCTGTGATCAGGACGCCGTTGGTGCCCATCACGACCCAGAAACCCTGACTCGACGCAGCGCTCGCGATGTCGTAGATGTCTTTGCGCAAGAGCGGCTCGCCTCCGGTCAAGATGAGCATCTCCGTGCCGAGCGATTTCATCTCGTCGAGGAGTTGCAGGCACTCGCCCGTCGCCAGCTCGTTCTCGGCCGCCGGGCCGGCCTCCAGGTAGCAATGCGGGCAGCGCAAATTGCACTTCTTCGTCAGGTTCCAGGAGACGAGCGAAGGCTTGTACGCAGTCTGAGTTGTCATCATTTTGATGGCTCTTGATGAAAGGGAACTCAGGGAACTGAGGGAACTTGCAGTTCCCTCAGTTCCTTGTTTTCCCTAGTTCCCTCTTTTTTGACGCGCGCCATACCGAAAAGCCTGCCCACGCGGAGCGCGCCAGCATGACGACGATCACGGCCATCAGCGCCGCGTTGACGAAGGCGACCGGCTTCGGCTCGATCGGCGTCACACTGAAGAGCGCCAGCTCGATGTGCAGGCCCTGTCCATCATTGAAATAGGTGAACGCTCGCCAGGCGTTCGGGATCGCGAGCAGAGCCGCAAGCGGCCACCAACCGCGCCAGAGCAGCGCCGAAAAGATCACGATGAAAATGGCGCCGATGCCCAGTTCGGCAAGCTGCGCTGTCCGGCTGCGCGGCACCAAACCGGCGGCGAAGGTAATCGCGATGACCAGTAGGCCGAGGCCGGCGTACGTGAGCGCGGCCTGGCGATGGCGCCGCCGCGTATCCGTCGTGCTCACGAGAACCATGCTTGCAGCCGCGTCTCCTCAAACGCGCGCTTCTCTTCGAGATACTGGCGCGATGGCTCAGAAAGCGACACCTGGGGAGCCGGCTCGGTCAGAAATGCGCCCTGCACCATCAGCGCCTGGCCGTCCCCCACCTCCAGGAAGCACCCGCCTTCTCCCTTGAACGTGGCGTCTGCTGCTTGCCCGGCGAACGTGGCGGCGATCCGCTCTGCGGCGACCAGGCCCATGTCCTCGGCGAAAACGCCAGCCTTCGGCAGCGGCTTGCCGTCCGCCAGGGGGATTTCGACGCAATCGCCGACGGCATACACGCCGGGGATGTTAGTCTCCATCGTGCGCGCGTTCACTCGCACCCAGTTGCCACCGCCGGTTAACTCGCTCTGCGCCAGCGGCGCCGGGCAGCGATGCGGTGGCACGCCGAGCAGGAGATCGTAAGGACGCCGGCCGGTCGCAAACACGATCTCGCCCGCCTCGACGGCCGTCGCCGTGTGGTTGGGCAGAAAAGTAATGCCACTTTCGGCCAGGCGACCTTCGATGATCTGGCAGCCCGCGGCGCCCAGGACCGGCAGCGACATCGGCTGCGGGGTGAAAACCTCCAGGGTGACCGGCACTCCGCGCGCCTGGAAGAAATCCTTGATTAGCAAAGCCATCTCGTACGGGGCCGGTGGGCACTTGTAGGGCGCGCCGAAGATGCCAACCACCACCCGCCCTCCGCGAAATTCATGCAGGGCCGCGCTTGCACGAGGAATATCCTGCGGATCGTAAACGTTGAAAGCGTGATGTGCAAAGCCGGGTATTTTCTCCTGCGCCAGCTCGGCGCCCAACGCCACGATCACGGCGTCGGCATCGACCCGCCGGCCGTCGATCTCCGCCGCGCGAGACGCCGGATCCACGGCGGTAATCGTGCCCTGGACAATCTGTATATTCTGCTGGGCCAGCGCCGCCAGTGGACGCTGCCCGGCTTCCAACGGAGACTGGCCGATCAGCGCCCATGTCTTTCGGAAGCCGACCATGAAATGCGCCCGCCGATCGACGAGCATCACCTCGTCTTCCGGCGAGAGCTTTTGCCGCAGACGGCGTGCTGCCGCTATTCCGCCAAAGCCGCCACCCAGGATCAACACACGTTTCATCGATACTCCTTTGGCCGATGGCTATTAGCTGATGGCTGATAGCCGATGGTTTTACACCATCTGCCATCTGCTATCTGCTATCCGCTATCTGCCATCTGCTACATCCCTGTCATCCCTAACGCCTCGCGGGCTTCGGTCATGACCGCCGGTGTGATCTCGGTGTAGCCCTTTTGTCGGGCGTAATCGGTGTACAGGCGGCGGACCATGCCCTGCACAAAGGTCGGCGCGGCGGCCAGGCGCTTGAGCGCCGCATCCGTCCATATCGGATCGGGACCCGTTGTGGCCGCTACCGATCCGCCCGCCAGTGCGTCGCGGATCATCGCCATCGGCTCGGGCTGAGCATTGAGCGCCTCGTGCCCGATCGTCACGCCCAGGCTGCGCACCATCTGCGTCTCGCCAGGATTCGTAACCATCTCGATCGCGCGTCCGCAGGTCGGGCATCTGAAAGTGACAGACATCGACCCGCCGCTCTCCGAGGCAATGCTCTCCACAAATTCCATTGCAGTGTTATCGGACTGACAGACAAATTTCATGGCAGGAGGAACTCCTGAAATTGAGGAGACTGAGTTCCTTTAGTTCCTTCAGTTCCTCTAGTTCCCTCGTTTCCTTCAGCGCTCAAGAACCGCCGCGATCTCCAGGATCGCTCGCCCTGCCCTGCTCTCGGCGTGTTCGATGACGAAGGGCCGGCCGGAGTCGGTCGTCCGCGCCAACTGCGGGTCAAACGGCACACGCCCCAAGTAAGGCACGTCCACCTCTGCGGCGAAGTCCTCTCCCCTCCCATTCGGGAACAACTCGTGTGTGACCTCTCCCTCCGCCAGTCCGGCCATGTTTTCCACCAGACCCAACAAGCGGGCGTCCGCCTGTCGCGCCGCCGCAATCGCACGCCGCACGACCAGATGCGAAACCTGCGAGGGGATCGTGACGACGAGCGCGCCGGAGAGATTCGGGACCAGTCGCATCAGCGTCTCGAAGCGATCCGCGCCGGGCGGCATATCGATTAACAGGAAGTCTAATTCTCCCCAATCCGTATCGGACAGGAACTCGCGCAGTGCGTTGGCCTCCAGCGTGCCACGCCACACGAATGTATCGGCCGCCAGCCCGCCCGGATGACGCCACGTGACCGGGTCATCCTCATCACTCAGGAAGAGATCCATCGACATGACGCGTATATCGGCGACGCCGATCGCCGGTCGCGCACCGTTCTCGCCAATCACCACTCGCTGTCCGCGCGCGCCGAGCATCGCCGCTGCCGAAGCCCCGTGGATGTCGGCGTCGAGCACCCCGACCGCCCTACCCTGCATCGCCAACGCCGCCGCCAGATTCGCCGTCAGCGCCGACTTGCCGACGCCGCCCTTGCCGCTCATCACTGCGACGACGCGCTGAATGTGCGCCAGTCGCGCAGCGACGCGCTCGCGTTGGGCATGCACCTGGCCGAGGACGTTAGATTTGTCGTGTACGGCGCTATGATTAGTCACGGATGAATTTGACCCATAAGTTTCCATGCTTTGTAGTATAATTCACGTTAAAGCCATTTCGACGCTTGGGGTGAAAGCCATGCAACTTGAAGACTATTTCGACTTCCTCGCACCTGATGACATTCGAATAAAAGATCATCGAGTCGGCATTGAGTCGGTGCTTTACGAGTACATTCACCGTGATCAGACTCCTGAAGCCATCGCTCGGCGCTTCCCCACGTTGACTCTCGAGCAGATTTACGCCACGATTCTCTACTACTTGCACAACCGCGAGAAAATTGACGCTTATCTGACGGATTGGCTGGAATATGGTCGCCGGATGCGGGAAGAGCAAGACCGCAATCCTCCGCCGGTAGTGGTACACTTGCGTGCTTTGAAAGCAGAACGTCAAGAAGCATGACCACTCCATGAGCAACATTCGTTATTTGCTGGACGAGAATGTTGACCCGCTGTTCCGCCGCGAATTACTGAAACGTGAGCCGACGTTGGTAGTTTGGAACATTGGCTCGCCGGGCGCGCCGCCTGCGAGGACACGCGATCCGGATATTCTGCTTTGGTGCGAAGCCAACACCTTCATCCTGGTCACAAACAACCGCAAGTCCATGCCTCGGCATTTGCGCGATCATCTGGCGGAAGGTCGGCATATTCCAGGTATCTTTGAACTGAACCCGGACATGGGCATCGGCGCAACCATTGAAGAATTGTTGCTGATTTGGGCAGCATCACTTGAAGACGAATACCGCGATAGAATCGTTTACCTGCCTCTGAGTTGACGCTGGCAGCAGACACGTGAGTAATCTTGAACCGCCGCTCTCCAGCGGCGATTTCTTTTGCGCGCGCCGATCATCGCCGCTGAAGCGCCGTGAATGTCGGCGTCGAGCACGCCGACCGCCCTACCCTGCATCGCCAGCGCCGCCGCCAGGTTTGCCGCCAGCGCCGACTTGCCGACGCCGCCCTTGCCGCTCATGACCGCGACGACTCGCCTGATGTGTGACAGGCGCACAGCCACGCGCTCGCGTTGGGCGAGGACTTGGCCGAGCACATTCAATTTGTCGCCGGCGCGACGTGTTTCCACATGAGTCGCTCAACAAAGTGTACGGGCAGGTCTTAGCCCTGCCCTCCAAGAATGCCTGGCACGCGAGCGCCGCTTCCTCACGGCGCCATGCCGTCGTCCATCCATTGCTTGAACCTGGCGACCTGATCGGCCGGCCAGGCCCCATCGCAGGGCATCGAACCGTCGCCCAGGCGCTCGTAGATGTCCAGTGCGCGATCGCGAACATCCTCGTACCTGGAGAGATCGAAGCCGGCCACATCGATCATCTCCTCGACGTCGGTCTCGCGGAACAACGGCCGGATGTCCTGTGCAAAACTGAGTGATGCCATGAGCACTCCTCCTGTGAATTCCTTCAGTTCCCTGACTTCCCTTCTTCACCGTTCCCCGCCATCCCCTTGAAATACCCGAACGCGCCTTCGCTCTGCGCCTCCCACATCTCACGCACTTTGGCGAGCATTTGATCGGCCACTTCGTAATTGATCGCCGAATGTCCGGCATCGTGCGCCAGACTCTCGACCATCTGACGCACCATCTGCCGTTCGAACTTGGGCACGCGCTCCAACCGAACCAGCGCCTCATCCGTCCACGGCATCGACGGCTGCACGCCATCGTCGCCAGCGTACCCCAACCGCTTGGCGACTTCGATCGTCACGTCCAGCGTCACTTCGGGCAACTGTTTCTCGCGCGCGTAGCGCTCCATCGCCAGCATCGCAATCGGACGGACGAAGGCCGGCACGCGGCTGCTCACGCGGTCGAGCGCCTCCTGCGTCCAGGGGAAGGCGCGCTCGTGCGGCACATACTCTTCGATCGGGGAGCGGGCGGACTTGCGGGCCTCCGCGATCTTGCGGTCTTCGGCCTCCAGCCCCATCAGATGCTTGGCCGAGGGCGGCAGGATGCCCATTAACGCGCCGTGCAGCAGGTCGAGCGTGATACGCGTGTAGCCCTCTTTGCGCGCGTATTCCTCGACCGATGCCTTCGCCATCGACTGCGCGAACGGCGGTGCGCGCAGAATGAGCTTCAGCGCGTCGTCGTCCCATTCGAGCGGTTCTTCCTCGTATTCTTCGAGTGTCGGGATGTCGTACGGCTTCGCGTCAGCCGCGCCGACGATGAGCAGGTTGCACGCGCATTGGCGCAGCAGATTCTCGGTGTTCGATCCCATGTCGGCGCCCTCGACGTGATGCGCCCCCCAGCGTCCGATCACGACCAGATCGGGATTCTCCTTCTCGCACCACTCCAGGATCTTATTGAACGGCTTGCCGACGAGCACCTCGGTCGTGATCGGCAGGCACTCTTCTTGAGCCACTTTCTCGGCGCGCATCAGGTTGGCCTCGCACACCTTGCGCAGGCCACGATCGATGATGTTGTTGTGCAGCTCCTCCTGCTCCTCGAACTTGAACACTTTGCCGGCCTGGTACGATAGCACGTAGCGAATGTTGTTGAACGCGGCGTAGTGATAGAACGGGTCGAACGCGCCGACGACATGGACGGTCGCGCCGAAGGTCTGCGCGAGCCGCAGGGCTTTTCGCAGCGCGACGAAGCAGTAAGCCGACGAGTCTACGCACACGAGAATCTTGCCACCGCTCAATGACCGCTCCTTCTGCTTCATCACCAGCATGTCGGCCGTGATCAGTCGGGCGACGCGGCTGGTGACCGACCCGAGTTGCGATCGCTTGACCTGCCCGATACCGTGCCCCCCCATCACGACGAGATCGTAGTCGCCTGAGTTGACGTCCTTCGCCAACTGCTCGAAGTGAATGCCTTCCATTAACTTCCGTTCGATCTTCAGGTTGTTCTCCTCGCCGCGCTTGTTCAGCACGTCGAGGAACGAGTCGGAGATCAGGATGAGTCCCTGCTCGATGAGCTTGTCGTGAATCTTGCGCTGGCGCGCGATCTCTTCGTCGGTCTGGAAGCGTGCGGGCAGGCCGATCTCGAGCTGCCGGAAGCGATCGTCGTGCAGCCGGGCGGCGTAGACGTGGTTGCCGACGAGCGTCGCATCCCAGGCGCGGGCGAACTCGATCGCCCAATCGATCCCCGCGTGGCACAGCTCGGAGTTGTCGGTCGGGATGAGAATCTTGCGATAAAGCGGCCCGGACTGCCAGGCGCGGGCGGGGGCAGAGTCGGTGACGGGCGTGGTGACGATAGTCATCGCGAGTCCCTCCAGTTCCCTCAGTTCCTTTAGTCCCTTGAGTTCCTTATCCCCAGTTCCTTCAGTTCCTTGAGTTCCTCGTAGTTCACAAGTGATACAGCATCAGGTAGACCGCCACCCCACTCACCGACACGTAAAGCCAGATCGGGAGCGTCCAGCGTGCCATCTGCCGATGTCGAACGAACCGGCCCCGCCAGGCGCGGTACAGCGTCGTCAAGGCCAGCGGCAAGACGAGCGCGGCGAGAGCCATATGCGAGATGAGGACGGCGAAATAGATCGGCCGGATCCATCCCGGCCCGGCAAACGGAACCGAGCCGGCAAAGATATGATAAATGACGTAGGACATCAGGAACAGCGCCGACACGGCGAAGGCGGACAGCATGCACGCGCGATGGGCTTTCACCCGGCGATGACGGATGAAGAAGTAAGCGGCGACGAGCAGGATCGCGCTGGCGCCGTTGAGGGCGGCGTTCAGTCGCGGCAAGGCAGACACATCGAACCTGCCCGGCGTTTCGCCGCGCGGCGCCGCGAGCAGAACCGCCACGCTGAGCACAACCAGCGCCGAGATGCCGCCCATCAGCCAGCCGGCGCGTGTCTTCGGAACACGAAGGTGTGTTCGGATGGAAACCATAGTTCCCTCAGCCTGCCCTCGCCCGCTGTCTGCGGCGGTTCCCCGCAGTTCCCTCAGTTCCTTCAGCCAAAAGGAACTTAAGGAGCTGAAGGAACTCAGTGATGACTGATGGAATCGACGAGCGGCGGCAGCGTCAGGATGATCGCCAGCAACAACGGCCCGACGGCGATGAATCGCAGCACACGCCCCTCGAACCGTAAATGCATGTAATACATCCCTACCAGCGTCGCCTTGGCGATCGCCAGCGCCACCAGGAGCGGCACTTGGACCGGCTTAGGCAGCCCGGTAAAAGCGACGCCAACCTCGACGGCAGTCAGCAGCCCCAGGAAGACGAAGACGAGAATGTAATTGGGGCGTCGGTGCACAATTGACGTTTCGGCCATGGAAGCCCTCCCTGAGTTCCCTGAGTTCCTTAGAGTTCCTTGAGTTCCTTGTCAAGAATGTACTCCAGGAACGCATGCAGCTCATATCAAGTAGAGGATCGTAAACAAGAAAATCCACACCACGTCGACGAAGTGCCAGTACAGCCCCATCAATTCGACGCCTCCATGGCTGGCTTGAGTGAAAGCACCTCGAAAGGCGTTGACGATCACGACCACCAGCGTGAGGACGCCCCCTAGGACGTGCAGGCCGTGGAAGCCCGTCAGCGTGAAGAAGACCGAGCCGAACACGCTGGTGCTGGGACTTGTGCCTTCGCTCAGCAGCGCGCTCCACTCGACCGCCTGTATGCTCAGGAAGATCGTGCCCAGCGCGGCGGTGGCGATCAGCATGCGGCGCATGCCTTGTGGGTTGCCGTCCTCGATCGCCGCGAAGGCGCGCACCATCGTCACGCTGCTCACAATCAGGATGAAGGTGTTGCCGGCCACCAGCGGGACGTTGAGGATTTCCGAAACGACCGGCCATTCCGGCGCGCCGCTGCGCAGCACAATGTATGCGCCGATCAGCCCGGCGAAGAACATGACCTCCGACGCCAGGAACAGCCACATGGCAAACTTGGTCGTGGGTATCCCTTGCCAGATGGGGGTGGCGTGAGGCTCGGATGCGGTGGTGTGTGACATAGACACTCTCCTCTGAACCGACGTCGAGTTACTCACCGGCTGCGCCGGCAGCCAGCCCGACTTCGGCGGGCATCTTCTTCTGCGGCTTGGCGCCGTCCAGGTAACGATTCTGCGGCAGCCAGTCCTCTTGCACCTCGGGCGAGCTGTACTCGTACGGGCCGCGATAGACCGTCGGAATGGCGTGGAAGTTCTCCAGCGGCGG
>DASSFZ010000337.1:0-8102 GCA_035693785.1 Anaerolineae bacterium | reverse complement strand
CGCGCCGTGGCAGGTCGATCCGAACGACTGCTCCATCGATCCGGCTGTGCCGAGCAGCACCCACGAGGCGGTGCCCATCGAGCCGGGAATCAGCACCGGCTGGCCGATCGGCTTCAGGTCGGGCGGCAGCACGTCCGATCCGGGGCCGAAGGCGCGCGTCGCGCCCTTGCGATGCACGCACACCTTGATCGACTTCCCATCGATGACGTGCTCTTCGATCTTGCCCATGTTGTGGGCAATATCGTAGATTTGATGCAGGTCGAAATCCCTGACCTTGCCGGCCAACACCTCCTCGAACGAGCGCCGGACGAGATGCGCCAGCACCTGCCGGTTGGCGAAGGCATAGTTTGCGGCACAGGCCATCGCGCCGAGATAGTCTTTGCCTTCAGGCGAATCGAGCGGCGCGCACACCAGCTCGCGATCGGGCAACTGGATGCCGTACTTGCGCACGGCGCCCTGAAACTGGCTGACGTAGTCGGTGCACACCTGATGTCCGAAGCCACGGCTGCCGCAGTGAATTTGCACGACGATCTGGCCCTCGAACAGACCCAGCACGCGCGCGGCTTCCTCGTCGAAGATCGACGTGACGCGATCGACCTCGATGAAGTGATTGCCCGCGCCGAGCGTGCCGACCTGGGGGCGACCACGCTTGACGGCGCGGTCGCTGACTTTGCCCGGATCGGCGCCCGGCATCGTGCCGAATTCCTCAGTGTGGTCGAGGTCTTCGCGCCGCGCGTAGCCTTGCTTGAGCGCCCACTTCGACCCCTGCCGCAGCATGTCGGTGAACTCATCGTGCGAAAGCCGAATGTGCCCTTCCGAGCCGACGCCACTCGGGCAGTTGCGATACAGCGCCGTCGCCAGGTCGCCGATGTGATCTTTGACTTCGTCGTGCGAGACGCGTGAGGCAAGGAGCCTCACCCCACAGTTGACGTCGTAGCCCACGGCACCAGGCGAAATAATCCCATCCGGTAGCGCGGATGCCATGACTCCCCCAATAGGCATACCGTATCCTTGATGAACGTCCGGCATGACCACCACGTATCCTACTAGCGTGGGCAGGCTCGCCACATTCATCGCTTGCTGCATCGAAGCATCGCCCAACGCGTCTTCGAGCAGCTCGTCGTCGGCGTACACCCGCACCGGCACGCGCATGTCATCGCGGAACGATTTGGGAATCTCCCACAGATAATCGTTGATCTTGGTGAAATCCTGTTTGCGGATCTCCATGATACACCTCCGGAGACCTGTGAGGTCTGGCAGACCTCACAGGTCTTCACACGTCGAACACCAACTCGGCCTGCAACCCGTCGTCGTCGCGGACGATCGACAGCCCATGAAACGTCGCCGCCTTGATCACCTTGAATAACTCGGACGGGCGACCGCCATCAACCTGCGCCCGCAGCCGAGCGCCGCCATCGATAGTTAGATCACGGATCGTAAAGCCGGTAAATACCACGCCCTGCTCTTCTGAGAGGTATAGCAGTTCATTCAGCCAGTCAATGAGCAGCGTCTCGACGTCGATCGCCCGCAGATCGATCTCAAACTGCCGAACGGGGATGGCCTGAGACAGGTCGGTGAGCAGGCTAAACATGCCCTCCGCCGCCCCGGCGAACAAGCCGATCAAGTCGCGTGCACGGACACGAATCGCCCAATCGGCAGTATGTTCGATTTCCTGAACGTAGTGATCCGGAGTACTCACATGCACAGTATACACCTATAGAAAAGAAACGCCGCACCTGGCAGGGCGGCGCTCGAATCGAACGGCGCTAGCCTCACACCACCTCAAGGCCCGATCCGGCCATCACCTCGCCGACGTTCCAGGCATCCATCCCATCTTTCCTTGCCTGTTCCAGGTATGCTTGCGCCCGATCGGGCGCAAGCGCTATCAACAGTCCACCTGACGTTTCCGGGCCATACAAGATCAACTTATCCTCTTCGAGGTTCGATTCGGCGAAGCGCACGTGGGGCAGGACGTAGTCGCGATTGCGCCACAGACCTCCGGGGAACGCTTCCTTCGTCACAACATCGCGCGTGCCGGGCAGCAGCGGCAAATCGGACATCTTAAAGCGCAGGCCGGCGCCCGACATTTCGGCAACTTCCAGCCCGTGAGCCAGGATGCCGAAGCCGGTCACGTCGGTGCAGGCGTGGGCGCCGAAGCGCAGCGCCAGGTGCGAGGCGTGGCGGTTCAACCGCATCATGCTCTGCACGGCTGCCTCGACATGCGCCGCTTCGGCGACGCCCTGCTTGAGCGCGGTCGTAATCAGGCCGACGCCGAGCGGCTTCGTCAAGATCAGGCGGTCGCCTGGCCGTGCGCCGCGCTTGGTCAGGAAGCGATCGGGGTGAACCAGGCCGGTCACCGCCAACCCGTACTTCGGCTCTTTGTCAGAGACCGTATGCCCGCCGATGATCACGCCGCCGGCCTCGATCACCTTCTCGCTCCCGCCGCGCAGAATCTCGGACAGGATAGCGTGGTCAAGCCCTTCGGGAAAAGCGACGATGTTGAGCGCGAACAGCACTTCGCCGCCGGCTGCGTACACGTCGCTCATCGAGTTGGCCGCCGCAATCGCGCCGTAGGCGTAGGGATCGTCGACGACTGGGGGAAAGAAGTCGGTCGTGGCGACCAGGGCAAGCTCGTCGTTGAGGCGGTAAATGGCCGCATCATTATGGCCGTCAAGTCCGACCAGGACCTGCGGATAGTCGCCGGGTTTGAACAGATTGTGCATGGAGCGCAGCACCTGCGCCAGGTCGGTCGGGCCGAACTTGCTGGCTCAACCCGCGCACGACGCCAGCGCTGTCAGCTTAACATCCTCAGTTGCCATCAAGCTCTGCTCCGCTGATAAATCCATACGATCTCTCGTCGCCAGCCGGGCGACGAGCGCTCTTCGGCCATGGAGCGCCACTCGTCCTCTGTATACACCAGCACATCGGTCGGCACCGGCAGGGCCGTGGTATCCCACTCGACCGAGCGTCTTTCAAATGGCCGATCGCTATCTTCGACGACGATGATCAGGTCAAGGTCGCTACCGACGCCCCAGTCGCCGCGAGCATATGAGCCAAAATAACCGATGTACAGCACATCTTGCCGGCTGCGTGCGACCGGATCAGCCCACTGGCGCAAGGCTTGATCAACCGTCTTCGCATCAGGCCATTTGAGAACGGACGAAGTCAATGATCTCACGGGCATATCGAATGGCCTCCTGGCTGTGCAGCGGCCCGTAATGCTCGAAGGGCGCTCCTTCTGGATGACTGTTCGGGTAGCGCGGCGGAATGTAAAAGCCGTCAAGCACGCGGCCCTTCTCAATCAATTCGTCCGGAGCGGACGCAACGCTTGGCAGTTCGCTCAAAAGCCTGGCGACCACGTGCCCCCAGGCTTCTTGGCCAAGGTGAAGGTGCAGAGCCTTCACCGCCTTTTCGGCTGCCTGCTGCGCTGCAAAGCAGGCCCACTCGTGGCGGCCTGCCCGCCGGGAGTCTTCAGCCTGATCCAGATCCCTCACGGCCTGGTTAAACCAATCTTGAGCGCGGTTAGGCACGTTGCTTTACCCCCAGGTATGGCGCACATGCCGATAGGCCACTCAGCGCACCATGGCGTCAGGCAGTGTGACAGCCTACCTAAAGTATACCTGGTTTAATACCATGCGCCAAGACGTTTGCCGAACACCAGCCGTGGCATTATAATCCGCACGAGCCACCCAAAGACTTCGGAAGTCCGCGACAGACTTCCGAAGTCTCAAACGGAAGGAATCTTGAGCAAACTCGCACGTATCGAATCGCTAATCGAGCAGTTGGTCGAAGGCACGTTCGGCCGCCTGTTCTCGGGCACGCTGCAGCCGATCGAGGTCGCCCACGCGCTGGCGCGCGCGCTCGAAGACTACCAGGTGACCGACGACCAGGGCCGGCGCTTCGCGCCAAACGTCTTCTGGGTCTACCTGCATCCGTCGGACTACGAGGCTCTACGGGAGACCCAGCCGACGCTGCCGGAGGACCTGGCAGGCTCGGTCGACGAGCTGGCGCGGCGCGCCGATCTGTTGATGCCCGACTGGCCGGTCGTCGAGATCGTCGCCTCCGAGGAGACGCCGCAGGGACGAGTATCCGTCGCCGCGCGATACATCGCCCAGGAGACATCGCCTATCGGCCCGACCCAGGAAATCGCGCCGGACGAGATTCGCCGGGCGCTGGACGCCAGCCGCCTGCGAGCGTACCTGATCATGGACGGCAAACGCCACGTCCCGTTGACGCGATCCATTACGACGCTCGGCCGGGCTTTGGACAACGACCTGGTGATCGACGATGGGCGCGTGTCGCGGCACCACGCGCAGATCCGGCTGCGCAGCAACCGCTACGTCGTCTACGACACGGGATCGAGCGGCGGCACGACGGTCAACAGCCAGCCGGTCACCGAGCACAGCCTGGAGGCAGGGGACGTGATCAGCCTGGCCGGATACACGCTGGTGTATTACGAGGATGCGCCACTGCCGGCCGAGCCTGCCAGCACGCTCGAAGACACGCCCATGCTGCACGAGTAACTCACGTTACGCAGTGCCGCATCCTTCGACCGCACGGCGCGCACTGCTCCGCTCAGGATGCGCTGCGTAAGGTGAGTGAGTAAATGTTGATCGTATGGAAGTCGCCCTGCTGCTCGCCCGTATCCTCCTGATCATTCTGCTCTACGCCTTTCTGGGACTCATCGTCATCCTGCTGTGGCGCGATGTGCGCAGTGCGACCCGGCGTGAGGCCGCGTCGACCAACCGCCCACGCTCGGCGCGCCTGGTCCTGCTCGATCACGTCGACGGCATGCGCGACGGAGACGCCTTCGCCTTGAAGCCGTATACTTCGATCGGCCGCGCCCCGAGCAACACGATCGAACTGCCCGACTCGTACTGCTCGGCCGAGCACGCGCTCATCGTGTGGCGCAATAATCAGTGGTGGCTCGAAGACCGCGACAGCCGCAACGGGACGTTGCTCAACGACGTCTCGATCGACACCCCGGTTGTGATCGGCGCCGGCGACGTGATCCGGATGGGCCGCGTGCGGATGCGCCTCGAGGTGGAAGCAAATGGCTGATAGCTGATAGCTGATGGCAGATAGCAAAAAGGAGAAAGCATGGATCTCGGACTCAAAGACAAGGTCGCTCTCGTCACCGCCGCTTCAAAGGGGCTGGGAAAAGCCACGGCGCTGCAGTTCGCCCGCGAGGGGGCCCGGGTAGCGCTTTGCGCCCGCAGTGAGCTTGTCGACAGGGCCGCGGAAGACATCCGCCGCGAAACGAGCGCCGACGTGCTACCCGTGCGCGCCGACGTCACACAGCCGGCGGACGTCGAGCGCCTGATCGACGCGACTGTCGACAGATTCGGCGGGCTGGACATCCTGGTGACGAACGCCGGCGGCCCACCCTCAGGCACCTTCGACAACTTCGATCTGGAAACCTGGCAGCAAGCGGTCGACCTGACGCTGCTCAGCGCGGTGCGCCTGATCAAGGCCGCCCTGCCCTACCTGCGCCAGTCGACCGCGCCGGCAATCCTCACGATGAACTCGATATCGACGAAGCAGCCTATCGCCAATTTGACGCTGTCCAACTCGATCCGCATGGCCGTCATCGGCCTGACCAAGACGCTGAGCCAGGAACTCGGCCCAGATGGCATTCGCGTCAACAGCATCCTGCCGGGCTGGACGTATACCGAACGGGTCGACGAGCTGATGAAAGCGCGCGCGACGAAAAGCGGCAGGACACCCGAAGAAGAAGCCGCGCTCATCACCGCCAACAATCCTCTGAAGCGCATGGGGCGGCCGGAAGAGTTCGCCAACGTCGCCGTCTTCCTGTGCTCGCCGGCGGCGTCGTACGTCAACGGCGTGATGCTGCAGGTGGACGGCGGAAGTTACGCAGGGACGATGTAGTCAGATGGTCAAGTGGTCGGATAGTCGGATAGTCAGATAATCAGTTAGATCGGCAGTTGCGATTCGTACCCGAACTATCCTCCCATTCCTGCCACGAACGCCTCATAGCCCATCAATTGCTGTATAATATCGCTCGATGAAGCAAGTAAGCTCAGCGGAAGAACTGACGCAGCTTCGCCCGGCAGAGCGCGTGGCGCTCTCGGGCTATTTAGCCCGCTTGCGGGCGCGCTTTGCCAATCGCGTGCTGCATGTGATTTTATTCGGCTCGCGAGCGCGCGGCGAGGGCGATGCCGAATCCGATCTGGACGTACTGGTCGTCGTCGACGATGGCGACTGGCGTTTTCACGACGCGATTGCCGATGAGTCGGTGGAACCGTGGCTGGCTCATGGTGCCTTGATTTCACCTGTCACGATGAATCGAAGAGAGTATGAGCAGTTGCGGGAATGGCGAACGCTATTCTGCCGCAACCTAGAACAAGACGGGGTCGATCTATGGATCGCCGAACCTGTGTCAATCTCATAAAGCTTTGGCTGGAGAAGGCCCGCGACGACCTGGCGACGGCAGAGGATGATTACCAGCCCACAGCCCCGGTGCCCACACTGGAACAAGCCAGCACACGTCTGGATGAGAGCCGCCGGTTTGTTGACCGTATTGAACGCTATCTCCGCGAGGTCGGGGCGCTAGAATAAGGCAGCGATTGTCATCATGAAGTATCATTTGCACGTCTTCGGCTGCCAGATGAACGAGGCCGACATCCAGCGCGTCGGGTCGGAGCTGGAGAAGATCGGCCTGAGCAGCGCCGGCGACGCCGCCAGCGCGGACGTGATCGTCCTCAACACGTGCGTCGTGCGCCAGTCCGCCGAAGACAAGGCCCATAGTTACATCCAGACGCTCAAGCCGATCAAGCAGCGCCATCCCGACAAGGTCATCACGGTGATGGGCTGCATGGTCGGCGTGAAGGGCGGCGCCGCGCTCCGCCAGGCCTACCCCTGGGTGGACGTGTTCATGCCGCCCTCGGAGACGCGCCCGCTCGTCGACTACCTGCGCCAGCGCGATGGGTACCAATTACTGGAGCGCGAGACTCGCGAGCGGTACGCGATGCAGGACGGGGACCTGATACTGCCGGCTGCGGAGCGCGGCCGGCTGGTCAGCGCGCACGTGCCGGTCGTCTACGGCTGCTCGCACGCGTGCACGTTCTGCATCATCCCCTTCCGGCGCGGCCCGGAGCGCAGCCGCCCCGTCGGTGAGATCGCACGCGAAGTGCGCTCGCTTGCCGCCCAAGGCGTCAAGGAAGTGACGCTGTTGGGGCAGATCGTCGATCGCTACGGCAAGGACGCGCCGGGAGGCCCCGACCTGGCCGACCTGCTCCGCGTCGTCCACGAAATCGACGGCATTCAGCGCATCCGCTTCCTGACCTCGCATCCGAACTGGATGAACGACCGGCTGCTCAACGCCGTCGCCGGGCTGCCCAAGGTGTGCGAGCATATCGAGGTGCCGGTACAGGCGGGCGACGACGAGGTGCTGCAAAACATGCGGCGCGGCTACACGCGCGACGACTACCGGCGCCTGATCGACAAGATCCGCCGCAAGATTCCCGGCGCGTCGATCGCGACGGATATCATCGTCGGCTTCCCCAGCGAGACGGAGGCTCAGTTCCAAAAGACGTATGACCTGCTGGCCGAGCTGGAGCTTGACGTCGCGCACCTGGCGCGCTACTCGCCGCGCCCGCAGACGGTTGCGCAGAGATCGATGAGCGACGACGTTCCCGAAGAAGAGAAGATGCGAAGGTTCCGGGCGCTGGAGGATCTTCAGACCCACATCGCGGACAAGATCAATCGCCGCTACCTGGGCGAGACCGTCGAAATCCTCGTCGAAGCGAGCCACAAGGGAAAATGGCGAGGCCGGACGCGCACGAACAAGCTGGTCTTCTTCGAGGACGCCGTGGATCGGCTGGGCCAGGCCGTGAACGTGAGAATCACGTGGAGCGGCCCGTGGAGCATGCAGGGCGTACTCGCGGCGTGAAACAGAACAGAACCCCACTTAGAACACTTGCGGTCTGCCAGACACGCTCTAACCAACGTCAAGTCGGATATATGCTATTATCCAATCGTCGGATAATTCTCCCGTAGGGGAGAATATACGACATGGTTCGTCGGATATTCCCGAGTTAGCCAGCCCGACCCTTCAAGAGAGGCAAACGCAGATGACAGTG
>DASSFZ010000336.1:0-8578 GCA_035693785.1 Anaerolineae bacterium | reverse complement strand
CCGGCTACTCGATGCCGCTGATTGAAGACCCGAACCTGACCAAGATCGCGGCGGTGGGCATTGGCACGCTCGTCGTGTTCGGGATCGCCTTCGTGATCGGCCGCATCGGCGCCCGCAAGAAGATAGCCGCCTGATGCACGTTCACTTCACCGACCAATATCGGAGCGGGTCGAGCCTGGTTCACCGGCTCGACCCACGTATTAAAGTCCTGTGCACGCTGGCCTTCATCCTCACGGCCGCGCTATTGCCACCCGGCGAGTGGATTCACTACGGCCTGCTGCTGATCGTCCCGCTGCTGGGAGCGGCCATGGCGAGAATCGGGCCTGGCTACCTCCTCAAGCGATCGTTCATCGCCCTCCCCTTCGCGTTGGCGGCGATTACGTTGCCCTTTACCGTGCCCGGCCCTCAGGCCACGCTGCCCATTCTAGGGCTGACCGTGTCGATTGAGGGCGCGGTGCGCTTCGTCAGCATCGTGCTGAAATCGTGGATCTCGGTGCAGATGGCGATCCTGCTCGTGACGACCACGACTTTCCCCGACGTGTTGTGGGGCCTGCGCGCGCTGCACGTCCCGCGCGTGCTGGTGTCCGTCGTCGGCCTGACGTACCGCTACATTTTCGTGCTGGCCGACGAAGCGACTCGCCTGATGCGCGCACGCGCCGCGCGATCCGGCGAAGTCGAGGGGCATCAGCCGGGCGGCAGCATCGCCTGGCGCGGGCGTGTAGCCGGCGGCATGGTCGGCAGCCTGGCGCTGCGCTCGTTCGAGCGCAGCGAGCGCATTTACGATGCGATGGTCGCGCGCGGCTACACGGGCGAGATTCGCCACTTCTCGCCGCCCGCTCTGTCGGCCGACGGCTACACGATTCTCGTCACGCTGCTCGCCTATCTCGTCCTGGTGCTGGCGACCGGCCTGTTGTTCGCGAGGTGAGATGCATCACACGATCGACGTCTCCGATCTTAAGTTTAGCTACCCTGACGGGCACGTCGCGCTGCGCGGCGTGACGCTGTCGATCGCGCCCGGTGAGAAAGTCGCGCTCGTCGGCCCCAACGGCGCGGGCAAATCGACGCTCATGCTGCACCTCAACGGCATCCTCAAGGGGCAGGGCGAGGTGAAGGTGTGCGGGATGCCGCTCGTCGACGGCAACCTGGGCAAGGTGCGCGCGGCGGTCGGGCTGGTCTTCCAGGACCCGGACGACCAGCTTTTTTCGCCGACCGTGTTCGAGGACGTCGCATTCGGCCCGCTGCACATGGGCGTGCCGGAACTGGAAGTGCGCGAGCGGGTCGCTCGCGCACTGGCGGCGGTGGGCATGGGCGACTTTGCCGAGCGTGTGTCGCACCACTTGAGCGCCGGCGAGAAGAAGCGCATCGCCATCGCCACGGTGCTGTCGATGGATCCGGAGATTTTGGTGCTGGACGAGCCTTCCGCCGGCCTCGATCCACGCGCGCGGCGCGGGCTGATCGGCCTGCTGCGCGAGCTGCCGCAGACGATGCTCATCTCGACGCACGATCTGCTGCTCGTGCGCGAGCTTTTCCCGCGCACGGCGATCATGGATCGCGGCCAGATCGTCGCAGACGGGCCGACGGACGGCATCTTGAACGACCCAGAGCTTCTCGAAGCTCATGGGCTGGAGAGGATGTGGTAATTGGCGGATCGGTGACCAGTAGCCAGTGATCAGTGATCAGTGACCAGTGATCAGTGACCAGTGAGCCAAGCGACAACCCAGGAGGCGAAGTGATGAACATTGGCGTCATTTATCCGCAGACCGAGTTCGGCGACGATCCGATCGCGATCCGCGATTACGCTCAGGCAGCCGAGGGATTGGGCTTCACGCATATCCTGGCCTACGACCATGTGTTGGGCGCGAATCCGGATCGGCCCGGCGGCTGGACAGGCCCGTACACGCACGAGTCGTCATTTCTCGAGCCTTTTGTGCTGTTCAGTTACCTGTCGGGCTTAACGCAGAAGATCGAATTCACTACCGGCATCATCATCCTGCCGCAGCGGCAGACGGCGCTCGTCGCCAAGCAGGCCGCGACGCTCGACGTGCTCAGCGGCGGGCGCTTGCGCCTCGGCGTCGGGCTGGGCTGGAACGCAGTCGAATACACGGCGCTCAATCAGGATTTTCACACGCGTGGGCGCCGCATCGAAGAGCAGGTCGCGTTGATGCGAGAATTGTGGACGAAACCGCTCGTCACATTCAGCGGCCGCTGGCACACCATCCCCGACGCCGGCCTCAACCCGCTGCCTGCCCAGCGTCCGATCCCGATCTGGTTCGGCGGCCTGGCTGACGCGGCGCTGCGCCGCGTTGCGCGTATCGGCGATGGCTGGATGCCCAACCTGCCAACACTTGAGCAAACCCGGCCCCTGCTCGATCAACTCGATCGCTACCTGTCCGAAGCCGGGCGCGCGCGATCGGGCTTCGGCATCGAGGCGCGCATCGCGTATGGCGACGGCAATCCGGACACGTGGCGTTCACTCCTTCGCGACTGGCAATCGGCCGGTGCGACGCACGCCTCGCTGAACACAATGAAACACGGCTTCGCCACACCCGCCGATCACATAGCGGCGATACGCCGGTTCGCCGAAGCGATCCAATAACGTGCGACGCACTTTGGAAGTGCGTCGCACGTTAGGGAGCACAGGTGAGTACGTGGGCCGAACGCGAAGCGCGCCGTATCGAAAAGGCGCGCACGCTGATGCGCCCCGGCATTCCCGGCCCGGGCGGCGTGTGGGCCGACCTGGGCTGCGGCGACGGCATTTTCACGGCCGCGCTTCACACGCTGACGCGACCTGCCGCCGAGATATTCGGCGTCGACCGAGATCTACGAGCGCTAGATGCGCTGGCGCGGCATTTCGCAGAGGGCTTCCCTGAAGCCCGAATTCGTCCCATGCGGGCTGACTTCACACAGCCGCTGACACTCCCACCGCTCGACGGCATCCTCCTGGCGAACGCGCTCCATTTCGTCCGGGATAAGCAGGCGGCGTTGAAACACACCGCCGCCCTGCTGAAGCCGGGCGGCCGGTTGATCGTCGTGGAATATAACACCGCGCGTGGCAACCCGGCGGTTCCTTATCCGCTCGATGAGATGGGCTTCCTCGAACTCACCCGTGCGATTGGGCTGCGCGAAGGTCGTATCCTGGCGAGGATTCCATCCACCTTTTTGGGCGAGATGTATGCAGGCATAGGCGTTGCCTGAATCCCATTCACTACTCCGGCATTTTTGCCAAAGTCCAGTTCACTGCAAGGGCACCGGCGGCTGCCACACTTCGCTCGTATCGTTGACGCGAATCCGGCTCACCCACTTTACCCAATCGAAACCGCGATGATCGACCGCCACGAGCCGCAGCGGGAAGCCATGCCCGTGATCGAGAGGGCGCCCGGCCACGTGTGTGGCCAACACATACCCCCGCGCCTGCTCGATTGAGAAACGTCGCCCGTATCCCGTTATGCCTTCGACGGTGAGGCTGCGAGCACCAGGCTTCACGCCGGCCAGGTTCAGTAATTGGGCAATAGTAATTCCTTGCCACACTTGAGTAGAATACCAGCCTCCGGTGCAATCGAGCGTCGCCGTGGCCTCCTCGTGGGCAAGCGGCCCGAGCTGCGCATAGGTCAGCGCCAGAGTTCGTTCGACAAAGCCGTCGACGATCAGGCGCCAATGCTGGACCTCCACAGGCAGCGGATTGTCGAGCAGCCAGGCCGTAACCGGAAACACGCCTGTGAAGCTGCCGGTCTCGTACGAACCAGTGAATCGCCGGCGCGAGCCGGGCAGTGCGGCCCTCGCGACGGTGCTTTCGCCCAGTCGCCACAGCAGCACGCCGCTCACCCCGGCGCCGGCCAGCCGCAAGAACGCGCGCCGGTTCACCGCCGAGGGAATGCGAAAGACGAATCGCATGTACAGCGTATGCCACGCCAGCAGCCCAACACACGCGATGGCAAGAATCGCGTGTATCGTTATCAGACTGAATCCCCCGAGAGTCGTCCGCCCGGGGCAGCGCCGGGCGCCGCCGACGCACCCACGCGTGCAGAATGACCGCCCCTTTCCAGATCAGGAGAACGACGATCGCGTAGCCGCCGATGCCGTGCAGCCACAGCACCCAGCGGAAGTCTTCCGCACCGCTCACCAGGCCGCCAACACCGGTGACCAACTGCCCGAGCAGCAAGACGAGCAGAACGGTGTTAACCCACGGATACCGCATCTACCCACCACCGGCGGAGACTGCTCAGAAGGTCCGAAGTTAACCGCTTCACGCCCATAGTGGCCGGTGCTCGCGGCCCCTTCGGGTGATCCATCCACCGCCCCTGAACTGCCGGACGGATCGCGCGAAGCGGAGCGGGAGCGAGTTAGACAGCCTCTCCGCCCCCTGCACTGCCGCCCTTCTGCGTGTGTCGGGCGACGAAGTCTTCCACCAGCAGCAGGTTGTCGCCGGCGCGCTTGATCGTGCGCAGCAGCATATCCATGCTGGTGACTTCTTCGAGCTGCTCGTTCACGAACCACTGCAGGAAGAGCTGCGCCAGGTGGTCCGATTCTTTCATCGCCAGGCCGACCAGATCATTGATCTGCCGGGTCACGGCGAGTTCCCAATCCAGCGCAAGCTGCACGGCTTCCTCGGCGGACTCGAAGCGGGCCCGGCCGGCTGGAATGGCGGGGATTTCCAGCATGCCGCCTGCCTCTGTCACGTAGTGCGCGATTTTCAATGCGTGCGCCTTTTCTTCTTCGGCTTGCGCGTAAAACTTCGCGGCAAGCTGCGGCAGCGCCTCGCGCTCGAAGTGTGCCGCCAGCATCACGTACTGGAGCGACGCGCCGAACTCGTTGCCGACCTGTTGGTTGAACGCCTTTGCGAGATTTTCACTGATGAGCATAGAAGCCTCCTCAATCGTGGTTTTCAGGTGTGGGACTCGAGATGCCACGCAGGGTAACGGAACAGCACAATGATACCCCAATTTGGGCCAATCCGGCACGTGATGAACCGCACGGAACTGATGGACGGCAGTTGCGCTGCCGTCCGCCCTGGCAGCAGTCCAACTGCGGTGGAAACTGCGTGTGGAATCCGCCGGATTTCCATCTGGCGGTTTGAGGGCGGCGGATTGCTCACCCGAAGGGGCTGCGAGCACCGCCTGATTTTCGCACAGAGTGCGAAATCACGGTTAAGTGCGCAGGCTAGCGTCGGGGACCGTCGACGGACGCCGGACGCGAACGCGCCTCAGCGCCATCGCCGACAGCATGTAGAAGACAAGCGCCAGGAGATAAAGGCTCCGGATGCCCAGCGCCAGCGAGGCGTACTCGACGATTCCACCCAGCACCCCACCCAGCAAGTTCGAGCCGAGCGCGATCTCGATCGAATCCGTCTGGCTGAAGGTGATCGCGAAGATCATCCCGGCAAAAAACAGTGGGATAGCCTGCGCCAGGCTCACCAGCACAAGCCGCCAGGCGAGAGGCAACCCCAGAAAACTGCTGACCGGCACGAAGTAGTCAAACAATAGTGCGGCCACCAGAAGGACGTAATAGGGCCGGGCATCGGTCAGGTGGAAACGCTCGACGACCAGATTGGCGATGACGATCATCGTCAGAATCGCGGCGATGACGGCCGCGTTGACGACCCACGTCGAGCCGAACAGGAGCGCCATCTCGGTGATGCTCTTGGTCTCGAGCAGGAAGAAAGCAGCGCCCATGAAGAAGAAGTGAAGATCGATCTGTCGGAAGTTGGGCAGCGCCCGGCGGATCAGAAGCACGCTCATCAGGATAGCGCCGCACAGTCCGACCAGGTACGTCGTCGGCACACTGTGCTGCTGCAGATAGAGGTAGGGCCAGTCATCGGTGACGGATCCGAGATCCTCGCGATAGGCGTAATCGGGGCGCGGCGTGACGCGCGGATCGCGGACGAGAGGAGCGGGCAGCGGGTCACGCGCAATCAGGAACAGGATGTCGTCGCTGGGAAATTCGTAGACCTGGGGTGGGTGCCCGAATACATCCGTGAGCGTGCGGTAGATGCGCAGTCCAACCCACTCGTTCGCCCGAGGCACGCCGAACGACAGCGCCAGTAGCCCGTCGTCGGCCAGCAGGTCACGCGCTTCGGCCAGGCTTTCCTGTGTGTACACGAAGTTATCGAGCCGCACACTGCTCGCCGTGCTGAACAAAATGTGCGAGTCCAGCAAGCCGAACACGATCAAATCGTACTGGCCCGAATCGTGCCGGAAGAAAGACCGCGCATCCTGGTTCACCAGTGTGACGCGCCCGGGATCGGCATACGGCCCTTCGGGATGCAGCTCTTCGCCAATGCGCAGGATAAGCGGATCGATCTCGACGGCCGTGACGTGCCTGGCACCGGCGCGCAGCGCCCCGGCGACGTCGTTGCCCGTGCCCGCTCCGACAACCAGCACCCGATCCAGGCGGGGCGCCACGGCCTGGGGCGTGTCGTATTGAGCGAGCAGCACATCGAAGTGCGTTGGCGCGGCCGCGTAATGATCAGCCACGAAGGCCGGACCCAGGTCCCACAGGCTCTGGTGCCATGCTTGATTGACCGCGAGTTCATAGCCAAGCCGCAGACTGGGATCGGATGGAGCAGATTGGGCAGTGATGTCGATTCGATAATACGGCGACCACAGCGTGCGATCGGCGCCGGTCGGCCAGGCAAGCGCCAGTACGACCGGCACGGCCGCTAGAATGGCCTGGACGATCCAGCGGCGCCCGAGATCGCGTGGCAGGAAATACAGCCCCGCCGCGCCGACCAGCAAGAACCACACCGCCGGCGGCCATCCCAGAAAAGAGATCAGCGTGTACGATAGAATTCCGGCCAGGCTGCCGAGGACGTTGATCGTGTATCCCGGCAGAGGCCGAAATGCAGCGAACTTGCGAGCCGTGAGATTGCCAAGCGGTATAAAGAGCACGGTGATCAACACGAACAGCATCAACAGCACGACGTAGAAGGCCACGTCGAGGAAAGCGGACACGAGCGGCGTCGAGACGCCGAGCGTCCCCGCCCAGATGAATTCCTGAGAGGTGGCGCGGTTGAGGAGAACGGCCTCGCTCAAGGGGGTGCGGCCCAGAAGAAGCACGACGACGACGCTGACGGCCAGCAGCGGAAAGAAGTACCGCCCGAACCGGCCCTTCGCCGGGTCGTTCCGTCTCACGGCAAATCCCAGCCCCAACCCGAGGAACGCCGCGATCAGCGCGAAATTCTTGTAGAAGGCCAGCACGCGAAGCTCGGAGGCCGCCCAACGAATGAAGATCAGCTCGACGAACAGGCCGAGCGCGCTCACCAGGAACAGGTCGAAGACTGCACGCCGATTCTTCATGCGCAACACTCCTTCACAGCAGGCTCGGTGAAGAAATTCGCGCTGAGTATAGCATGATGCATACGGGCTGATAGGTTGCAATTCTATTACAAGTTGCGGCGGCAGGCTACGTTGTGCTATAGTGTTAACGCAGGCCGCGAAATTTCTTCACGGGGAGAAGTCAGATGGAAGCCTTCTCCAGTTCGTCCAACCATTGTACTGCCGGACGCCAGAGAGCTCTATGCCATTCCTTCTGCGACTCAATGCGACCTTGCGCTCAGTCCTGCGCCGGCTTCTGTTGCTCGACCGGCCGGTAGCCCCGCTCAGCGACGCCGAAGTCGCCGCCGAGGTCGAGCGCCATTACCGCTGGAATTTCTCCGTCAACCTCATGGATGTTGCCTGGTTCTTCTTCGGCGTGAGTTTCATCTCCGCCAGCACACTCGTTCCGCTGTTCATCAGCAAATTGACCGATAGCCCGCTGCCGGTGGGCCTCGCCGCCGTCATCGCCCAGAGCGCCTGGTTTCTGCCGCAGTTGTTCACCGCCAATGCCGTCGAGCGTCTGGCGCGCAAGAAACCCGTCGTCGTCAACCTGGGCTTGTTCCTCGAAAGAGTGCCGATATGGGTATTGGTGCTCGCCGCGTTGACAGCCGGTCAATCCGGCGGCCTGGCGTTGGGGCTGTTCCTCATCGGATATGCCTGGCACGGACTGGGCGCGGGAGTGGTCGCCACCGCCTGGCAGGACATGATCGCCCGCTGCTTTCCGGTTGATCGGCGCGGGCGGTTCTTCGGAGTCAGCATGTTTATCGGAACCAGCATGGGCACGATGGGCGCGGCGCTCAGCGCCCAACTGCTGGAGAGATTCCCCTTCCCCACGAATTTTGTCTACACCTTCTTGATCGCCGCGACCGGCATTACCGTCAGTTGGTTCTTTCTGTCCCTGACGCGCGAGCCGGCGCAGCCTGTCAGCACCCCCAGACAAAGCCAACGGGAATTCTGGGCGCAGATCCCCCACATTCCGCGCCGCGATCACAACTTCCGGCGCTTCCTGATTGCGCGACTGCTGCTGGCGATGGGCGGGATGGGCGCCGGCTTCGTCACCGTGGCCGCCGTGCGGCAATGGCAGGTTCCAGACAGCATGGTGGGCATGTTTACCGCAGCGATGTTGGTGGGGCAAACACTGGGCAACCTGATCTTTGGGCTGCTGGCCGATCGGTTTGGCCACAAGCTGTCGCTTGAGTTTGGCGCGCTGGCATCGCTTGCCGCTTTCGCGCTGGCCTGGCAGGCACCGTCGGCCGAGTGGTACTTCG
>DASSFZ010000335.1:0-2204 GCA_035693785.1 Anaerolineae bacterium | reverse complement strand
GGCATACTCCTGTTCAGACTGAGCGGAGCAACCGCATCACAATAAGGAGACAACCATGAACGGGAGATTCATCTTCAGACTGCTGGTGGCGCTGGTGGCGATCGTCGCCATCCTGGGACTCGGCGCAATCGTGTACAACGCGGGCGTGACGCAGGGAGCAGCCCAGGCCGCACAACGGGCCGGGAGCGAATCGGGCGCAGTGCCGGTTCCATACTATGGGCCGTACGCCCCGTCCTTCTTCGGATTCGGGTTCTTCGGTCTGCTTGGCCTGCTGTTCTTCCTGTTCTTGCTGTTCGGCGCGATACGCGCGCTGTTCTGGCGCGGGCCGCGGGGCTGGGGTCACATGTATCGCGGGCCGTGGGGCGCGCCGCCGATGGCCGGGAAAGAGGATTGGAGCAAGGGTGTGCCGCCGCCATTCGAGGAATGGCATCGCCGGGCGCATGAATCGCAGCCAGCCGAGAAGTAGCTACGTCGGGGACAAACGTGGAGCAGCTCGGGCATGCGATGGGAGGCAAGCAAGTCGCGTGATGCGCGGTACGTGAAACGTAAAACGTGGCAACGTGATTACGTTTCGCGCGTTACGCTCGGAGTCAACGACTGTGCCTGATTGGTCCAGATGGTTCTACGACTTGTCGTACCGTTTCTCGAAGCCGGACTGGGACACCGGCCTGACGCCGCCGGAAGTGATCGCCGAGGTCGAGAACGGCCGCTCCCCAGGACGCGCGCTCGACCTCGGCTGCGGCACCGGCACCCACACGATCTATCTTGCGCAACACGGATTTAGCGTGGTGGGTGTAGACTTCTCATTCTTGCTCTTTGCCTTTGACCGGCCGATGTTTAGGGGCTTGTACGGCGTGACGCCAGATACAGTCGGTCAGACTTTCGAGCCGCAGTTCGCGTTGGAGGATGTCAAGCGCGGCGCGAACCGCCATGGGCGTGGAACCGCCTGGTATCGGTTGGTCCGGCAGTGAGCCATGAAAACGATTCTGGTCGTCGACGACGAACCCAAGATCGTGCAACTGGCCCGCGACTACCTGGAGCGCGCGGGCTTCAGGGTGTTGAGTGCGCACGATGGCAAGGCCGCGCTGGCTGTCGCTCGATTCGATAAGCCCGACCTGATCGTGCTCGACCTTGGCCTGCCGGAGATGGACGGCCTCGACGTGACCCGCGTGCTGCGCAAGAACTCGAACGTGCCGATCATCATGCTCACCGCACGCGCCGAGGAAGCCGATAAGCTGATTGGACTGGAGCTGGGCGCGGACGACTACATCACCAAGCCCTTCAGCCCCAAGGAGCTGGTCGCGCGTGCCCGGGCGGTCTTCCGCCGCGTCGACGCGGCCGGCGCGGGCCGCGAGACGATCCGCGCGGCCGACCTGACGCTCGACGTGCCGCGCCTGCGCGCGACGGTGGGCGATCGCGACGTGGAATTGACGCCGACCGAGTTCGAGCTGCTGGCGACGCTGGCGCGCCAGCCGGGGCGCATCTTTACGCGCGGCCAGTTGCTCGACGCCGTGCACGGCGTGGCTTTCGAGTCGTATGAGCGCGCCATCGACGCACATATCAAGAACATCCGCCGAAAGATCGAGCCGAATCCGCGCCAGCCGCGTTACATCCTCACCGTGTACGGCGTTGGCTACAAGTTTGCCGATGAATAGAAGCCCCACGCCCGGCCCGCATTTCCGGCGCGAACGACCACCGTGGTGGCCTGCCAACGAGCCGTGGCCGCCCGCCGCGCCGCAGTGGCGCGCCGCGCGCGGGCGCTTCTTCCGGCGCATGGGCTGCCTGTTCGGGCTGTTCTTCTTTCTGTCCGTCGCCGCGTGCGCGCTCCTGTTCTGGCTGATCGGCGCTGCGCTAGGCCTGGTCGCAGTGCCGGCCGGCGCATTCCCGTGGATTCAGCCGGTGAGCATCATCGCGCTGGTGATCGGCGCGGGCGTGCTCGTCTTCGCCGGGCGCGCGCTGCGGTATACCGCAGTTCCCATCGGCGATATGATGGATGCCGCGCGTCGCGTCGCCGACGGCGATTACTCCGCGCGCGTGCGCGAGCGCGGCCCACGCGAGGTCCGGTCGCTGGCGCGCGCCTTCAACTCGATGGCCGAGCGGCTGCAGGTGACAGACGAGCAGCGGCGCAACCTGCTGGCGGACGTGACGCACGAACTGCGCACGCCGCTGACCGTGATCCAGGGCAACCTGGAAGGTCTGATCGA
>DASSFZ010000334.1:0-15044 GCA_035693785.1 Anaerolineae bacterium | reverse complement strand
CAAGTCCGCAATATCGTGCAAGACATGATCTACGCGCGTCTCGCCAAGCGGCGTTCCGTGCTCTTTGGCTAAGAAACACTCTCGTCAAACCCAAAGGGATCGGGGTCATTCGCGTAGATTCGATCGAGGATACGCCGCTCGCGCTCACGCACTGTGTCCAGGAAGTGCCTGGCGCCGCGCATGTGCTTGAAGACCCGATAGCCGTTCTCCAGGAAATCGGTCAGCTCACCCCACCCGGCCTTGCGCGCAGGCCCCTTGCTCACCGCCAGCATCGCGCGGGTGAGCGGTGAGCGCACGACACCGTCGAGGCGAGACCCAATTTGATGCACCAAGTCGATCTGCCGCACACGCTCGTCGTAGTTGTCGCAAATGCGGTAAGCCTCGGCGTACAGCGCCGTGGTGATGGTGTCCGTCACACCCAACTGCTGGGTCAGCACGTCAATGAGGCGCTGGTCGAGCGCCTCGGTGAGATGATGTAATTCGACGGTCAGCGCCAGGGGACGAATCAACGCGTCGGGCAGGATGTGCTGCAGCGCATCGTGCACGGTCTCCATGTCTCGATCCCGCTGGCTGAAGTCGCGCGGCGCGTAGACCTCGTTCAGGAAGAAGAGGTACGCCGGCTGGTAACGCGGATTGGCAACCAGATCGGCATATGTGCGTGCCAGCCGTTCGGACTGCCACGTACGCAGCAAGGCGATCTTCGGATCCAGCGGTTGACCCTCGACGGGGTGACGCTTCAGTTGTTGGAAGTCGTGGAGCATATTCCCTCACATGCCGGACAGCGCGACCCACGCCGCGACAAAAACGATGTGCAGGACTTGATCGGCCCAAATCGCCACGTGCCGCGCGTACGGCCCGTCTCCGGTCTGGTGGTACACGCGCTGCCACCAGCTCAGCGGCAGTCGCGTATCGATGAGCATGTGAACGATACCCAGCGCCAATCCAGCCGGCCATCCCAGAGCGAGGCCGAGCAGGAGCGCATGAATCGCGCCGTGCACCCACGCTGCAGGATGCCGTAGACTGATCTTGTTCCGGGCCATCCAGTCGTTTTGCAGCAGCCAGTCGGCAAAGAGATGCGCGACGAAACCTCGCTCGAACGGTGTCAGCATGCGGTTCCGATCCTGGCGATCACGTCAATCACTCAACACATACTCGATAGCCTGGTCCAACGACATCGCTCTGCCCTGGGCGTGGTAAGTTTCTTGCTCGTCATCGCTCATTGCCCGCCGGGCCGGTTCCAGCATCTGCTCCAGCTTTTCCTGCTCGACGGACGAGTGTGGCGCGCCGATCATGTCACGCAGCGCGGAGGCTGCGCCGGCCAGCCGAAGGGCGCGCTCCGGTTGGCTTTGCAGCGCGGCGAGCACACTCATGTCTTCGAGCAAGTACGCCAGCGACCAGCGATCTCCCAGCTCGCGATAGAGTACAAGGCTTTCGCGATAGTGCTTGCGCGCTGTCGTGTAATCGCCTCGGGAGCGGACGACGTTGCCCAGGTTGTTAAGCGCGACGCCCGTGTTCTGCTTATCGCCGACCTCGCGGTTGAGGGCGATCGCTTCCTCCAGCCGTGCGCGCGCTTCCGTGTAGTCGCCCAGCTCCAGCGCAACGAAACCCAGGTTATTGAGCGAGACGCCGATGGCGCGGCGATCCTTCAGCTCGCGGCGAATCGCCAGCGCTTCTTCATGCAAGGCGTGGGCGCTCGCGTACTCGCCGCGCATGCGCGCGACGATGCCCAGGTTGCTGAGCAGACTGGCGATTTGCGGCTTGTCTTCGAGTTTGCGCCGGATCGCCAGACTCTCCCCATAGAGCGCGCGCGCCGCATCCGTGTTGCCCTGCTGGGCGGCGAGGGATCCGGCATAATGAAGCGTCTGGCCGACACCAGCCTCGTCGCCCAGCTCCTCGAAACCCGCCCGCGCTTGCACGAGCCACCGCGCGGCCTCGTCGTATCGGCCGCGTTTTCGGAGCAGTTCGCCGGTCGCCGCCCGGCTGCGCGCCTGAGCTTGCCGATCGCCCAGATCTCGGGCCAGCTCCAGCGCCTGTCGATAAGCGTCGAGGGACTCGTCCCACCGGCCCACGACCTCCAGCACCTGCCCCATCTTGAGCAGCACCGGCACCTGCTGCGCAGCCGGCAGCAGCCGCAGCACGCGCCGGTAATAGTCGATCGCCGCCGCGTTCGCATACCGTTCTTGCGCGGCTTCGCCCGCCCGGAGAAGATACTCGCTTTTCTTGGCCTCGTTTTCGCTGCGATCGTAATGAAACGCCAGCAGATCGACTTGCTGCTCCGGAGCTTGAGGATAGGACTGCTCGATGTACTGGGCGATCTGCTCGTGCAGCATGGCTCGCGTCGCGAACGGCAGGCTTTCGTACGCGACTTCCTGAGTGACGATGTGCTTAAAGATGTACGTCAGCTCCGGCTCGGCGTCGAGCGAGGTGAGCTCCAGGCGACTCAGCGCGTCGAGATCGGCTTTGACGTGCTGCGGCCCACCCAACGGCGGATAGGCGCCCCACAGCACGGCCGCCTTGAACAATCGCCCGACCACACTGGCGACCCGCAGCGTCGTCTTCTGCCGCTCGGTGACTTGATCGATGCGCGCCAGGATCAGACTGTGCAGGCTGGCCGGCAGGTCGAGCTGTTCCAGCGCCCGGCTGTCCTGTGGATCGATGCCACGATCTTGCAGGTAGTTCAGGAGTTCTTCGATATAGAAGGGATTGCCCTCGGCGCGAGCCACGACGCGGTCGACGACGTCGCGCGGCGCGGCGACGTGTGAGCCAAAAAAGCGATCGAGCTTCAGGCGGATCAGCTCTTCGGCCTCCTGCGGCGTGAAGCTCGTCAACCGAATCTCGGTGAAGTGAGGCAGTTGGCTCACGCGCAGCGCCTGCAGGCGCTCTACATCCGGTGGGCGATAGGCCATGACGATCAGCACAGGCACGTCGGCAATGGCGCGGCCGACGGCCTCCAACAGATCGTGTGAAAGCGGATCCAGCCAGTGGCAATCCTCCAGCACGAACAGCGTCGGCGTCATGCGCGCGCGTCCCCGCACACAGTCGACCAGCAGCGACTCGAGAGAGGTCTTGCGCAGTTGGGCGTCGAAGCCTTGTGTGAGATCGTTGTCCGGGATCGTCAGGCCGAGCGCCGCCCCCAGGAGCGGCAGTCGCGGCACGAGCGCGTCGTCGATCAGGCGCAATTGTCGGGTCAGCACCTTGACTTGCTTTTCCAGGCTCCACGCCGGATCGACGCCGAAGAAGCTGCGCCAGATCGAGTGCCACACCAGGTAACTCGTGTTCGTGCCGTAGGAGAGACATTCGCCGCCATACCCGACGATCTGTTCCTCCCCCGTGCCGCGAATGATCTCGGCCACGAGGCGCGACTTGCCGATGCCCGCCTCGCCAGTGATACCCAGGATTTGTCCACGTCCGTCGCGTGCCTGGTCGATCTTCTGACTGGCGATCTTCAGCTCGGATTCGCGCCCGACCATCGGCAGCGCATAGTCCGGCTCCTGCAAGCGCACCGCGCGCCGCTCTCGGGAACCGATCAGGCTGAAAATCGCCACGGGCTCGACCTTGCCTTTGACCCTGATGTCGGGCAGGCGTTCCCACTCGAATTCCGCCTCAGCGCCCTGATAGGCGGTCCGGCTCGCGAGTATTTGCCCGGGCGCGGCGGCCTGCATCAAGCGGGCTGCCAGGTTGACGTCATCGCCCAGCACACCGTACGTACGGCGCATCGATCCACCGTACGCGCCTGTCCGCATGCGACCCCGGCTGATCCCGATTCGTGCATCGTGGATGTAAGGGAAGTCCTTCTTGAGGACGTGCAGCTCGAGCGCGGCCGAAGCCGCCCGCACGACGTCGTCCTCGTGCGCCAGAGGAGCGCCGAAGGAGATATAGAGGTAGCTGCCCTTATCGCCGATCGTCAGTTGCAGAAGGCTGCCTTCGTAGCGCGCCACGATGCCCTGAACGGCGCGGATATAGGCGTCGAGCTTGGTCTGCGCTTCCTCGTCCGCGTCGTAGTCGATGCCCCCGAACAGAAGGAAGAGCGCCACGGCGGGGCGGAGCTCGGCCAGAAACTCTCCCTGGCCGCTGCTCAGCCGCTCGTACACCGCCGGCAGCAGCCAGGGGCGGACTTGCTCGTCGCGCAGGGCATCGGCGCGAATCGGCGCCCACGCCAGCGGCGGAACGGGCTTGACGATGCCGCTCACTACTCCGAAACGCTGGCCGTTCTCGCCGACACGCCACTCGCCAATGTGCACCTGATCGGCCAGCGCGGCGACGGCCGCCGGGTCGAGCACGACCTCGCCCTTCCCGGCCTGATGCTCGGCGACGGCCAACTGATCGAGGATTGCGCCGGCCAGCGCGTCGATGAGCTGGATGCTTGGATCGCCAACCAGGAAGCGCCGCGCCGGGCCGGTCGACACCGCCACTTTCATGGCCAGCGCCAGGGTCTGGCCGGAGGGGAGCGCCACGCTCGTGAACCGCTTCATCGTCTGCTGCATCGACAGCGCGCAGGCCGTGGCGAACAATCCCGAATCGCCATCAAACCAGCACGTGATCGCGTCGCCGCTGAAGCTGATCACGCTTCCACCGTAGCGATTCAGCTCGCCGATGATCGCGTCGTAGACCAGGTTCAAATGGCGCGTCAGCTCCTCCGCGCCGCGCTGCGGCCCCAGCTCGCGCGCCAGCGCTTCCGTCAGCGGAGTGAAACCCGAAATGTCGGCGAACAGCGCGGCGCCGCGCGTGCGATCGGGCAGTGTCTCGCCGTCGGCCAGCGCGTGCAGTCGGTCGGCGGGGATGTAGGCGATCAATGTTTCCATCGAGGTTCCCGGCTACGCCGGCTCGTTCACGACGAGGCGCACGATGTCTCGGAGCATAGCGCTGATCGGATGATCGGGGAAGCGCAGCACGAAGACTCCCGAGCTGGCCAGGGCCATCAGGTCGTCGGAGTGCGGCAGCACGGCGATGACAGGACAGTTGTACGCCTTCTCCACGCGCGCTTTCACTTCGGCGGGGTCGAACGCCTGCGGCATCTTGTTGGCGACGAGCGCCATGCGCGGCACGTCGAGCTTGCGCACCACCTCGACCGTAACGCCCGTGCCCTGGTAGTCCTGCTGGTCGGGACGCAGAACGATGACGAGCGCGTCTCAAAACCCGTAGAACGGGCATCCCTATGCCCGCTGTTGACGCATGGGAATGCGTCAGCCACGAGTTCTAAAACAGTCTCTAAGCCCGTTTTCCGCACCCTGGCCCAATTCTAACAGTGCTCGCGTGGATTGCCAACCCACGCCCCGATCACTGGATTTGGCACGCCCTTCAGGCAGCAGTGGGAGCGGGTGCGAAATCTGGGCTAAGCGCCGGCCAATCGGCTCAACCGGATTGTTGCCAGCAACCGGCATACCCGGCGTCCAGCTCGTTCACTGAGCAACCGTCGAGTCGTATAGAGGCCCCTGGTCAACGTCGCCGATGGTACCGCTCTGGTCGTGCGGCATGATCCCGACTCTCACCTGTCCATCGCACGAGCCGCGCCCATCGCTAGCGGTGAAGAAGATGTGATACACGCGGCCGTCGCCGTTGCCGTCGCGCTCGGCGCGCACGTACGCTGTGCTCGTTCCAAGACCCATCCCGTCCGCCGTGGTGCCTGTCGGCTCGTCTTGCCGGATGCCCGTGATGGTGATCGTGACCATGTCGCCGTCGGGATCGGTCACGCCAAGCACGGTTACCGGATGGAAGACCTTGTCCGGCGGCCAGAGCGTCACGGTGCTGGCCACGGCGTCCGTGCACACCGGCACGCCGTTGACGGAATGGACGGTGATCACCACTGTCGCGACGTTGCTATCGGCCGCGCCGTCGTTGGCTTTGTAGGTGAAGCTGTCGCCGCCGTGGAAGTTGGCGTCCGGCGTGTACACGAACGAACCATTCGCATTCAGCGTGAGCGCGCCGTGGGCCGGGCCGTTCACCAGGACCGCCGTCAGGCCGTCACCGTCTATGTCGCTGTCGTTGCCGAGCACGCCCGGCGCGGGCACATTCAACGACGTGTCTTCATTAACGCTGTAGGCGTCGTTCCCCGCAACCGGGTTGTCGTTCACCGGATGGACGGTGATCGACACCGTCGCGACGCTGCTGTCGTCGAAGCCGTCATTCGCCTTGTAGGTGAAGCTGTCGCCGCCGTTGAAGTTGGCGTTCGGTGTGTAGGTGAACGATCCGTCCGCGTTCAGCGCCAGCGTACCACTCAGCGGTCCGAACACCAAAATCGCGCTCAGGCTGTCGCCGTCGGGGTCGCTATCATTGCTCAGCACGCCTGGCGCAGCGACGAACAGGGTGGCGTCCTCATTGGCGCTATAGGCGTCATTCCCGGCCACCGGAGCGCGGTTGAAGATGGTCAGCGAGCCGGTCGCCGTAGACGAAATGTAGCGGTCGTTGACGAGCGCGAGTGTCCCGTCCGGCAGCGGAATGACGCCGCTGAAGTATGCGTTGACGGCGTACACACCCACCGGCAGCGGCACGCCGCCGAGAGGAGCACGGCCTAAGTAATCGGTGATGACGGCCACCGTGTGACTGCCACCGCTGCCCGTCACGACGAAGAATACCGTCTTCTCCGGCAGGCGCCGCCCCCCGGCGTCTGTCAGCGTCGCGGTGATCGGCGTCCCCGCGCCGCGCGGCACGGTGGCGCTCGTCGGGTCGAGCGTCAGAATCGTATCCTGATGCAAGATTTCGAACGGGGCTGTCGCAGAGCTGGCCAGGTAGATCGAAGTCCCGGCGAAGGAGGCGCGTACTTCGTACTGGCCCGGCAGCCCCAGCAGCGAGAGCGTGGCCGTGGCAACGCCCGTGTTGTCTGTGAACGCCAGCCGGCTCTGCGGGCCGAGGCGGAAGACGACGCGCTGGCCGCCCAGCGGCATCCCGTCGCTCGTCAGCTTCGCACTAAAGGTGGCGCGTGCCCCGTACGTGCCGGAACTCGGCGCAGACTGGAATTCGAGTACCGCCGGTTCTGTCGGCTCCGTAACGTTGCCAGGGATGTAGTACGCTCCCTTGTTCGTGTCCAGGCCGACGAGACCCACGCCGTTCACCGCCTGCACGATGTAGCGAATGTCCCCTGCCGGCGTGCCTGCCAGCGGCAAGGTCGCCGTCCAGAGCGTCGAGTCGGTCAGGCTCTGTGCCAGGTCGAGCGACTGCCATCTCCCAGCGTAGGGACCGCTTAACGCAGTGAAGGTGATCCACGCCTCCTGCATTCCGGCGCCTGGGCTGCCCACTACATTGACATGGAACGTGACGTTTCCGTCGCCCGGAATACCTAAGACGCGCACGATAGAGGGCGCAGCCGCAAGGGCCGGCACGTTGCCATTCGAGTACGATGCCGTGTGGCTGCTGTAGTACAACCGGAAGCTCATGTCGTCGAACTGGCGCAGCGTGACGGTCGAAGCGCCGGGCGCGCCCGATTGCACCTGGGCCGGGATCACGTCGAGGCGCGTCACGCCGGCGCCGCCGGACAGCGCATCGAAGTAGTTCACGTTCCAGGGCCGGATCGGATAGAACACATCAGAGAGGAACGGCGCGTGGGCGGCGCGCAGCTCGGTCGTCGCCGCACTGAGGAACGGCAGTATGTCCGGTAAGTCTGTGAAGCTGCCGCCCCGGAAGCCGACGCCGCGCAGCGCCAGGCCGGGCACGCTCACGTCCCGCGATTCGAGCGGGAGCACCGGCTCGCCGGGGTTGGACACCGTGCCGCTTGAGCCGGACAGATACTGCGCCGTGACCGTCTGCGCGAGGTTCGCCGTGTTCGACAGCGGCACCGTGTTTGGCGTCAGTGACATGGGGATATTGACGTCTGCAAAGCGCAGGCCGAGCGTCTGGCCGGGGTCGGCAGCGAAGCCGCTCGTTCCGGGCACGATCGAGCCATCGGTAGGAGCGTCGCCGCGTCCTGAGGGCAAGTCTACCTTCAGCATCGGCAGGCCGAAGAGCGTCGCCTCCAGCAGAGACTTCTCGTGGATGCCGCGCATCACTGGCGTGTTCGCCAGGTACGCCTGCTTGGCCTGCACGAGCGCCTGGCCGATAGCGACCGGGTCGCTGCCCGCTCGCAGTTGTTTGGCGAACTCGACGTACAGGCGCTCGCTGTACTCGACGAAATCGGTGTCGCCGTACTGGTAGCCGGTCCCGGCGACGAGCGACGCGCCCTTGCCATTGAATGCCTGCGCCCAGTCCGGGTCAGCCGTCACGCCGGGAATGCCATGCGGGTTGACGATGTTGTACCCGGCGTGGCAGCCTGCGCTGAAGACCAGGACGTTCCGCCAATCGAGCGACGACGACACAATCTCGTCCGCGGTCACGCGGGTGCGATAGTCGGCGGCGAGCGCGCCGCCGGCGCTGAAGTGACCGGCCAGGAAGATCAGGTCATGACGGCTGTCCAAAAGCTGATCGCGCAAGTCGTCCGCCGTCCAGGCGTCCGCGTCTTGTGGCGACCGATTGCGCGGATCGATGAGTGTGTCGTGCGACGCCCCGGCTCCCATCCCGGCCACCAATTCGGCGTTGACCGCGTTCGCCGCGTCTGCGAGGAAGTCGTAGCCGGTCACGAGCGAGGACGCCGGCGTGGGCGCGACGCCATCCGTCGTGCTCATATACGCATCGAGCATCTGAATCACGTCTGCCTCGGTTTCCACAAGCCGCCCGACGGCGAGGTCCGGGATCGGGAAACTGTTGTTTTTAAGCGAGAGGCCGAACCGCGAGCCGTACGCATCCTGGCTGAGCACGAAGCCCAGTCTCAGGCTGGCCTGCGAGGCGGTGTTGTCGCGCACCGGCGGCACGTAGTTATTCTCGTTTGCCAGGGAGGCATTGTCGGGATAACGGAAGAACGGGATCACATTGTCGTTGCCGACGATGACCGCATATTCTAAGGTAGGGTTGGCGTCCCGGTAGGCATCCACAATGCCTTTGATTGACTCCGCGACGAGGTTCTTGGCAAATGGACACTGCGGGCGCTCGTCTGCCTGGTCGTTGGCGTCCGTCACGCGGTCGTCTAAGCTCACGTCGAGTACGACGCCCCTCACTTCGGGCCGCGCCGCGAAGGCGTCGAGTGCATCCATCAGCGCGCCAGTGATGCCCATCCGGCCTGAGTCGATCAAGATAGCCGTCTTGTAGGGACCGTCAGCGGCCGAGACCGCAGCGGCTGAGTTCGCAAGGTTCGAGGGCGGGAATCCGGCGGAGCTAACGTTGCTGCACGCCCCGAGCTGCTGCACGACTTGCAGGCGGAACGGCGACGCCAAGCTGAACGCGCCATTGCGCCCGCGCACGCGCACGTAGAAGTCGCCCGTGTTGTTCCAGGTGTTGACACTGACACCTTCGCCGGCCGTGCCATCAAACCCGGAGACGGCGATGACGCTGCGCGTCTGCGCGCCCGAAAATATCTCCGGGCTGAAGATTTCTGGGCTGAAGATCTCGGGACTGAAAATCTCCGGGCTGAAGATTTCCGGGCTGAAGATCTCGGGACTGAAGATCTCGGGTGACAGGGCGTCCGGGCTGAAGATTTCCGGACTGAAGATCTCGGGGCTGAAGATCTCCGGACTGAAGATTTCCGGGCTGAAGATCTCGGGGCTGAAGATCTCCGGGCTGAAGATTTCCGGGCTGAAGATCTCAGGACTAAAGATCTCAGGGCTGAAGATCTCAGGACTAAAGATCTCGGGACTGAAGGCGTCGATGGCGAATTCCGCGCCCAGATGGGAGAGGTCCTGCTGCGCGTTGATCTCCAGCAGCGACCGGAGTGTGGCGCTGATGTCCTTGTACACCGTGAGATCGTAATTGGCCGGGAGGTCGGTGAGCGCCACGATGACCTTGCTGCCCGGCTGCACGCTGAACTTGTACCAGCGCGACTGGCCTTGCAGATCGATGTAGTGACTGGCCGAAGCCGACACCGTGGATCCGGTTCCGGTGAGCGTCATGCTGAATGCCCGCGTCCAGGCGTCGTTCCCCTGACCAACCGTCACGCAGGACGAGGAGCCTGACACGTTGCCGTTCGGATCAGTCGCCGTTGCCGTGACAAACTGGCCCTCGGTCGCCAGGGCATCGATCACGCTGCGGAAGTAGACATTGCCGCTATCGTTCGTCGTCACCGTGGACGAACCGAGCAGCGTCTTCGGGCCGTCGCAGGTAGGGCTAGTGTAGAAGGTGAGCGTGAACGTGGTGTTTGCGGCGCTGAAGAGCCGGCCATCGACCGTCGTGCCGGCGTTGCCGAGGACGACACGAATCACGACGGGGGAGTTCTGCGCGCCCGCCTCGAATGCGCCGATGTCGCAGGCTCTCCCACGCGGTCGATAGGCGCCGCGCTGATCGGTCAGGGAGCAGGCGTCCCCGCCGCTGCCGGGCGTGGCCGGGTTGCCCGCGTCGATCGCCGGGCTGCCGGCCAGCAGTGCGTGCGTGAAGGTGGCGCCCCCGTTATCTTGCAGCGAGCCGAGATTGAGGTCCGGGTCAGCCACGCCTACCCGGTCGCCATTGGCTCCGTCAACAAAGCCGGCGCAACCTGTGCTCGGCCCGATCAAGTTGTGCCCCTGCGAGATCAGGCTCCCCGAGCAGTTGGGATGTTGGGTTGCGCCACTGTTGTCCGTGTTTCCAGCGATGATGGTGTTCTTAACGCCGACTGTGCCGCCGCTTCGGAACACACCACCGCCGTTACCCGATCCATTACCGTCACTGTCGGCTGTATTGGCGGTAACGGTGACGTTGTTCAGAGTCGCAGCGCTGGCGCTGCCCGTGTTGTAAAGGCCGCCGCCGTCAGTCTTGGCCGTGTTGCCGCTGATTGTGACGTTGGCAAGCGTGGCTGCTCCTGCGTTGTAGATGCCGCCGCCTCTGCCACCGGCCTTGTTGCCCGACACGGTGCTGTTCAACAGCGTGAGCGTGCCGAGATTGTAGATGCCGCTACCGTCACTGCTCACGTTGCCACCACTGATCGTCACCCCGGAAATAGTGGCGCTCCCGCCCAGGATATGGAAAATCCGGTCCGAAAACCCACTGCTGGCCGTGATCGTCACAGGGCCGGTCGGCGAAATGACGACGCTGGCGGCGATGTCCAGATCGCCGGTGTTGCTCGAATCTTCTTTGCCGTTGTCAGAGCGGATGAGCGTGTAGGTGCCGGCGGGCAGGACAATGGTGTCCACGCCGCTGCCCGCGGCGCATTCACCGGGATTGTTGCTGGAGGCCTGGTCCTTATTGGCCGCGATGATGGCTTCGCGGAGCGTGCATGCGCCGTCCGTGTTGACGGCGTCCGCCGTGCTGTTCACCGCGATTTGAATGTGGTTTGATGCGCGTCCAACGCCGGCCGTCGAGAGAGACGCCACCAGGGCAAGCAACAGCGATACGATGAGCAGCGGACGCACACGCAAAACCACGGTATACGGCGAGGTATGAGTGCTCACAGATCTCCTCTCGGATTGGGAAAGTGCCGAATTCTACGAGTAATCGAGCGAAAGACCACCCCTTGGCGCGGTGGTCCTGGCGTGGTGATTCAGTTTGAGGGCATTATACAGCGCATTTCGGAGAATTTCGTTGTTTTTGGTTAGGAATTGATTAGAAAGTGTCTAAATCATCTCAAACTCATCCTGAGGACAAGACGCCGGGGGAATGTCGCGCGTCAGCGGCCGCCAGCAGGCGCCGGAGGTACGGCAACTGCGCTTCGGCAGCCCGCTCGCCCTGTTCGATCACGTACGGACACTGTTCCGCGTCGAACGACCCGATCGATCGGTCGAGCTCCGGCAGCACGGCGACGACCTCGGCATGGTGGGCCAGGTTGTAAAAGGCGAAGGTCGATTTGAGGATTTTGATCCGCGAATAACGCGAATCGCCACTGATTCTTCGCGCTATTCGCGTGGATTCGTGGATCGCTCTCAGGCTCTAAGCGCCGAAGCTGGCCACCGCTTCGTCGACGGTGGGATAGGTCTTCAGGATATTGGTGAAACCGGACATCTTCAGCACCTTTTCGACGCCGGTCTGAGCAGCGGCCAGGCGCAGGTCGCCGCCCTGCTGGCGGCTGTCCTTCAACGTCATCAGGATCGCGCGCAGTCCGGCGCTGCTCATGAAATCGACCTGGCTCAGGTCGCCGACGATCTGCTTGTTCCCTTTGCCTAGCTCGGCATCCATGAAGCGCGTGACCAGCTCGGCGGTCAGCGCGTCGACGCTTCCGGTGATAGAGACGACGACCACGCTGCCGATCTGCTTTGCGGTGATGTCCACGAATTCCCCTCCTTTTGGCTATGTCGTTTCGAGCGGCCGCAGCCGCTTGACGAGCGTCAGGCGGTTGCCGTCTTCGTCCGTCTCGTAGCGAACCTCGTCCATCGTCTGGTAGATAAGAAACAGGCCGAATCCACCTGTCGGCCGATCTTCCAGGCCCGCTTTCAAGTCGGGCGCAGGGGCTTCACTCGGCTCGAAAGCATGCCCGAAATCGGTGATCGTCATGACGACCTGGCGCTCGTCCAGCTCGAGCGTCAGGATGATCGATCCGGGATTCATGCCCGCGTAACCGTGGGCGATGATGTTCATGCATGCTTCGTCCACGGCGAGCTTCAGGTCGTATCGGATCGCGTCGTCGATGGCGGGGTGCTTCTTGCAGGCCGACTCGATCAACTCGCGGAAGCCGGCCAGAGACTCCCGCTCGGCCGCGCGGGCAATCTGGTGTGTTTCTCTCACAGGTCTCTCCCAACATTGGTCAGGTACTAGAGCGAATTCCAGTTTGGTTTACGCTGGAGTCGAGGCTTTAGCCGGAAACCGCCTAAAGGCTCGACTCCAAGGGAGCGTAAACGCAATCGGACACTGCTCTAATACTCGACGCCGGGAAGCGTGTTCACCCCGGCGTGTCGCCCTACCCGCTTGACCATGCTCAAGCCGCTCCACTGGGCGTCGATGGCGGCCAGGATACCGTCGTGAATGGCCCAGGCGCGACCGCGGACCGTGCGCCATTGATCCGGCTGGCGGAACGGGGTGCTTCCGTCGAGCGCGGCGTGCAGCCGCCCGCCGGGCTGAAACTCTTTGTGAATGTCGTCCATCAGTTTATGGCCGCGCACGTACGCGAATCCGCGCCGCTCGAATACCCAGGCGGACGCATACGTGAGGGGTTCCGCGAAATAGGCGCGATGGCCCCAGGTGACCAGGAACGCCTCCAACTGCTCCAGCACTGAGCGCGAGGCGCCCAGGCTCGCGCGCACTTGCGCCGGCGCCAGGCCGGCCTGCATCGCGCGCTCCTCTTCGGCCAGGTTGCGCCGCGCCGTCCCAAACAGCGTTGGTTCGCCCTGGTCGTTGAAGTCGGTCTGGAAGTAAGGGCGGGCTGGATCGCTCAGCAGAATGAAGTTCAGGTCGATTCCGTTGAACGAGTTGTCGGAAAGCTCGATACGGATGAAATCGTCAGGGTAATCGGCCCCTTTCTTCGCTGAGATATGGATGTCGCCGGATTCCGGCTCGGCCTTCAATCGCACAGATTGATCGCCGCCCGGCCCCCTCCACGTCGTCGGCTCGATGTCGAAGCGAGCCAGGAGGGCCGGCGGCAGGAGCGCGCGGTAGATCCGCAGCTTCACATTGTCGGGAAGGCCGTTGATTTGCCGCAGCGCAATAGGCACGCTCGGGTCCTGCGCGAGCAGATCGATGGAGAGCGCGCCTGTCGGAGGCGCTCGTTCGACGCGTGGCTTCACGCGCAAGTATCGAAACATGGGTTTCTAATTGTACTTCGGCATGGGATTTAGGTAAAGGTACGTCCGTGTCTCCACGGCGAGTTTCAAAAGGGTATAATAGTGAGGATGAATCTGCTCCAGCTCGCACTTCTCGGTGCGGCCATCGGCGTGCCCCTCGGCTATGCGATGCAGCGCACGCGGTTGTGCTTCAATTCGGCATACCGGCAAGTCCTTTTGAAGCGCGATGCGACGCTGCTGCGCGCCATCGTGCTCGCCGTCGTCGTTCAGATGGCCGGCCTGCACGCGATGGCGCAGTTCGGCGCCGGCGGCGTGCAGGTGAATGCCGTGCCTTTCTTCCCAGTCGCGAGCGTGATCGGCGGTTTCATCTTCGGCGTTGCGATGGCCTACGCCGAGGGCTGCTCGAGCACGGTGTGGTACCGTGTGGGCAACGGCAACCTCGGCGCGCTCGTCACGCTAATCGCGTTCGCCGTCGGCGAGGCGCTCACCGAAGTCGGCTTCCTGGCGCCCCTGCGCGAGTCGATGCAGGCCGGGCAGATCGCCCCGGCCGATGGCTCGCTCGCGACGGCGCCCAACTTCCTGGGCGTCACGCCGTGGCTCGTCGTCGCGCCGGTCGTCGTGCTGGCGCTTGCCTGGCTGTGGCGCGCAAGAGATAGTCGCTACCTCGGCGGCTGGGGTTGGCGGCGCGCCGGGCTGATCCTGGGTGTCATCGGCGCGCTGGCGTGGCTCGTCGCCTGGCCGACCGGCTGGCACTACGGCGTCGGCGTCGTCGGCGCGACCGGGCCGTGGGTGCGCGCTCCGTTCGAAGGGATGGGCGTGCTGAACTGGGGATCGTTCATGCTTCTGGCCATGCCGTTCGGCGCGCTGATCGCCGCGCGGCGCTATCGCGAGTTTCGCTGGCAGGTTCCCAACGGGCCGAGCACGATGCGCATGGCGACGGCTGGTCTGATCATGGGCATCAGCGCGACGATCGCCGGAGGCTGCAACATCGGCCACGGCTTCACGGGCGTGCCGGCGCTCGCGCTGTCCAGCCTGGCTGCGACGCTGTTCACCTTCCTCGGCGCGGCGATCGGCAACTACCTGCGCTTCGCCCGGCCGCAGCGCGTCGAGCTGCGGGCCAATTTATCAGACGAGGCAAACTCTTCCACGGCACGCCCGCTCGCCGGCCGGACGGGAGATTCCTCACTCCGTTCGGAATGACATGGTTGGGCGTTCGGAATGACACTTTTGAAGTTTGGAGTTTGAAGTTGGGAGTTGGGAGTTTGAGGTAATCTTCGTGCCTTAGTGTCTTCGTGGTGAATGACATGGCACGGCGTTGGCTGCTCCCGCTCGGCATCCTCTCGCTGATCGTCTATCTCTCGATCCTCTCCCTCGGCGATCTGCGCGGCCCGGTTACAAGTGGCTTTC
>DASSFZ010000333.1:0-2417 GCA_035693785.1 Anaerolineae bacterium | reverse complement strand
CGATGCCCATGCGCTGCAGCGCCGCAGCGTGATCGAGAACGGCCCGGCGAAAATCGCGCCGTGTGATAACGATCGGGGGGCGGCCGGTCTCGACGTAGACGATGGCCGGCCGCGCGTCGTCCACTGAGCGAAGCGTCACCGCGTCGAGCAGCGTATTGAACTCCGGGCGAGTTGCCTGTGTCAACATGCGTTCTTTACCGCGAAGTTTCGTAGGGGCGACCCTGGCGGTCGCCCTGGGCAGGCGCAAGGCCTGCCCCTACGTTGATTCGGAATTTTGATTCGCGGTCGGTATCCGATCGCGCACCACACGCGCAACCATTTGATCGAGCGTGTCCATCTTGGCGACGGTTAAATCGACGTCCGGGATGTACACGCCGAACTCGCGCTCGACGTACACCGCGAACTCCGCGAGCGCGAACGAATCCATCAGCCCGCCGGTGATAATGCCTTCGACGTCGGTCAAGGAATAATCCGGATCGTGGATCAGATCCCGCGTGATGAACGCGCGCAATTTCTCGCGCACGGTCTGTTCGTCCATAATAGAAATCTTCGTGCCTTTGTGCCTTCGTGGTGAATGCAGGTCCGGTTACTCGTTCGCCGTTTCGAGAATCGCAGCAGCGACTCTTTGTGCAAATTGCGCCGAGCCTTCCGGCGTGAGATGCACGGGCGTGTCGGTAAACTCCTCCGGGGCGATGCTGTCCCACACGTCCAGATAGCGCCACCCGTTCTTGTCCGCCGCTTCGGCCAGCAGCGCGCGATACTGGTCGTACGCCCAGCGCGGATAAAACGAGTTATACCGCAGGTCGCTGTTTCTGCCGCTGCTGATATACATCGGCTCGTTGACGATTAACATAGGAACGTCCCCTGCCCTCTCGACGCCCGCCGCAAGCACGTCGAATGCCAGGTCATTCCCGGTCAGCCTCACCGGCTCCGTATAGTCGTGCCAACTGACGTCCTCGTCGAAATCGGACTGGCGCAGGGTGACCTCGGCGGGGATGGCCCGATCGATTCTCGTCGCGGCCCACGAGACGCCAACCCATTGCAGTCGCAGCAGATCGGCCAGCGCGCGCCGCTGCCCGACGATCGTGCGGCCTATGAAATCCGGCTCGACGAAGCGCGGGTCGTCTGCATCCAGGTTAAGTCGATAGTCCTTAATCAGCGCCCGGACACGGCTCGCGTTGTTGTGCAGCAGCGGCGGCGTGAGCTGCCTGTCGCGCGGGAAGGATTCGGCCGTGACCGGCCAAACGATCAGGTCTGGCTCGTACTGCATCGCCGCGTCGAGCAGCATCAGGTCTTTGGTCAGCGACATGATCGGGTAGCCAAGGTTGTAGGCGACGACGCGGCGGTCGTTTTCCGTGACGTACTCGCCCACGTTGATCTCCCCGGCGAGCGTATCCTCGTTGTCGAGCAGCCATCCCCACGTCCCCGAGTCGCCGATGATCAGCACGCGGTACTCGTCAGGGGCTTTGGGCTGCTCGACGCGATGACTGGCAATCATGGCGGGGACATTATACAGGCTGATATTGTACGACTCGGCAGGGTTCTCGCCGTAAGGCAGCCGCTCCCGCCCCGGGATTATGCGATTGTAGAGCGAGATCGCGCCCAGCGCTTCCAGCGGCTCCAAGGCAACGAAGACGACATTGCACGCGACGAACAGCAGCGCCGCCTTGAGCGCGACGCCCAGCACAAAGCGCCACGTCGTCGATGGCTCTGATTTTCCCTGCTGGCGTGACCCGGTCATAGCGTGACTCTTAGCCGCAGCCAACATCCAACCACGGATGACACAGATTTCACGGATTTCACGCACTCCTCATCTGTAGCATCCGTGCAATCTGTGGTTTCTTCCATTACCATCCCAGCCCGAACAGGCGCAGCATCGTTTGCGCGGCCTGCTGCACGTCAGGCAGGAGGAACCACACCCAACCGATCACGACGAACTGAAACGTCGCGAACCACGAGATTGCCGTCCAGGCGCGCTTGTGACGCGGCCTCGCGCTTAGGCCGCGAGCCCACTTGCGCGTGCGATCGCTCCACTGCTTGTGCACGAACAGGCCCACGCCATGCCAGGCGCCCCACACGAAGAAACTCCACGTGATGCCGTGCCACAGGCCGATGACGATCATCGTCGCAAGCTGCGCAATCAGCACGATGAGCGCCGGCGACGGCTTCCAGGATCGCGTCAGCATCCAGCGTGACAACGGCGTAAACACGTAGAACCGTGCCCAATTGCTCAGCGTCATGTGCCAGCTTTGCCAGAACGCGGTGATGCTGGTCTTGAGATACGGGCGGTCGAAGTTCTCCGGCAGCCGGACGCCGAACAGGATGCCGATGCCGATGGCGATGTCCGTGTATCCACCGAAGTCCAAGTACAAACGGAACGCGTAGCCATACAGCAGCACCCACAGCCACAGCGCCGA
>DASSFZ010000332.1:0-6882 GCA_035693785.1 Anaerolineae bacterium | reverse complement strand
GCCCAGCAGCAGGATATGATCCGCGTGCCGATTCCTGTCTGGTCGCTGCTGTTCGGCGCGGCCGGCCTGCTCTTCCTGCTCGGCGCATTGACCGATCTCTCGAAGTGGGGACTGCTCTTTCCCGGCTTCTTTCTGCTGGGTATCGGCGTCGTGATTTTTCTTTCTGAGAGCGCCTCGGCATCCGGTAACGTGATCGGCTCTGTTTTCCTCGCCAGCGTCGCCTTGCCGTTCTGGGCCGTGGCGCTCGTCCGGCGGGCGAACTGGTGGGCGCTCATTCCGGCTGGGGTGATCACCACACTGGCGATGATGCCCCTCCTGGCTGAGACCCAGATGCGCGGTGAAGTCGTGGCCGGGATATTCTTTATGGGATTAGGCGCCACGTTCGGATTGGTGCGCCTGGCGACGATCGGACAGAGCGGCACGAGCTGGGCGTGGTATCCGGCGGTGATCCTCGGCGGCTTTGGCCTGGCGCTGATGGTGTCGAACAATCCGCAGGCGTGGCCGCTGGTGTTGATCGGCGCTGGCGTCTTGCTGCTCGTCCGGTCGTTTCTGCCGCGCCGCCGAACGGATCAGCCGGACGCGAAAGGGTAGCGTCCTTCTTACCTCTTCTCCAACTCCGCGCGCACGATATCCAACTGAAACGGCTTGTCTACGTCCATCCCGAGCTCAGCGTGAGGTGAGCGCACGACGCGGCACTTCACGCCGAGGATTTGCTCGGCGCGGCACGCGGCGGCGGCGAGTGACAGCCTGCCCGTGGCGAAGCGCAGCAGTATCCCGAAGCCGACGCGCCGCGCCTGGCGCAGCGCGCTCTTGCGCGCTTCGAGCAAGTCGTCCCACAATTGCCGGTCGGTCTCCATGACCTTGCTGCTGCCCATATTCAAATCGCCGCCGCAAAAAACGCCGTCGCGCAGGCGCGCGTACGATCGGCGCGAGGTCGGGAAGCGGGCGAGCATTGTCTCCCGATCGATGACGGTGTAATACAGATCGTGCTGCGTGGCCAGCATCGTCACGATGTGATCGTCGACGATGGTCGTCGTGATCAGGGGGATGTCGCAGGCGCACATCAGGAGATGATCGCGGTCGGATGTGTCTTGCAGAGCGCGGCGCACGCCCGCCAGCGCGCTCTGGAGCAGCCGCTCCTGGCTCGGCACGTACGCCACCGGCTTGGGGCCGAAGTCGATCCCGCACGATTCGTCCAACCCGACGACGATCAGGCGATCCACGTAGCGCGAGCCGGCCAGCGCGTCGGTTACCCACTTGATCATCGGCTTGCCGGCAATCGGGATCAGCGCCTTGTTCCCGGCGCCGGCATACGCCAGCAGCGCATCGGTGTGGCCGGGTGCCTGTCCGGCGACGACAATTGCATCCACGGAAGTTCCTTCAGCTCCTTGAGTTCCTGATTTGAGGGAACTCAAGGAACTCAGGGATCTTACAGGCGCTGAATCTGCGGGCCGAGCTTGAGTTGATCGATCAGCGCGTCCAGCTCGTCGTGCGTCAGCGCGCGGCCTTTGCCTGTGGCGGCGACCAGCGCCGCTTCCAGCAAGTTCGTCCCGAACGAGCGCCCATCGTATACCGGCGTGGTCGTCACCAGGTATTTCACGCCGCGCGCGCGCAGGAAATCCACGTCGGCGCCGGTCGTCGTGTTCGTCACGATCGTCTTGCCGTCCATGCGCGGCGGCATGTGTTTCCTGACGTACAGGAAGTCGCCGGCGGTCACGCTGGCCCATTGGTAGTGTTTCTCGTATTTCGGCGCGTTTTTCTCCTGGCTGTCGCCGGTGGGGTACAGCCACTCGATCTTCAAGCGCCCGGCGATCGGCAGCAGCACTTTCGCCAGGCGGCGCAGCGTGGTCAGGCTGCGCACCGGAACCGGCAGGCCGAGCGCGAACATCAAGTCGCCGAACACGCACTCGTATCCGGCGTTCACGAACGACGCGGTCATGCCGTAGCGGGTGATCGCGGCGACGAGGAGCGCCGTCTTCGGCCGGATGTTCGCGCCGATTTCGCGCTCGACCGCCTGCATCACGCGCGCTTCGAGCGTCATCTTCAGCCCGCCGCCGTCGACGATCGGCGTGCGCTGGACGTGCTTCACCATGCGCTGCGCGTCGCGCAGCGGGTAGAACTTCCACGGGGTGTGCTCGCCCAGGTCGATGCCGCCGACGCCGAACGCGTCGACCTTGCCGTCCAGTTCGGCGAAGAGCGCCGCCGCCCAGGAGATGTCGCCGTCAGTCCCGATGCGCTCGACGCGCACCCGCTCGCCGAGCAGATCGACCTCGACGACTTTGTCTCGTTTCGCGCTGCCCAGGCTGATGCTGACGGCACGCTTCATGCCGACTTGCCCCTGGCTGTGCTGGAGTGCAGCCTTGAAGGCGGCTATCGAAAGCCGCCCTACGTCGCTGAAGCCTGCACTCCAGTTATGCGGCGCCATCGGTCAGGTAGCCGATGGCTTTGTCCTGCTCGGCGTTCATCACAATCGTCAGGGTGCGGCCGCCGCTCGCCGCCGGCACGTCGATGACTTTGAGGTAAGGCGCGCACGCCTCGTCGGCCGGCAGCAACTGGGGCAGCGCGTTCGCGGCGCCCGCGAAGAATTCTTCCTTGTAGACGGTCGACGGATCGTCGGGGTACAGGGGCAGGGGGTAGATGTCGGCCTCGACGAGGTCCAGGAAGAAGTGAGTGCCGTACGAGACCTCCGGCACGCTGCCTTCGTCCTCGTGCGCGATCTCGATCAGCACCTTTGTGTTGTAGATGTCGGCGTACGTTACCTTGACGCCCAGCCTCGCGTTCGAAGTGCCCCAGCGTCCCGGTCCCATGAGGACGAATGGCGCGCCGGCCAGCGCCTGGTTCAAGCGCCCGACGACGCGACCGATCTCGAAGCGCATGTTGGCATCCGGGATGCGCGCGTACCGGCGCGGATCGACGTAGACGATGTAACGGATGCCGCTGGCAGAGCCGTGAGGCACCTGCCGGTTGGCCGTGAACAAGATCGCTTCAGGCGGGACGTCCTCCGGGATCGTATAGCGTTGGTCGGGCTGGCGCAGGCTCAACGGCCGGCACTGTAACAGCGCAACCTTGAACTGCAGTTCGGGATAAGTCGAGACCACTTCGCCGGCAAATTCCATGTCGACCGGCCGCCCGTAAGCCTCCTCGACGACGCGCAGCATACTGCGCATCGTCTCGACGAACGGCTTGTGCGCCAGCAGGCGATCGAACGTGACGATCATGTTTTGCCGCTCTGTCGACAGCGGCCGGCCGGAGAAGGGCTGGACGTAGTCGCCGCGATCGTGCGACATGATCGCGCCGAGCGCCGGAAAATCCGCACCCAGCACGTCGGCTACCGGCAGCGTCGTGAAAGCGTTCGCCTCCAGGTCGAGGACGTCGACCTGGTGCTGCGAGTAGCGGCGCACGGCGCTGGCCGACTGCTCGGGCCGCAGTGTAGGATGGCTGAGCGCGACCATACGCGGATAGTCGTTGTCGACCCGCTCGACGGCGCGCGTGCCCAGCCCGGTCACCATGCGCAGCATCCCGTCTTCGAGGCGGACGCGGGGGCTCCAGCGGTAGGGGTTTTTGCTGAAGGCCACGCCGGCGAAGGCCGGAAGGAAATAGCCGTGATGCGGCGCTCCCTCCACCTTCTGGATCAGGATCGCCATGCGCTCGTCGTAGTCGGTCAGGCCGACCGTCTCGCGATAGATGAGCGCCTCGGGACGTATCACGCTGGCGTACACTTTTTTGATCGCATCGGCCAGCGCCGCCAGGTTTTCTTCGAGCGTGCCCTGGTTGGGCAGGAAAAAACTGTCGTACTTGCCGGCGAACGACTTGCCGAAGTTGTCCTCCAACAGGCTGGACGAGCGCACGATGAGCGGCGCGCCGCTCAGCCGCTCGAGCAGGCGCGCCAACGCCTGCTCGACGTACTCCGGTAACTGGCTGTCGACGTAGGCCCGGAAGACAGCCGGATAATCCTCCCTCATCCGGTCGTGGCTCTTATACTTCTGGTTCATGTAGGGGAACAGATTGTTGCTGGCGTGAAAGTCGTAGAAGGCGTCGGAGGCGATGAAGTACGAGTCGGGGATGGTGATGAAGCGCGTCACGTCGATGCCGTGTCTCTGACCTTCGCGCTGGATGATCTTGTAGGCGAGCATCATGCCGGCAGCCTTGCCGCCGATCTTGCCGCGCCCGATGCGCCGGTCGTAAATCTCCCTCAGGTCCTGAATCGTGAAGACCTCGCGCGCCACGCGCACCAAGTCGAGCTGGTCGGAGATCATGCCTTTAATGAGCACGACGATGATCTCGCGCAGATGGTGCTCGATCTGGGCGCGCTTTTCCGGCGGCGTGCTCTCGTAGGCCCTGCCCTGCGCGAAGAGCAGGTCCCACGGCGCCAGCTCGGGATTGAACGCGAGGATGACCTCGTGCGCCGGCGTGCGCTGACCAATGAGGCGCTGCACGATGTCGCGGAACAGATCGTGCGGCAGGTTGAAGGCGAAATAGAAATCGGTGACGTCGTCGCGGACCTTCTCCACGCGCGCCTGCCACACGTCGGCTGGCTCTTGTTCGTACGGGTTGCTCAGGCCCTCCAGCTCCTGGGAGCGGATCGCCTTGGCCTGCACCTCCTGCTCGAACGCCTCCGGCGTGATGACGCCGCGCGAGAACAGCTCGGCGCGCATTTGTTCGCGGATGCGCTTGGCGAGGATCGGATACTGGCTGATCTCCAGGTACAACTGGAGCGCCTTCGGAATGAGGTTCAGGTTGGAGACGAGCGGCATTTCTTGGGTCATGCAGTCAATATCCCCAGTCCCTCAGGTAATTGAAATCGACCCCGATCGTCCGGCTGCTCAGCTTGGCGATGATCGGACCGCGCCGCTTGAAGTGATTGACGCGCACCGTGCGCCACACACGCTCGACGAACTTCGCCTCGAAGCCGGCCTCGACCGCTTCGGCGGGTGTGTAGCGCTCGTCGACGAGCAGCGTCAGCAGCCGGTCGACTTCCGCGTACGTCAGCCCCATCTCGCCCTCGTCCGTCTGCCCGACCCACAGATCGGCGGAGGGCGGCTTGTCGATGATCGGCTGCGGCACGCCGAGGTACGCGGCCAACTGGCGCACCTGCGTCTTGTAAAGATCCCCGATCGGGTTCACCGCCGCCGCCATGTCCCCGAACAGCGTGCCATAGCCCAACAGCAGCTCGGTTTTGTTGCTCGTGCCGACGACAAGGCCCCTGATCGCCGCCGATCGATCATACCATACGATCATGCGCTGGCGGGCCATCACGTTGCCTTTGCGCACGTGGTCCATGTCCGGGAGGCGCTCGAACAGCGGGTCGACCATCGGCGTGATGTCGATCGTCTCGCTCGGCACGCCGAGCGCGTCGATGACCCTCTGCGCGTGCTCCAGGCTGTCCGGCGACGACGTCTTGTAGGGCAGGCGCAGCGCCAGCACGTTGTGCGCGCCGATCGCCTGCGCGACGAGAGTGCACGCCACGGCGCTGTCGACGCCGCCGGACACGCCGATCACCGCCTTCTCGAAACCCACTTTGCGGATCTCGTCGCGCAGAAAATGCTTGAGCACGGTGTGCACCAGATCGGGGTCGATGCGGAGCTTGTCGTCGAGATTCATCATGGCTCTCATTCTTTAAGGAGTTCCCGTGAGTTCCTTCAGCTCCCTTGGAACTCAAGGAACTCACGGGAACCCCCGCACACAGCCGGCGAGGGCAGGCTGAAGGAACTCAGGACTAGCCGGACCGTTCGGACAGGATGCGCTGAAGCTCGCGCAGGGTTACTTCGGGACGCTCGTCGCGCAGCATCGGCAGGCGCGTGCGCGTGCGGCGGATCTGGTCGAGATGGACTTGCGTGACGACCAGGGCCTCCTCGAAATACGGCGCCTGTGCGATCAGATCACCGTCGGGACCGAACACGGTCGAGCCGCCCCAGAAATTCAGCCCGTCTTCGAAGCCGCAGCGATTGACGTGAACGACGTACGAGCCGAACAGCGCAGCGTAGGCCTGGTTCACCGTCTCCACGAACCGCGAGGATGCGAGCTTGCCCGGATACCCCAGGCCGCGCCCCGGGCTGGACGACGTGAGGATCAGCACGTCCGCGCCGTCGAGCCAGGCCAGGTACGGCGGGCTGGCGTGCCAGAAATCCTCGCAGATCAAGATGCCGAACCTTCCGAAGCGCGTATTGAATGCGCGCACCGACTCGCCCAGGTCGAAGTAACGCCCTTCGTCGAACAACGCATACGTCGGCAGGTAGACCTTGCGGTGCAGGTGCACCACCTTTCCCTGCGACAGGTAGGCGGCCGAGGTGAAGAACCGCCCGCGCTCGTCGACTTCGGCGAAGCCGACCACCAGGTCGAGGCGGCGGCTGGCGTCGAGCATGGCGGCAAACGCCGGGTGCTCCGCCGTGGGGCGCATCGCCACCTCGCGCACCAGGTCCTGCAGCGTGTAGCCGGTCAGCGACAGCTCGGGAAAGATGAGCACGTCGACGTTCTGCGTGGCGGCACGTTCGACGAACTGCATGTGCAGCTCGCAATTGGCGCGCACGTCACCCAGCTTGGGATAGATCTGCGCCAGACCGACGGTCAGGGATTTCATCGCATCACCTATTTCAGAAACCTGGTTTCTCGGTAATTGCTCAACCCACGTCATTGCGAGCGCTTTTTTGCGAAGCAATCTCCGGCACGGACAGCCACGCGCGCTCAGGGCGGCTGAGATTGCTTCGTCGCAAACGACGCTCCTCGCAATGACGCTTGAGCAGCTACGTTTCTTGATGGCTTAATTGGTGTACTTTCGACACTAAATATAGCCCAAATCGAGAGGCTGTCAAGGGCGAGTGTCAGACTTCGGAAGTCTTCAATCTGAGACTTCCGAGGTCTTGGCCGTGGCTCGAATGGGTCTCA
>DASSFZ010000331.1:0-2250 GCA_035693785.1 Anaerolineae bacterium | reverse complement strand
TTGTGTTGCAAAACTCGATGGTTTTGCGGATGAAGGCCGACCGAGAGTTTTTTGGCTGGCCTCCATCCCGCGCTCCCGTTCGGGGAGTTGCGAACTTTGCATCGGCGGCACTCGCCCGATGCAACGCCCACGCTCAGCACGCGGCTGCGAGGGGAGGAGCGCGGCCGAGGAGCTTGACGAGCCTTCTCAGATTCTGCGCGGTCGCAGTGAGTAGCACCTCGTCTCTTGCACCACTCAAGCCCCGCAGCCGAAGCCGATCGAGCCTAAGGACGCGCTTCATATGCGCGAACCGCATCTCGACTTTTTTGCGCTCGCGGCGGGACTGCTGGAAGGCGTCCGTGTCGGCCAATGCGCGGACGCTATCGCGCACATCCTCGTTGAGGTCGCGGGTGACTTTGCGCACAGCTGCCGTGGTGCACCGCGGCTTCAGTGAGCAGGCCGAGCAGTCCTTCTTGTTGGCCCTATAATAGACGATATGACCCTGGTCGATGTTGCCGGTGCTGGTCAGCTGCGCGCCACCTGGGCAGACATAGACATTGCGCTCTTGGTCGAAGACAAAATCGGCGCGACTGAAAGTGCCATCGGAGCGCGCCGACTTGTCCCATACCGGAATGTGCGGTGTGATCTGCCGATCGACTAGCCACTTGAGCAGGCTGACCGCGCCATAAACGGTGTCGCCCGCCAGTCGCTGGGGCTGCAGACCAAAGCGGCGCGCGACGCGCTCTATCATGGTCCGGGTGACAGAAATCTCCACGACGCGATTGGCACGGGTGCCCTCGGCATCGATGATAATCCCAGCCTTGTTGTCGATGAGATAGTTCGCATCGTAGGCGAAGAATGGGTCCATGCCCGGCCTGGCAACCCAGGTCGCCTGTGGATCAGTCAGCGAGACTTCCTTGGGAGGTTTGCGGCGACGACCGCTGCTCGACCCACCATGGTCGCCCTCGCCATTCTCATCTTTGCTGTGAGCGGTATCGAGAGCCGTGAGGTACTCGCGAACCGCATGGGATGCCTGTTCCGCGTTCGGCCAGGCGATCGGCTGGTCGCCAGGCGCTCGCTTCTTCTTGTCCACATCCGCCTTGATCAGGCTCGCATCGACCGAAAACGCTTCGCCGCCCACAAGCCGAGCCGCGATGCACATAGCCACCACGCCCTCAAACACCCGCCGCAGAGCATCGCTCTCGCGGAAGCGTTCGTGCCGGGCTCGGCTGAACGCCGAATGATCGGGGATCCTATCTTCGACACTCAGCTTGCAGAACCAGCGATAGGCCAGATTAACCTGAACCTCAGAGCACAGCCGCCGCTCCGAACGCAGTGCAAACACGTAGCCCACCAGCAGCATCCGGATCATCAGAACCGGGTCAATCGAGGGGCGGCCGGTGTGTGAGTAGTAAGGCCTAAGCTCCCTGTGCACCCAACTGAGGTCAAGAATCGCGTCGATCTGTCGGACCAAATGGTCGGCTGGAACGACCTTGTCGAGATCAAACGCATATAGGAATTGGACCTGACTATCCTCCCGCCGACCCATCATGCGTCGCCCCCGCTGATCTCCGCCTCTAACCAACGGAATCACGGTTCGCGATTCGCCTCAAAGGGAGTTTTGCAACACAATCTGGCCAAGAACAGACCTTCATCCGGCGTCGGCCGTCATCCAGCCCAGGATGTTCTTCCATAGCCTGCCGTAGCCGTCCCACGCGCAGAACGACGGCGACAGCCAGTGCGGCCCGATGTCGGAGGTCCAGGCCGCCGTGCGGCCCTGGCCGAAGCGGCCGGTCACCAGCAGCGGATGGCCGCCCTGGTCCTGCGGCAAGCGGGCCAGCACTTCCACATCGTCGCGCTCGCGCACCACGACCTCGTTGACGCCGAGCAGCGGTGGCCACGCGCCGCCGAGGCCGGCCATGACCGGATGGGCCGGCTTGGCGATGGCAGCGGTGGTGCCTTCGGGGATCTCGACCCGGTCGTCGTACGGCAGGCAGGTCACCGGCAAGACATCCTCCACCGGCGTGCGCCGCCAGCGCGCCCGGCCGTCGATCCCCTGGAAGGAGAGATAGCCGCCGACCATGAGCAGACCGCCGCCTTTTTCCACCCAGGCCTTGATCAGCTTCAACCGGTTGGGCACGGTCCGCGACTGCAGCCAGACGGCCGGCGGCAACAGCAGCGAGTTGGATCCGATATCCGACAGGATGATCGCGCGGTAGCCGTCGAGACCCGCCATCTCGAACGGGAACTGCTCCACCGCCTCGTGGGCCG
>DASSFZ010000330.1:0-2859 GCA_035693785.1 Anaerolineae bacterium | reverse complement strand
CGGCGCGCGTGGCGTCGGCGAAGCGCCGTTCGTGCCGGCTGCGGCGGCGATCGTCAACGCCATCGCCGATGCGACCGGCGTGCGCCTGAGCGACCTGCCGAAGACCGCACCGCGCGTGCTTGCGGCGTTAAGGCAACGGATTGCTTCGCACAACGGATAAACGGATATAGAGAGATTTCCCCTTGGATTTACGACTTGGAATCGAGGCTTTAGCCGGATCCGCCTGAAGGCTCGACTCCGGAATACCGTAAACCAAACTGGACATTGCTATAGAGGTCGCGAAATGAAATGGGTTCACTTGTTGTTGTTTGTGCTGTTGGTCAGCGCGTGTACGCAGAGTCAGACGTCAACAGTTTCTCCAACAGAAGTGAGGCCGACCATAGGGTCGCCGGCAATCGCGCCGACTGAGCCTGCGCCCACGCCGGTCGAGCCTGCCGCGACTCGACCGCCGGCAGCGCCCGAATCGACCCTGCCGGCGGTGCGTCCGGCGTTCACGCTCGGCGTCGAGCCGGTTGCATCGGGCTTTGAGCGGCCCACCTACGTCACACATGCCGGTGATGATCGCCTGTTCGTAGTCGAGCAGGCAGGGAGTATCTGGATCATCGAGGACGGCGCTGTGCTCGACGTCCCGTTTCTGAGCATCGCCTCGAAAGTGAACTCGCGAGCAAACGAGCGGGGTCTGTTGAGCGTTGCATTCGATCCGGACTACACATCGAACGGGTTTTTCTACGTGAACTACACCCGCCAGCCGGATGGCGCTACGGTCATCGAGCGTTATCAAGTGTCGGACAATCCAGATGTCGCAGACCCGGAGAGCGGCGCGGTGCTGCTGACTATCGACCAGCCTGAAGCGAACCATAACGGCGGCCAGTTGCAGTTCGGCCCGGACGGCTATCTGTACATCGGCACGGGCGACGGCGGCGGCGCAGGTGACCGGCATGGCGAGATCGGGAACGGGCAAGACGACAACGCCCTTCTCGGAAAGATGCTGCGGATGCACGTGCGCTCGGGTGAAGTATCGATCTGGGCCAAAGGGCTGCGCAACCCGTGGCGGTTCTCGTTCGACCGGGCGACGGGCGATCTCTACATCGCCGACGTCGGCCAGAACGTGTACGAGGAAGTGAACTTTCAGGCCGCGTCGAGCGCGGGCGGCGAGAACTACGGCTGGCGGATCATGGAAGGCAATCACTGCTTCAACCCGCGCGAGGGATGCGATCAAAGCGGCCTGACGCCGCCTGTGGCAGAGTACGATCATGGCTCCGGCTGTTCGATCACCGGTGGCGCCGTGTATCGCGGGGCGGCCTATCCGGGGCTGGATGGGCTGTACTTCTTCGCCGACTATTGCAGCGGGATTATGTGGTCGCTGGAGCGCGACCCCTCGGGCAGATGGAACATGGCCGAGCAGATGCGGGTGAACTTCAACGTCAGTTCGTTCGGCGAAGATGAAGCCGGCGAAGTCTATCTGGCCGGTCATGACGACGGGACGATTTATCGGCTGACTTCGGCTTCGCCCTGATTTTCCACGGAGGACGAATTCATCGAAATGCCAATACCCAACGTCAAGTTCAAGATCGCTGCTGTGCAGGCTGCGCCCGTGTTTCTGGATCGAGAGGCCACGCTCGACAAGGCGTGCGAGCTGATCGCGGAAGCGGGCCGCAACGAGGCGCGTCTCGTCGCGTTCCCCGAGTCTTTCGTCCCCGCCTATCCCGACTGGGTATGGGCCGTGCCTGCCGGCGAGGAAGGGATACTCAACGAGTTGTACGCGGAGCTGCTCGCCAACGCCGTCGAGATTCCGAGCGTGGCGACACAGCGCCTGTGCCAGGCGGCGAAGGGCGCCGGGACCTACGTGGTGATCGGCGTGACCGAGCGCAACGTCGAGGCCAGCGGCGCGAGCCTCTACAACACACTGCTGTACCTCGACGCGCTGGGCAACGTCCTGGGCAAGCATCGCAAACTGGTGCCGACCGGCGGCGAGCGGCTGGTGTGGGCGCAGGGCGACGGCAGCACGCTCGAAGCTTACGACACGCCGTTCGGAAAAATCGGCGGCTTGATCTGCTGGGAGAATTACATGCCGCTCGCCCGCTATGCCATGTATGCCTGGGGCACGCAGATCTACATTGCCGCGACGTGGGATCGCGGGCAGCCGTGGCTCTCGACGCTGCGCCACATCGCCAAGGAGGGCCGCGTGGTCGTCATCGGCTGCTGTATGGCTCTGCGCAAGTCCGACATTCCGGATCATTTTGAGTTCAAGCAGCGCTTCTATCAGCACGCCGGCGAGTGGATCAACGTCGGCGACAGCGCGATCGCCAATCCCGACGGCGAGTTCGTCGCCGGACCGCTGCGTGAGCAAGAGGGGATTTTGTACGCGGAGGTCGATCCGGCGCAGTTGCGCGGGCCGAAGTGGATGATCGACGTGGCCGGGCATTACGCGCGGCCGGATGTGTTTCAACTGACGGTCAACCGCGAGCCACGCCGGATGATTCGGACGGAAGGGGTTATGGATTCTTGAGCGCCCGAGGACGAACGGACTTGTGGATAATCACCGGCCCGGCTGAGGTTGACAGACGAACAGAACCTAGTTATAATCAGCATGGTTTTGGTTATAGGGCTGTTGAGAAAAGTGGGCGCTCCCCACTTTTCTGCTTAAAATAGCCTGCCGGAGGACCGCAGTCCCGGCTCGGCAGCGCCGGGCACAACTGAATATCGCCACGGAGGAATGGCGAATCCTATGAAGAGTGAATTTCTGCTAGCCTTCAACCAAATCTGCAACGAGCGCAACCTGCCCAAGGAAGTGGTGCTGGAGGCGCTGGCCAACGCGCTGGTGTCGGCCTATCGGAAGAACGTGAATGCGTCGTCTGC
>DASSFZ010000329.1:0-6162 GCA_035693785.1 Anaerolineae bacterium | reverse complement strand
AGAGGCGCATCGTCGCCGAGATGCAGCGCGTCGACGACGAGATGGGCGGCATCGTGCACGCGGTGAGCGAGGGCGCCGTGCAGCGCGAGGTAGCGTATCAGGCGCTGAAGGTCGAGCAAGGCATTCAGAACGGGACGATTGCGAAGATCGGCGTGAATCGCTACCGGCTGGAGGGCGAGCAGCGCGGCGTGCAGTTGCACGAATACGATCCGGAGCAGGCGGAGGAATCGATCCGGCGGACGAACGAGGTGCGCGCCAGCCGCGATGCGCAGGCAGTGGCGACTGCGCTGGCGAAAGTACGTGACGCGGCGTCGAGCGGCCAGAATGTGATGCCTGCCATCATGGATGCGGTGCGCGCGTACGCGACGCTGGGCGAGATCACCCAGACGTTGAAGCAGGTCTTCGGCGTGTTTCGAGAGCCGGTGCGGCTGTAGACCCGGCATCCCCATGCCGGGAACCAGAGGAGCGAGGAAATCATCTATGGCTACGGGTGTCATGGCGCAGACGGGACCTGCCCTGAGCAAAGCCGAAGGGTTGCAGGCCGAGGCGGCGGGGCGTGTGCACAACTTCAACCCCGGCCCGGCCGTTTTGCCGCTGCCTGTGCTGGAACGGGCGCGCGACGAATTGCTCAGCTATGACGGCAGCGGTATATCGGTGCTAGAGATGAGCCATCGATCGCCGCAGTTCGAGGGCATCATGGCTCGCGCGGAAGCCGATCTGCGCTCACTGTTGAATATCCCTGACAGCTACACTGTGTTGTTTCTGCAGGGTGGGGCGAGTTTGCAGTTTTCGATGGCGCCGTTGAACCTGCGCGGGCCGGATCAGTCAGCCGACTACATCCTGACCGGCTCGTGGGCGAAGGCGGCGATCAAAGAAGCCGAGAAGGCGGGCCGCGTTCGCACGGCTGGCTCGACGGAGTCGAGCAACTTCGATTACATCCCGTCTCCCGCCGAGCTCGATCTGGATCCGCGGGCGGCCTATCTTCACTTCACCGCGAACGAAACGATCCATGGCGTCGAGTGGGCCAACGAACCGGAGCCGCCGCCTGGCGTGCCGCTCGTGTGCGACGCTTCGTCGGATATCGCCAGCCGGCCGATCGACGTGTCGAGGTACGGGCTGATCTACGCGGGCGCGCAAAAGAACCTCGGGCCGGCGGGCGTGACGCTCGCCGTCATCCGAAACGACTTGCTGGATCGCGTCCCGTCGAGACTACCGGTCATGCTCGATTACAGAGCGCTCGCCGAGAGCAAGTCGCTGCACAACACGCCGCCGTGCTTTTCCGTCTATCTGGTCGGGCTGGTGTTGCGCTGGCTGAAGGACATCGGCGGCTTGCAGGCGATCGCTCGCCACAACGAGGCGAAGGCCAGACTGGTTTACCAGGCGATCGATTCGAGCGGCGGCTTCTATCGCGGCCACGCGCGGCTTGACAGCCGCTCGCGGATGAACGTGACGTTCCGCCTGCCGTCCGAAGACCTGGAGAAGAGATTTGCGAAGCAAGCCGAGGCGGAGGGATTGGTTGGCCTCAACGGACATCGCTCGGTGGGCGGGTTACGTGCGTCGCTGTATAACGCTTTGTCGATCGACGCCGCCCAGTCGCTCGTGGAGTTCATGGCCGAGTTTCAGCGAGTCAACGGATAGTCGTCAGTAATCAGTAATCAGTGATCAGTAATCAGTGATCAGTGACCAGTGACCACTAACCACTGATCACTGGTCGATGACCATTGTTCTGCGGAGTTCACAATGACGCACAAAATACTGGTTGCTGATGGTCTGTCCGGAGACGGTATTGCACTGCTCAGGACGGCAGGCGAGGTCACGGTCAATCCGAAGATTACGGCGGATGAATTGCTGGCCGCGCTGCCGGCGTATCATGCGCTCGTCGTCCGATCGCGCACCAAGGTGACGGCCCAGGTCGTCGAAGCCGGGACGAATCTCAAGGTGATCGGGCGGGCCGGCGTCGGCGTGGACAACATCGACGTGGCGGCTGCTATCGCACGCGGCGTTACGGTCGTCAACAGCCCGCTGGCCGCCTCGGTCGCCGTCGCCGAGCACACGCTTGGGCTGATGCTCGCGCTAGCGCGCAACATCCCAATCGCCGATGCGTTGATGAAGCAGGGCAAGTGGGAGAAAAACGCGTTCGTGGGCAGCGAGCTATTCGGCAAAACACTGGGCCTGCTGGGCATTGGGCGCATCGGAGCCGAAGTCGCGAAGCGGGCGGAAGCGTTCGGAATGACGGTGCTGGCCTACGATCCTTATCTCACCGCCGAGGAAATCCGCGCTCGTAGGGCTGTGCCTGCTGCGTTTGACGAAGTGATCGCCAAATCGGACTACCTCTCGCTGCACTTGCCTCTTACTGAGGAAACGCGTGGGTTGATTGGGCTGGAGCAGTTCGCAATGATGAAGAAAGGCGCGCGCCTGATCTGCGCTGCCCGGGGGGGCGTGATCGACGAAGACGCGTTGCGCGTGGCGCTGGACTCGGGCGCGCTGGCCGGGGCCGCGCTCGACGTGTTCGCGTCCGAGCCGCCGCTGCCGGAGAGCATTGCCGCACACCCAAAGGTGATTGCTACGCCGCACGTCGGGGCGCAAACGACAGAGGCTCAGGCTTCCGCAGGGCTAATGATCGCCGAAGAGGTGTTGGCGGTGCTGCAGGGACAAGGGCCGCGCTGGAGGGTGACGACTAACGAGTGAGCAGTTGTCAGTAATCAGTTATCAGTAATCAGTTATCAGTCTGGACTTTGTCCATTTTCATATTGACGCCACATATAGGCATTCATTACGACATTGTGCCCCCATATCTGGGGCGACATGTCGCAGAAACCGCCTAAAACGGGCCGAAAAGGCCAAATTGGACAAAGTCCAGATCAGTAATCGGTAATCAGTAATTACTGATGACTGGTCACTGATCACTATCTGTATTGATCTGTATGTCACTTTTTTCCGATCTGACTGTCCTATCTCTTGAACAGGCAACCACGCTGCCGTTTCTTACGCAGCGATTGGCGCGCGAGGGCGTGCGCGTGATTCGCCTCGAGCCGCCGGGGCGCGGCGATCCGAATCGCTATGTCGGGCGGGACGTCCTTGGCGAGCCGGGCATGGCGAGCTATTTTTTCGCCAACAACTGCGGCAAGCAGGCGATTACGCTCAACCTCGCCGACCCGGAGGGCCGCGCCATTCTGCATGAACTCATTGCGAAGTTGCCGGTCGACATCTTCGCCACAAACAATCGACCGTCGAGTTATGCCAAACTCGGCGTCGACTACGAGACTATCAAGACGATTCGACCAGAGACTATTTGGCTCGGCATCACCGGCTTCGGCCCGAACTGCGACGAAGCCGCTTACGATCCGGTGCTGCAGGCGCGCGCAGGTTGGATGGAGCTGACCGGCGACCCGGATGGCCCGCCGCTCGTGTTCGGCTTGCCCATGGTCGATCTGGGCGCGGCAGAGCACGCTTACGGCGCGCTGATGAAGGCGCTGTATCGCCGCGCGGTGACTGGCGAAGGCTCTCGCATCGACATCTCGATGTATCACTCGGCGCTGGCGTGGATGGCCGGCCCGATCATGCTCACGGCGCTCGGCGAGCGCGTTACGCGGCGCGGCAACACACACCAGTTTTTCGCCCCCGTTTCCGTCTACCCGACGCGCGATGGGTATGTCTACATTGCCGTCGGCAACGATCGGCAATGGGAAGCGATCACACAACTGCCTGGCTTTGAGGGCCTATCATCACCGGGATACCAGCGTAATGCGGGCCGCATCGCCGACGTCGAGCGGTTGAATCAACGGATGTCCGATTGCACTCGAGCGATGATGTCTGACGATCTGATCACGGCGCTCAATCGCATCGGCGTCCCGGTCGCCAGAGTAAATACGCTAAACGATGTGTTATCGGAGCCGCTCGCGCGCGATTCGCTCCTGCGCGTTCGCGACGATCGGACCGCAACTGAGCTTGTTCTCGCTCCCGTCGCCGAAGTGAACGATGGGGCAGCCGCAACACTCTCGTTCCCTCCACGGCTCGGCGAGCACAATGAGACGATTCTCGGCGAAGTGCTCGGCTATGGTCGCGAGCAACTTTCTGAGCTGAAGGAACGTGGCGTGCTATGACGGTCGCTGGCTGGCGACTGATGACTGACCACGGACGACTGACCACTGGAGACTGGCATGCGACTCGGCATTGACATCGGCGGCACGTTCACCGATTTTGTCTTGCTCGATGATGCCACAGGTCAGATCACCTCTTACAAGTGTCTGACCACGCCGCGCGATCCGTCGGATGCCATCGAGGAGGGGATTCGCGGGCTGGCGGACAAGGTTTCAGACTATGTGAATGATTTGGAGGAGATCATCCACGGCACGACGCTGGTCATCAACTCCATTATCGAGCGCAAAGGGGCGCGCACCGGGCTGATCACGACGCAGGGCTTTCGTGACGTGCTCGAACTGGGGCGCGAGATCCGTTATGCCCCCTACGATGTCTTCGCTGAATTTCCCGAGCCGCTGGTGCCCCGCCGGTGGCGGCTGGAGGTGAACGAGCGCGTCCGTGCGGACGGGAGCGTGCTAAAGCTACTCGACGCCGAAGACGCGCGCGCCCGGGTGCGTTCTCTGGGAAGCATGGGCGTGGAATCCGTGGCCGTCTGCCTGCTCAACTCTTTTGAGAATCCAACGCACGAGATCGCGCTTAAGCGCATCATCGCCGAGGAGTTGCCGTCGACCTCGATCTCCATCTCGTACGAGGTCTTGCCGCAAATTCGGGAATACGAGCGCACCAGCACTACCGTTGCCAACGCCTACGTCAAGCCGCTCACCGAAAAATACCTGCGGCGACTGTACGACCGGCTAGCCGGGCTGGGCTTTCACGGGCGACTGTTCATCATGCTTTCCAGCGGCGGCGTCACTTCTGCCGAAACCGCCGCCGAGTTCCCCGTGCGCATCATCGAATCTGGGCCGACGGCGGCGGTCATCGCAGGCGAGTATTTCAGCCGTTTGTTCAAAAGCCCCGAGATGTTCTGCTTCGACATGGGCGGCACCACCGCCAAATCCTGTCTGATACAGAATGGCGTCGCCGGGGTTGTGCCCACTTTTGAGGTCGGGCGCGTGCAGCGCTTCATGAAGGGCAGCGGCCTCACCATTCAAGTGCCGGTGGTCGATCTGATGGAGATCGGCGCGGGCGGCGGAAGCATCGCCCGGATGAGCCGGCGAGGCACGCTGCAGGTAGGGCCGGAAAGCGCGGGCGCCGAGCCGGGGCCGATCTGTTATGGGCGCGGCGGCGCCGAGCCGACCGTCACCGACGCCGATCTGCTATTGGGCTACCTCGACGCCGACTACTTCCTCGGCGGCGCGATGAAGTTGGATGTTGAAGCCGCGCGGCGCGGCATCGAGGAAAAGGTCGCGAAGCCGTTGGGTGTGTCGTATCTTCAAGCCGTGTGGGGCATCCACGATTTGATCAACGAGACGATGACCGCCGCCGCCAAGACGCATATCGCCGAGCGCGGCGGCAACCCGAAGATCGTCACGCTGGCCGCCTTCGGCGGGGCAGGACCGGTTCATGCCTACGGGCTGGCGCAGAAACTGGGCGCGCCGCGCGTGGTCGTGCCGCCCAATGCCGGTGTGGGGTCGGCGCTCGGCTTCTTCACTGCGCCGCGCGCGTTCGATCTGGTACGCAGCCACAAAGCGCCGGTGTTCTCAGCGGATTTTGCGGCAATCGAGAGACTATTCCGCGAGATGGAATCCGAAGGTGAGCGAACGTTGCAGACCTCACGGGTCTCCGAGACCCGTGAGGTCTCGATACACTTCTCGCGCTCGGTGGATGCCCGCTTCATCGGCCAGGGGTCCGAGACCAACCTGCCGATCCCCGAACACGATTTCACGACGCTCGACCCGGTGGAGGTGCGCCGCCGCTTCGACGAAGTTTACACACGACTGTACGGGCGCACGTACCCCGAGTCGCCGGTTGAGTTCGTCAACTTTCGCGTGCGCGCCTGCCTGCCGGTGCGCTTGCTGGAGTTGCCCCGCCTCCCCAACAGAGGCGGCCACATTCAAGACGCGATCAAAGGCGAGCGGAAGGCGTTCTCCGGCCTCGCGCGCGATTTCATTCCCTTTGCCGTTTACGACCGCTACAAGTTATTCCCCGGCGCGACCTTCTCCGGCCCGGCCATTGTCGAGG
>DASSFZ010000328.1:0-5793 GCA_035693785.1 Anaerolineae bacterium | reverse complement strand
ATCCTCTTCCTCAACGAAGAAATTTCCGCGCAGAGGGCGCTGGAGTGGGGGTTGGTCAATCGCGTCGTGCCGCGCGCCCAGCTCGACGAAGCGGTGGCGGCCATGGCCGCCAAGCTGCTCGCCAAGTTCCCGGAGATCATCCGCTACACGCGACAGCATCTCAACTTCTGGCGCGAGCTGTCGTGGGGCCTGACGATCGGCCACACACGCGACTGGTTGACCCTCCACGCCGGATCGCTGGAGACGGTCGAAGGCGTACGCGCATTCAGGGAAAAGCGGCGTCCCGACTACGAGACGCTGCGCGGCAGGGCCGAGTCCGACGAGTCGCCCGAATACCACTACGGCCCTCCGGCCGTCACCTGCCCAAACTGCGGAGCGAAAAACCTGCCGTCGCGCTTCAAGTTCTGCGGCGTGTGCGGGGCGAGTCTCACAACCTAAGTAATCCCTTAGAAACCTGACTTCTCCGAGGAACCAGGTTTCTGAGGAGAACCCCCGTGTGTCTGTATCTCTGCGGCTATCTCCAAGGAGGATCGTGAAGACGAGGCTTGGTCTGGCGTCGCTGATAAGCTGGCTCTTGTTGTCGGCCTGTGCCGGCAATCCGTATGAGGTGGGCGAGCTGCAGCCGTATATCAATCCCGCGTTCGGCTTTCGCGTGGACTACCCATCGAACTGGGTCACCAGTGTCGATCCGTCGAGCCTGGTCGGCGCGCAGGTCGACAAGGTGCATGCGGTCGCCTTCGTCAGCCAGGCCGTGAGAGCGATGCTGGTCGTGTACGTTCAGGAGCTGGACGGAGACGAGGCACTGGCCGGCTTCGCCAAGCGCCAGATGGAGGGCCTGCGCTCGACGGCCGGCGACGCGGCGTTCTCCGAGCCGGCGCCTGTGCTGCTCGGCGGCGTGGGCGCGATGATGACGCAGGCCGCCGTCGAGCAGGACGGGCAGGCTTTCCTGCAGCGCACGCTGTTCGCCATCCGCAACGGGCGCGGATACGCCGTGTCGATTGTCGCGCCGGCCGATTCCGAGTTGGCGGCGACGCTGGAACAAATGCTCGCGTCGTTTGGATTCGTGCAATGACCGGCGGGGCCATGCCGCCGGAACGGAGGTGACATGAATCGGCAGCCGGCGATCCTCATCGTCGACGACGATCCAGACATCTGCTCGATGCTCGAGTTCTATTTCGAGAACCTCGAATACGCGGTTCACGTCGCGCGGCGCGGCGCGGCGGCAGTGCGCATCGCGCGCGAGGCCAGGCCGGACGTGATCCTGCTCGACGTGCGCCTGCCGGACTCCGACGGCTTCACGGTAGCCCGCGCGCTGCGCGCGGATCGCTACACCCAGCACATCCCGATTATCTTCCTCACGGGACGCAACGAGCCGCCCGATCGCGTCGAGGCATTGGAGGCCGGCGCGGACGACTTCGTCACCAAGCCGTTCGACGCGCAGGAGCTGCGCCTGCGCATCGAACGAGTGCTGAAATCGAGGCGATGACCTCACCTGCCCCACCCCGGCCCTCCCTCTCCGTTAGAGACTGCTTAAGAAAGTCCGGATTTCACCGCCGAGACGCCGAGAGTACAGAGAAATTCTTAGGAAAACTCAGCGTCCTCTGCGCTTCTGCGATGAGATACTCCCCTCACTGAAACCGCAGGCCGAGGCCAGCACGGTGTATCACGTCGTCGTCGAAGGCGTGCTGGCCGAGACGGGTTATTATGGATTTGGCAAGGCGCTCAAATCGCGCGGGCTGCTACGCGGACTGGTGCGCGGCGTGGAGTTGGTGCAGCGCGACGAGGCCCGCAAGCGTATGCGCGCGATTGAGAGCGTGATGGCGAAACAGGTGGCGTGAAGGGGTGTGAGTGCGCCTGGGAGTGTGGGGGTAAACCGTGAAAACTTGCGCTGCCCGTGCTAATCTGCCTCACGTGGTTCGAGAACCAGTTTGATGCCGTCAAGGATTTGATGTACTCGCTTCGGCGAGAGTGATCCGATGTGATCGCTTAATTGCGCTTTGTCTACGGTGAAAATCTGTGAGACGTTCACCACGCTCTGCTTGGGTAAGTTCGCCTCGCGCTTTTCGAGCAGGACGTTGCCGGGCGCTTTCGCGCGCTTGAGGTTCGACGTCAGAGGACAAACGACAACGGTTCGGATCTGACTGTGATTGAACAGGTTATTCTGCACAACAACATGTGGGTGTCGATAACCGGGTTCGGAGCCTCTCGGCTCTTCGAGGTCAATCCAGTAGACATCGCCCTGGTTGATCACCATTCGCCCTCCACGAGGCGGCGATGGTGGCGGCGATGCTTGCGGCGGAGGGTCTGCTCTGCCGGGTCGGGTTCATCGGGGTATGCCGCGTTGATCTGTGTGAGCAGTTCTTGGTTTTGTTGGCGGCGAATGAAGTCTTCCAAGGCCAACACGAACAGGCGGCTGCGCGAGACCTTCAGCTTGCGTGCCCACTCCTCGGCTTGATCAAAGAGCGACCTGTGAATGGATATAGCGGTTTTGACGTTGTGCATGAGTTATACCATACTTTCTAGCAAAAGTATAACAGTCTGTTACCTTACTGTCAATACCAGAATAGTCCATGTATTCGGTGGCCTACGCGCTTGCAGTGGAGTTCAGCCAGTTACTGTACACTCGACAAAGGAAGACCGATAGAGCAGAATAGAGCCAGGTGATGACCTATGCAAGCGGATCGTGCTCTGCGTGCCGACAGATCCCGGATCAGTTGAGGCAACAGTTGACAGAGGAGGGATGACAGGATTATCACGTTCCGTAGATGTACCCGCGTGGGTTAGGTCTCGCCTGTTCGCCGGGAGTGCTGCGTCTGCATCAGGTGACGGTCGAGCACCTGTTCCTGATCCCGTACCGTTTGGTTCAAGCGGCCAGCCTCTTGCGCTGGTCTAAGTTCACGACGTTTATCAGCGATTCACCCGTTACCACGCCATCCTAGCTCTCGACGGCCTGGAGGCTGGCCGTCGTCACGTCCGCTCACGCTTACGTGACCCTCCATTCGGCTGAGGCTACCTTGTCCCAGCCGCTTCGCACCTCACCGCTGCCCGTGACGCACGTGCCGGTAGGATACTGCTGGCAGACGAGCAGGTGATGTCTCCCGATGGAGCATCACAGCTACCTCTACGACTTCGTGTCGCAGCGACCGTAACTTGGGCGCGTAAGTGTTTACCGACTGATGCCCGGACAAGCGTGTATTTCATTCTGGTGGCGAGAATCCGGTGACTAGAAGTCACGGCAGCAAAAACGCTAAGGCCGCCTCCGCCGACAAGCCGACGAAGGTCGGCTTCGCGTTGCCCGTAAGCGCATTTCTTGCGAAGCACCTCGTAGCGTAGCGAAGTGGGCCAGCCACCAGCCCCAAGTCGCCATTTTTCTGAAATGCACCGCCCGGACAATTCCCTCTTGACCTCAGAAGCAAATAGTGATAGAATGTCGCATGATGACATGTCGTCTGACGACATATTGCAGAAGGAGGCCGATTATAGTTACCCAGGGTGATATCCAAGTCAACTTGCCCTTGAGTGAATCTACTTTCTTCATTCTGATCAGTTTGGCAGCAGAACCTAAACACGGTTACGCCATTCTGAAGGATGTAGAATCCTTGAGTGCTAGCCGCATTATCCTAAGCACAGGCACACTATACGGTGCACTCAAGCGTCTGCTAGAGCAGGGCTGGATCAGGCGGGCAGGTGGCTCAGACTCTGCCGATACAGGGCGGCCCCGCAGAGCCTATGCATTAACGGCTCTGGGGCGACGTATCTTGGATGCTGAAGTTGCGCGCCTACATAACTTAGTGGAGACAGCCCGACTTCGCTCTGTTGGAGAGCGGGCATAATGCACATCTTTCGGATAATCAAACTGATCTATGCCGCATTGCTCCGGTTGTATCCGTATAGATTTCAGACCGAGTTTAGAGACGAAATGCAGGCAGTCTTTGCCGCTACCATATCCGATGCTGCGCGGGCAGGTGTCATGTCCGCAATTGTTGCCTGTCTACGAGAACTCCGCGATTTGCCAATGAACTTGCTTCGTGAGCATTGGCTCAACTATGAGGAGGCGTTTATGAGTAACTTTCATTTCTCTAGCGACCCCCGGCGCTCCGCTTTATGGGGCGCACTTGGATTCGGCGTTGCTTTTGCTTTGGCTAAGACGATTTCCGTTGGGTGGCTCAGCGCCAGTGTGATACTGTACGCCCTTGCAGGTGCTATAGGCGGAGCGTTGTTCTGTGTCGCTGGTGAATCTCGTAAACACATCCGCCTATTTGCGTCCATTGGGGCGCTCGCGTTTGGCATTGGACACTTGGTCGCCTCGCTCATGACAATCTTCTTGGCGACGAATGTTTCCCCCGATAGCGCAGTTGTTCCTTTCATTCTGGTCTTGCTGGAACCTGTTACCATTGGTGCCCTAGTTGGCATCTTAATCGGCGCTGTCTGGAACGACTGGAAACGGATGAAGCATTTAGCACTTGCAAGTATCGTTAGTTTTGGGCTTGGGCGCTTGGCAGGACTTGTTCTCAGCCTCATTGTGTGGGGTATTGGACAAGCGATGGATTCATACCGATCCGGACTCAATGGTCAGATCAGTTCATGGCTTGTAAGTATGATGTCCGTCATGACAATAACTGTCGCCAGTGTAGTGTCCGGCATAGTTGGTGGTGCTGTCTTAGGTTTGAACATCGGAAGTGGACATCAGGGTATTGACGACTCTCTCCATCCGCTTACATAGCGAAGGGTTCGTAATCCCCGTGTATCTCCCGGCAAGGTTGTTCCATTGTTGTCCGAGAAAGCGCCCAACTATTCTCCTGGCGCCGCGTTGTTCAGCGCCGCCGCCCCATCAGCCGCAGCAGCAGCAAGAACAGGTTGATGAAGTCGAGGTACAGCCTGAGCGCGCCCAGGATCGACGCCTTGCGTGAAGCCTCACCCCCGGCCAGACCGCCCGAGGCCATCTGTTTGATCTTCTGCGTGTCGTAGGCTGTCAGCCCGACGAAGATCAGAATGCCGGCGTAGGTGGTGATCCAATAGATCGCTTCACTCGCCAGAAAGATGTTGACGACCGATGCGATGAGGAAGCCGATCAACCCCATCACCAAGAAATTGCCGATCGTCGTCAGGTCGCGCTTCGTGGTGTAGCCGTAAATGCTCATCGCCCCGAACGTCACGGCCGTGACTAGGAAAGTGGACGCGATCGAGGCATCGGTGTACACCAGGAAGATAATCGACAATGTGACGCCGTTGAGTGCGGCGTAGCCGAAGAATAGCGCCGTTGCCACCGGCGCAGCCAGCCGATTGATCAGCGCGCTGAGCACGATCACCAGGCCGATTTCGCCGATGAAAAACACCCAAATCAGCCCACTCGTGATCATCTGAATCACGAAGGCAGCATCGTTCGCCACCAGCGCGGCGACGACGGCTGTGGCGACGAGCGCGCTCGCCATCCACAGGTACACCTGCGAGATGAACGTTCGCTCGTCAATCTCGGCCTGGGTCAGGCCCATCGCTCTGAGCTGGGACATGGTGACCTCCTTTAACCCCTTTACGATTCTCCGTTAAGTCAAGTGTATCGCACTCTTTTGTGCGCTGCAAGCTCAGCTGGCGTGAATTTCAATACTGGGGCGAGTTCGCGTTCTGGCCAATTGACCTCACCCCCGGCCCCTCTCCTGACGACGGCGGTATCGTCGTCAGGAGAGGGGGAGCGGCCGGGGGGTGAGGCAAAATCAGCCGGGCAAGCTCTGCCGCAGCACCCGCAGCCAGTTGCCGCCCATGACGTTCTCGACGTCGGCCTGCGAGAAGCCCGCC
>DASSFZ010000327.1:0-2566 GCA_035693785.1 Anaerolineae bacterium | reverse complement strand
TCGCCGGGCGTGTCAAGAAAAATGCCTGACTCAACGGCGAAGATGATATGGCACGTCGATGATTGCGCGTTGAAAACCGAGCCTCCGCCGGTTGTACAGCAGCGCCACTTTGATCAGCCAGCCTGACTGGTTGTGCAGCAGCCCGTGCCACCACCTGGCCGGGACGAATTCGGGCAGCACGACAGTGGCGAGCTGGCCGTCATTGTGTTCCCGGTCTGTCTGGTCGAGAAAATCGAGCAGCGGCCCGACGAGCGATCGGTACGGCGAGGGGAGGATGACCAGCGGGACGTTGGGCCACCAATGTTTCCACGTCTCGCGGATGCGCTCGCCGCTGCCCGGTTCCATTTCGATGTAGACCGCCGTCACGTCTTTCGAGACCGACTGGGCGAACGCAATTGCATCGACCATGCCGCGATGCACGCCCGAGATCGGCACGACGATGCGCGGCTGCGGAAAAGGTTTGATCGACGGCGGCAGCCCGCGCAGCGACAGCTCCTTGCGGACTTCATCGTAATGGGCGTGGATCTTGAGAAAGATGGCGACGGTGATCGGGATGACGGCAATCGTGATCCACGCGCCCTCGGCAAACTTGCTGGTGCCGATGATCATCAGCGCGACGCCGGTGACCAGCGCGCCCCCGCCATTGGCGAGAAGCTTCAGCCGCCAATGCCCTGCCTGCTCGCGCCGCCAGTGAACGACCATGCCGGTCTGTGAGAGCGTGAAAGCGAGGAATGCGCCGACGGCGAACAGCGGCACGAGCGCATGCGTGTCGCCGCCGAAGACGACGATGAGAAACGCCGCCGCCGCCGAGAGCGCGAAGATGCCGTTGGCGAACACCAGCCGGTCTCCGAGTCCGGTGAACTGGCGTGGCAGGAAGCCGTCGGCGGCGAGCAGCGCTGCCACGCGGGGAAAGTCGGCGAAGCTGGTGTTGGCCGCCACCGCCAGGATCAACATGGTCGTGACCTGGACGAGCAGATAGGCCGGGCCGCGGCCCAGGATGCTTCGCGTGAGCGCCGACAGGATCGTCTCCTCCGGGCCGGCCACGACGGCCAGAGACTGCGTCAGGCCGATGCTGCCGACGAACAGAAGACCCATCAGCACAGCCATGACGATCAGCGTCCGGCCGGCGTTCTTCGCTTCCGGCGGGCGGAATGCGGGCACGCCGTTGCTGATCGCCTCGATGCCGGTCAGCGCCGTGCAGCCTGTCGCAAACGTGTGTATCACGAGAAACGCCGTCAATGTCTGAGCAGGCGGCGGCGCGGCGGAGGCCAGCGATCCGGGTCCTTCTGCAAAAAGCTTCAGCGAGCCGAGGATCAGCGTGGCAAAAAAGGTGAGCAGGAAAAGATAGACTGGAACCGCCATCACGGTGCCTGTCTCGCGCAGCCCGCGCAGGTTGAGAACGGCGAGGATGCCGAGCAGCACGACCGCCAGCAGTACGCGGTGCGGCCACAGCGCCGGAAACGCCGAGGCGATCGCCGCCACGCCTGCCGTCAGGCTGACCGCCGCCGTGAGGATATAGTCGATCAGTAACGCCGTCGCGGCGATCAGGCCCGGCAGCGTGCCGAGGTTCGAGCGAGCGACGATGTACGATCCGCCGCCGGACGGGTAGCCGTGAATCGTCTGGAAGTGCGACAGGGCGACGATGACCAGGAGCGTCGCGATCGCCAGCCCGATCGGAAGCGACAGGGCTAATCCCGCGCTGCCCGCAACCACCAGGCCCAGGTAGATTTCCTGATTCGCGTAGGCGATGGACGACAGCGCGTCGGGCGAGAAGGCGGCCAGCGCGCGCAGCTTGTTCAGTTTTCGTTCGCCGAGCTGCTGGGTGGGCAGCGGTGGACCGATCAATAAATGCTTGACTCTATCTAACATAATGCGAGCTCATTCATGATGGAATATACGAATGCTTGGAGCAGTCAAGGCGAAGAGGACGGAGATGAGCACGGGGGACGCCGGCCAGTGGGGACGGGATGGCGCATACATGCCTCGTGTGCCAGAGGCAAACACAAGCCCCCGCGCCGGGGGGACACGGGGCAAGGTTTGCATGCGCCGAGAGGAGGCCGGCTACGACCCAGGCGTCGTCGGAAGTGCGTAAATGGGTGGGCGTCTTTGTCTACGATAAGTAAAGAGAGTACGATGCACGTCTAAGTGTTCTCTACAACTGCGCATTGTAAACCTGTGGGTGCATGGTGTCAAGAAGCACCGCGCCATGTCTGCACGCAAATGTTGTCATCAACCGTGGGGCGCGTTTCCATACGCGCTGCAAAGTGGCGGCTATGGAAAGCCGCCCTATGTCCAGCCTGACATGTTCTGCGTGCACGCCGCGCCATCTCGCCAGGCAAATGACCCGGCGCGAGCAGCGCGCCTGAGACGACAATCTGTCACCGCGTCACGACGTTCAAGAGCCGTTTCGCCGCGTAGATTGTCTTCACGATCTGCTTGCCTTCGATGTGCCGCTGCACGCCTGGCGACAGCAGGGCCTCGTGCACGATCTCTTCCTCGCCGGCGCCGGCTGCCACCTCGATTCGATCGCGCAGCTTGCCGTTGACCTGCACCGGAATCACGATCG
>DASSFZ010000326.1:0-2414 GCA_035693785.1 Anaerolineae bacterium | reverse complement strand
TGATGAACACAGAGAACTGATCGCTTTCCTGTTCGGCTTGTGACGAAGATCTTTCACGTTTCCCAAGCCTGCCTGATCGGTTCAGGAGAATCGCATGTCTTACCCGAGGTTCGACCGCAGTCGATTGAGACTGAAGCCGCTGGCGAAGCGCGTTCACGATATGACGCTTGCCGAGGTGATTGGCCTGCGCGATCCTCCTCCCCCGTGCGACGATCCATCGCTGCCGATCGCTGTCGAGCGGGTGGCGCAGGCTCATCGCAGGGGCGCGCCGACGATCCTGATGATGGGCGGGCATGTTGTCAAGATGGGGCTGTCACGGCTGGTCATCGACCTGATGGAACGCCGCGTGATCCAGCATGTCGCGATGAACGGCTCCGGCCCGATACACGAATACGAGCTTGCACTCATCGGCGCGACGACGGAGAGCGTCGCGCGCTACATCCGGGAAGGACAATTCGGCCTGTGGCAGGAGACCGGGCGCCTGAACGACGCGATTGCCGCAGGCGCACGCGAGGGACTGGGTCTCGGCGAGGCGCTGGGGCGCTTCATCGAGGAAGCGAAATTGCCGCATCGCGACGCGAGCATCCTGGCGGCGGGTTATCGATTGCGTGTGCCGGTGACCGTCCACGTCGGGATCGGTTACGACATCATTCACGAGCATCCCAACTGCGATGGCGCGGCGCTGGGACAGACGTCATACACGGACTTCCTTATCATCGCGGAGAGCCTCATGCGCCTGCAGGGCGGAGCGCTCCTCAACGTCAGCACGCAGGTCATGGGGCCGGAGGTGTATCTCAAGGCGCTCGCGATGGCGAGAAATGTCGCCCATCAGGAAGGACGCCGTATCGACTGCTTCACGACCGTCGTGTTCGATCTGCACGATCTCGGGCCGGATATTCACCACGCGCCTCCGATAACCGAGGGCCGATACTATTACCGCCCGCTCAAGACAATCCTCGTCCGGACTGTGGCCGACGGCGGTGAGAGTTACTACATCCGCGGACTGTATCGCGACACCTTCGCCGCGTTCTACCATCAGTTGGTTCGGTCGATCGAGGCCGAACACGCGCCTGCGGATTGGAAACCGCTCTAAATCCTCGCAGGCGGGTTCGCGTCGATGCGGGTGGAATTGCGCTGCCGCCTCATGCGCAGCTGGAAATGGCGCCATGGACCGCGTTCGTCTGGCCTCATTGCTCGAGCGTTTCGGTGATCTTACCGTCCTGGTCATCGGCGACGTCTTCCTTGATAAGTATCTGGAGCTTGACCGGCGGCTGTCCGAAGTCTCACTCGAGACCGGATTGGAAGCGCACCAGGTCACCCAGGTGCGGTGCAGCCCGGGCGCGGCCGGCACGGCGATAAACAACTTGCGCGCGCTGGGTGTGAGTGTGGTCGCGCTTGGTGTCATCGGCGACGACGGCGAAGGCTACGAACTCAAACGCGCCCTGCGCGCCATCGGGGTAGACTGTTCGCTTCTGATCGAGTGCCCCGACCGGTTCACGCCTACCTACACGAAGCCGATGATGCACGAACCGGATGGATGGCTGCACGAGATCAACCGGATAGACCTCAAGAACCGCGCGCCACTGCCGGCCGAGATCGAGGACAGGATCATCGCCCGGCTGCACGAGGCCCTGCCTCACGTGCATGGCATCGTCGTCGCCGACCAGGTGTCCGAGGTGAATTCCGGCGTGATCACCGATCGGGTGCGCGGGGAACTGTGCGCGCAGGCGCGCCACCATCCTGGCAAGGCCTTCGTCGCCGATTCACGCGAGCGCATCGGATTATTCGCTGACGTCATCCTCAAACCCAACGCGCGCGAGGCCGTGCGTGCCGTGCAACCCGGGGCGGACGCCGCCGATCGAACCGTGGTCGAGGCCTGTGGCATGGCACTCGCAGCACGGACGCACAGGCCCGTCTTCGTGACGGTTGGCGAGGATGGTATCCTGGTGTGCGACCGTGACCACATCGATCGTGTACCCACGCGACCTGCCTCTGGCCCAATCGACCCAGTCGGCGCGGGCGACAGCGTCATGGCCGGGCTGGTGTCGTCGCTGTGCGCCGGCGCGTCGGCGCGCGAGGCGGCCATCGTCGGCAACCTGGTCGCGTCGGTCACCATCCGGCAAATCGGGACCACCGGCACGGCCTCGCTGGAACAGGTATTGGGGGAACTCGGTCTAAGCGGGAACTGAAGAAACGCCGTAGCCCGGCATCCCTATGCCGGGCTCGGGGAACTGGGGCGTCGGGGAGGGAGCTGTCATGACCGGACCAATTCGTACCGCCGTGATCGGAACCAGTTGGTGGGCCGAAGGCGCGCACCTGCCCGGCTTGCGCGCCCGCGAGGACGTCGCGCTCGTGGCGCTGTGTGGCCGCAATCCAGATCGATTGGCGGCCATGGCGGCCAAGTTCGGCGTCCC
>DASSFZ010000325.1:0-6946 GCA_035693785.1 Anaerolineae bacterium | reverse complement strand
TGTGCGGCGTATTACCGATATAGACGGGATGGGTGATCAGTTGTCAGTGATCAGTAATCAGTTATCAGTAAGCAGTTATCGGTTATCTAGCTACCTGACACTAGCGTAAAAAGTTGCCCATCGGGGCAAACCTGGGTAAGGTTGAGTTGCACACACAACCCCCAGGAGGCGCACCGATGGACAGGACGACATTGTACCGCACTTGGCGCACGCGCTTGGCCGAGTACATACCGGATGAGTGCAGCACCCGACAAACCAACCTGCTGTGGCTGATTGTCGGTCTGTACTTGGCGCGCAGCGTGTATGCCAGCGCGATCGTCCGCCAGTGGCCCGTCGTGGCCAAAGTCGTCAGTTTGACGCGGCGGCTGAGCCGGTTCTTGGACAACCCGGCGGTCGAGGTGCGGACGTGGTATCGGGCGACCGCGCAACAGGTGTTGGGCCTGTGGGCGGGCGACAAGGTGACGCTGATCATGGACGCCAGCCAGGTCGGCTTTGGACATCAACTGCTGATGGTGGCGGCCGCGTATCGGCGGCGGGCCATCCCCATCGCTTGGTGCTGGGTGCGCGGTCAGCGTGGTCACAGTTCGGCGGCGACCCAGTTGGCGCTGTGGGCCTACGTGCGCCGCCTGGTGCCGACTGACACGCAGGTGATCGTGGTCGGAGACGCCGAATTTGGCAGTATTTCTGTGCTGGAACAGTTGGCGCGCTGGGGCTGGAGCTACGTGTTGCGTCAAAAAGGCTCGCACCGGGTGGCCGCCCATCGACGCCGCACCTGGCACGCCTTGGCGGACTTGGTGACGCACCCGCGCCAGTGGGCGTGGTGGCCTCAGGCACGCCTGACGCAGCAGTGGGCCTATCACACCACGGTGTTCGCCTACTGGGCGAAAGGCGAAAACGAACCGTGGTTGCTGGCCACCAATCTGCCCGACCGATACGCCGCGCGACGGGCGTATGCGCGCCGCATGTGGATCGAAGAAATGTTCGGCGACTTGAAAGACCATGGCTTTGACCTGGAAGCTACTCACCTGCGGCATTTCCTGCGGCTGAATCGCTTGACCTTGGCCGTGTGCCTATTGTACGTCTGGCTGCTCTTCATCGGTCACGCCGTCATCCGCGCCGGTCAGCGTCACTGGGTCGATCGCCGTGACCGCCGCGACTTAAGCCTGTTTCGGATCGGGGCTGATTTCATCGAACGCTGCCTGATCTTACTGTGGCCCTTCCCAAAGGTTCAGCTACCTCAAGTGTCAGGTGGCTAGAACAGTGATCAGTAATTGGTAATTGGTAATTGGTGATCGGTAGCCACTGATGGCAGTAAGTTGTTGTACAATACCGACGCTCATCCCCCACTGATGACCGAACAACTGATGACTGATGACTGATCACTGATCACTTGTTTTAGGAGTCCAACATGTACCGTAACATCATCGTTCCACTGGACGGCTCCGAAACGGCCGAGCAGGTCCTACCGTACGTTCGAGACCTGGTTCGGGGACGCACGGTCACAGTGCACCTGATTTCGGTCGCCCCGCTGTCGGCGACTGCGCCGGTGTCGGCGGTGGCCCCGCTGAGAATGTATCCGCTCGTCGTGAGCCGGGCAGACTTCGAAGCGCAAACCCAGGAGCGCAATCGCATTGAGTCGGAGCTGCGGAACTACCTGAACGGCGTCGCGATGACCCTGGCACAAGGCAACGTTGCGACGAGCGTCGAGGTGCGTTTCGGCGAGCCGGCGGAGGAGATCCTCGCGCTCCAGTCAGAAGTCAGGGCCGACCTGATTGCGATGTGCACCCACGGGCGCACGGGGCTGGCGCGCTGGGCCTACGGCAGCGTTGCCGAGAAGGTGACGCGGCACGCCGACTGCCCCGTGCTCCTGGTGCGCGCCAGGAAGACGAATTCTTCCGCATCCCGATCATAGGAGAAAACGCATGCACATCGGCATCCCGTGCGAACGCCGCCCGAACGAGTATCGCGTCGGCCTGACGCCGGCTGGCGTCGAGTTGCTGACGGCGGGCGGCCATCACTGTTACGTCGAAAGGAGTGCCGGCCGGGGTGCGGGATTCTCGGACGTCGATTACGAGCGCGCCGGGGCGAGAATCGTGTATTCGCCCGAAGAGGCATATGGACGCGCCGATCTCGTCCTGAAGGTCAGCCGGCCTATTGCGGAAGAGGTCGGGTGGCTGCGCGATGGATGCATTCTGATGGGTTTCCTGCACCTGGCAGCCGGTCGCCGCGAGCGCGTAGAGGGTCTGCTGGATAAGCGCGTCACGGCCATCGCGTACGAGACGATACAGAACGACGATGGATCGCTGCCGGTGCTCAAGCCACTCAGCCAGGCCGCCGGCCGCATGGCGCCGCAGGTGGCCGCGACGCTGCTGCAGAACGATCGCGGCGGGAAGGGCATTCTGCTGGGCGGCGTGCCCGGTGTGCCGCCCGCCGAGGTCGTGATCATCGGCGCCGGCACGTTCGGCACGGCCGCGGCCCGCGCGTTCCTCGGCGCCGGCGCCAGCGTGTACGTGCTCGATCGCGATTTGTGGCGATTGCAGCAGCTTGACGAGATGCACCAGGGTGGCGGGCTGGTGACGATGGTGTCGCACCCGTTCAACATCCGGAAGGTGGCGCGGTTTGCCGATGTGCTCGTCGGCGCGGTGCTCGAGCCTGGCGCGCGCGCGCCGATCGTCGTCACGCGCGAGATGGTGCAGTCGATGCGGCCCCGCTCCGTGATCATGGACGTGTCGATTGACCAGGGGGGCTGTGTCGAGACGAGCCGGCCGACGACGCACCGCGACCCTACATACGTCGAAGAGGGCGTGATCCACTACTGCGTGCCGAATATGACCGCCGTGGTGGCGCGCACGGCCACGCACGCGCTGAATATCGCGGCCTGGCCGCTCATCTGGGAGATCGCCCACAAGGGTCTGGACGCGGCGCTCGGCAGCCTCCCCGCGCTGCGGCGCGGCGTCGCCACGCGCGATGGGCGCGTCGTCAACGCGGCGCTGGCTGCGGCGCTCGGGCTGCGGGAGGCGGCGGAATGACGGCGTGGTTCGATATGTACCGCGACAAGATCGTCACGCCGGAGCAGGCTGCTGCGGCCATCCAGTCCGGCCAGCGTATCTTCCTCAGCGGCAACTGCTCGGTGCCTCAGCAAGTGTTGGCAGCGCTGGTGGCGCGCGCTCCGGAGCTGCGCGACGTCGAAATCGTGCAGGTGCTGACCGTCGGCAATGCGGATTACGTCGCGCCGGAAATGACCGGCCACCTGCGTGTCAATACGCTGTTCATCAGCGACAACGTGCGGCGCGCCGTCAACGAAGGTCGGGCGGATTTCACGCCGTGCTTCTTGTCGGAGATCCCCGGCCTGTTCAAGAATCGCTACCTGCCGCTGGATGCGGCGCTGATCCACGTCAGCCCGCCCGACGAGCACGGCTTCTGTTCGTTCGGCGTTGAAGTCGGGGTGACGAAGACGGCAGCTCAGGCAGCGCGCGCCGTCATCGCCGAAGTCAACCCGCACATGCCGCGCACGCTGGGAGACTCGTTCATCCACGTGTCGAAGCTCGACACCATCGTGCCCGTCGATTACGAGCTGCCCGAGACGCCGATGGGCATGACGACCGAGCTGGCGCGCCGGATCGCCGCGCACATTGCCGGCCTGATCCCCGACGGTGCGACACTGCAGACCGGCATCGGCGCGATCCCCGACGCCGTCCTGCACCAATTGACCCATCACACGCATCTGGGCGTGCACACCGAGCTGTTTTCCGACGGGGTCATCGATCTCGTGATGCAGGGCGTGATCGACGGCGAGATGAAGTCGCTGCACCCCGGCAAGATCGTCGCCGGCTTCATGCTCGGCACGCGGCGCCTGTACGAGTTCGTCGACGACAATCCAATCGTCGAGCTGCACCCTTCCGAATACGTGAACGATCCGTTCGTCATCGCCCAGAACGATCGCATGGTCGCCATTAACTCGGCGATCGAGATCGACCTGACCGGGCAGGTGTGCTCTGATAGCATCGGCGCGCGCCTGTACAGCGGCGTGGGCGGCCAGATCGACTTCATCTACGGCGCGTCGCGCAGCCAGGGAGGCGTTCCCATCATCGCCGTGCCGGCGACGGCGACGATCCAGGGCGACGTTGTCAGCCGGATCGTGCCGACCTTGAAGCCGGGCGCGGGCGTGGTGACGACGCGCAATCACGTCCACACCGTGGTCACCGAGCACGGCGTGGCCAACCTGTACGCCAGGACCATCCGGCAGCGGGCGCGGGCGCTCATCGACGTGGCAGCCCCGGAATTCCGCGCCGAGCTGGAGCAGAAGGCTATCGAGCTTCGGTACCTCTAGTTCTGCAATTCTACTGTAACGCTCAAAGTAGCTCCTGAAAGGATTTACTGACCTCGCGCATACCTTTTCCTAACCAGGATATGATACGCTCTCAGACGCTAGCCCCACGCTGCGCTCGACGGACTTCGGCGGGTGAGCGGGCGCCTTGTGCTGTTCAGGCGCCTGGAACGAGAGGGTATGGAAGTCTCGACTCCTGGTTTCGATGCATATCAGCGCACGGCCATCGGTGCGGCGCCGGAGAGCGATTGGCGCTCTCAACTCTGCGCTCTGCTATCTGTCGTCGGGGATGGCTGCATCGAGCCGACGGCATATGACACGGCGTGGGTGGCGCGCGTCCCGCATTGCGAATTCCCCGACCGGCCGGCTTTCCCGCAAGCGCTGGAATGGCTTGTGGCGCACCAGCATGCCGACGGCAGTTGGGGGACGCGGTTGAACTATTACCACGACCGCGTCATCTCCACGCTCAGCGCCGCGCTCACTCTGGCTCGCTGGAACGAGCACGTGGATAGCGGCGCGTGGGAAGATCGCATCGAAGCGGCTCAGCGCGCCATTCAGCGCGATGCGGCCGGCATGCCGTCCGACCCTTACGACACGATCGGTTTCGAGCTGATCTTGCCGACGCTGCTGGACGAGGCGGGTCGCTTCGGTCTCGACGTGCCCTACGACGTGTTCGCCACTGACCAAGGCGTCGCGCGCATGCGCGAGGCCAAACTGAAGCGCATACCGCCTGAGCTGATTTACACGCGTCGCATCTCCACGGTCTTCAGCGCGGAATTCCTCGGCGACGAGCTGGACGTCGCGCGGGTGAAGGACCTGCAAGACGAAATCGGCTCGATCGCGTCCTCCCCCTCGGCGACGGCCTATGTCCTCTTGAAAGACCCTGACAATCTCGCCGCGCGCGACTACCTGGCCGGGGTTCTGGCGCGCAGCGGCGGCGCGGCGCCGCCTGTCGATCCCATCGACGTATTTGAACCGGCGTGGACGCTGTATAACGCATCTCTGGTATGGCCCGACGCGAGCCAGGTTGCCGCGGCGATCGAGCCGCATATCGCCGCGCTGGCCAGGGAAGTGCAGCGCAAGAACGGCGCGGGATACAACTCGTATTTCGTCGTGCCGGACCTCGACGGCACGGCGATGGTCTTTCGCGCGCTGACCTGGGCGGGGACTGCGCCCGAGCCGGCTTTGCTGGCGCAGTTCGAGGAGGACGATCACTTTCGCTGCTTTCCCTACGAGCGCAACCCGTCGATTAGCGCGCACGTGCACCTGCTCGACGCGCTGCGCGCCGCGCCGCCGTTCCCCGATCGGGAGCGCATGGTTCGCAAGGCCGTGGCGTTTCTGAATCGCTCGCGCACGCTGCGCACGTTCTGGTTCGACAAATGGCATGCCTCGCCGTATTACACGACGGCGCACGCGATTACTGCGCTGCGCGAGGATGCCGACCTGGCAGCGGACGCCGTCTACTGGATCGTCAACACGCAAAACGAGGACGGATCGTGGGGCTACTACGCGACGAGCACGGCCGAGGAAACAGCCTACTGCGTTCAGGCGCTCGTGGCGTATGGGCGAGATCAGGCAGCCAGCCCGGGGCTGCGAGATGCGATTGGACGCGGCGTCGATTACCTGGTTTCCTCGGCAGAGCGCATTGACTGCCGCTACACGCCGCTCTGGCTCGCGAAGAGCTTGTATACCCCGAAGTGGGTCGTGCATTCGACCGTGCTCAGCGCGCTGGCTTTGGCTGAATCCTTCTAAATAATCACCCGTCTTCGTTTGCCTGCCTGCCTGGGTTGGGGTATATTAAAGTCGGACAGGGCAGGAAGGGGACGGGGTTGAAAAAGCATCTCCGCATCATCATCGTCGACGATCACGAGGTCGTTCGGCTCGGCCTGAAAGCGCTGCTCGAGCGCCATCCCGATTTCACGGTCGTCGACGAAGCCAGCTCGGCCAGGGAAGCGGTTCAGAAAGCGATCGCGCATCGCCCCGAGGTCGTCGTGATGGATATCCGGCTGCCGGGCGGCAGCGGCATCGACGCCTGCCGCGAGATCGTCCAGGCGCTGGGCGACGAGACGAAGGTCATCATGCTGACATCCTACGCCGAGGACGAGATGCTCTTCGAGGCGATCGCGGCCGGCGCGGCGGGCTACGTCCTGAAGCAGATCGGCGCCGACGACCTGGTGCACGCCATCGAGACGGTCGGGCGCGGCGAGGCGCTGCTCGATCCGGCGCTCACCCAGCGCGTCTTCGAGCGCGTGCGCGAGGCGCAGCGCAAAGAGGAGAAGTCGGCGTTCAGCGATCTGACCGACCAGGAAATGCGCGTGCTGGCCTTGCTGGCCGAGGGCAAGACGAACCGGGAGATCGCGCAGCTTCTCTATCTCGGCGAAGGCACGGTGCGCAACTACGTGAGCAGCGTCCTGAGCAAGCTGGGTTTAGCCAACCGCGCCGAAGCGGCGGCCTACGCCGTTCAGCACAAGATCAAGTCGTTCCAAACAGACGGTTAAGAAAGAAGAACCCCGGTTTCTTCGAGAAACCGGGGTTCTGTTCTGTTTCAGGCCGCGAGTGCGCCCTGCATGCTCCACGGGCCGCTCCACGTGATTTTCACGTTCACGGCCTGGCCCAACC
>DASSFZ010000324.1:0-4836 GCA_035693785.1 Anaerolineae bacterium | reverse complement strand
GAGCAATGCCAGCAGCTTATTGAATGGGGGAGGAATGCCGTTCATGAAACAACAAAGACGGCGGATGAGAAGGCTATGGAGGTGCTTAGATGACTAACCCGTTTGTCTTCATCGTGGGTTGTCCGCGTTCAGGAACAACCTTGCTGCTACGCATGGTAGACGCTCATCCCCAGATCGCCATCATCCCGGAAATCGGATGGATCCCTCGGCGGTACGAGAACCGGGAGGGCCTGACGCCGGAGGGCCTGGTTACGCCGGCGTTCATCCAAGACCTGTTGGAGAAGGGCGGTCTCGGCAGATACACCCGCCTTCCTATGAGCCGGCAGGAGCTTGAGGGTCTGCTTGCCTCGGGTCGCCCTCTCTCGTACGCCAGGTTGATCACGTTATTGTTCGATCGGTACGGGGAAGCCCGAGGCAAGACTCTCGTGGGAAACAAGACCGTAGAATACGTGCTGAGCATACCCACCCTCCATAGCCTGTGGCCGCATGCCAAATTCGTCCATCTCATCCGGGATGGCCGGGACGTGTGCCTATCCGCAATCAATTGGAGGAAGGCCGGCAAGCTGGCGAGCCGCTTCGCGACCTGGAGCGAGGACCCCGTGTCCGCGGCGGCCCTATGGTGGGAGTGGCAAGTGCGGCTGGGGCGTGAAGCCGGGAGATCGTTAGGGGACGATCTGTATTACGAGATGCGCTACGAAGCCCTGGTTGCCCATCCGATGGAGGAATGCGCGGCGCTCTGCGCCTTTCTGGGGGTACCTTACGATGGGGCCATGCTCCGATTTCACGAGGGTCGAATGAGGATGGACCTTGACCTCGATGCGAAGCATGCGTGGTTGCCTCCCACGCCCGGGCTAAGGGATTGGCGATTGCAGATGCTCCCTGAGGATTTGGAGCGGTTCGAGGCAGCCGCCGGTGACCTTCTGGTCGAGTTGGGCTACCCTCGCGGCGCCGATCATCTGCGCGCCAGGAGCCTGGAGCACGCTGCCGGGATACGTCGCGCGTTCGAGGGGCGTCCGCTGCCCGAGCGCTGGCCCATCCACGCTCTCTCAAATTTCAAACTCCAAACTTCAAACTACAAAAGCCCGGAATGAGATGCGCACAGTCCGACATGCCTGAAGCCATCGCCCTCAATCTGTCGCCCATTCTCGAACGCGCCCTGCTGTGTGGGGCGGTTGTCGTCGCCATACTCGTCGCCTGCACCCACTGGGCCCTCACCCGCTGGCGACGCGGCGACGCGCGCGCGTTTCGCGAGCCGATCGTCGCATTCTTCGCGTTGTGCTTCGTCGAAGGCACACTGTTCGTGGCCGTGTCCATACCGGGCCTGATCCCGGCGACTCTCATTCACGGATTAGACTTCGCTGCGATCGTCTTGCTGGCGTGGGGCTTCCTGGCCTCGTCGCTGTCGCCGCGCATGGGAGGTGTGTTCCTCGGCGTCGGGATAACGCTGGCTGCAGCGTTCAGCGTTTTCTCGATCAGCGTCGCACGCGTAACCGGCGGCGAGCCAGTCTGGATCGGCGTCATGGGGTCGATCATCTCTCTCGCCGTATCGAGCGCGGCGGCGCTGACGCTCGTGCTGCGTCGATCGTCGATTCACACTGTCTGCCCGATCATCGCGTTCGCCGCGCTGGCGCTATCGGCCGCGCTCGACATGTACCTCCACGCCACTCTGGCCAGCATCATCCGCTTGATCGCCTTTTGGTTGCTTCCGCTCGGGCTGCATCAGCCTAAGCGAGGCCTGGCGGCAGAGGAGGCGCAGATGGGCGGTGGTTTCAGATTTCGGACACTGCGCACTATCCTGCCCTTCGTCCGACCTTACTGGCGAGGGTTCGTCCCGGCGGTGTTCGCCGTCGTCGCGACCAGCTTCGTGGGATTGCTCAAACCGTGGCCGCTCAAGTTTCTGATCGACAACGTGCTGCAGGTAGGGCAGCCCGGCGCTCGGCCAGGCGACTCGGCGACGATCATCGCCGCTGTCGCCGGCTCCATCGTCGCCATTGCCGTGCTGCAGGGGCTATTGAGCTACAGCAAAGAGTTCTTCCTGTCTGCGACGGCCCAGCGCGTGGCTTTTGGATTGCGGAGCGCCCTGTTCGCGCATATACAACGGCTGCCCCTCGCGTTCCACGATCGCCAGCGCACGGGCGACCTGATCACGCGCGTGACGAACGACGTGACCAAGGTGCAGGAACTGGTGACGGATGACCTGCTGGTTGGGGGAGCCACCAACCTCCTGCTGGTGGTCGGCATTCTGATTGTGATGTTCCTCGTCGACCGGAAACTCGGCCTGATCGCGACCTTGTCGGTGCCCCTTATCATTCTGACCACGTCGTACTATCGCAGGCGTATCCGCGCCCAAGAGCAGCAGGTCCGCGACAAGGAGGGCGATATCGCCTCGCTGGCTCAGGAGACCATTTCGTCTATCCGCGTCGTGAAGGCGTTCGGCCGGGAAGGTTTCGAGACCCAGCGGTTCAACGAGCAGACGGGCGAGATGCTGGAGGCGGGCCTCCAGGTGGCGCGCCTCGAGGCGAAGTTCTCCTGGGCACTTAACGTCGTGACCGCCGTGAGCCTGGCCGTGCTGGTCAGCTTTGGCGCGTATCAGGTCATGGTCGGGGCGCTGAGCGCGGGGACGCTTGTCGTCTTCATCCAGTACATACGTGATCTCCAAAGCCCGCTGCTCTCGCTGTCCAGGCTTTCGACGAAGGTCGCCAAGGCCACAATTCGGGCCGGGCGCGTCGTGGAGGTGTTGAACGAACGCCCGGCCGTCGAGGAGCGCCCGGGCGCCCGGCCCGCGCCCCGTTTCCAGGGACAGATCCGGTTCGACCACGTTTCTTTTGGCTACGGCATCGGGATGCCGCCCTACAGCCCAGAGCGGTTAGTGCTCCGCGACATCAACCTCACGATCGAGCCGGGCGAGGTGGTGGCGATCGTTGGCCCCACCGGCGCTGGCAAGAGCACGCTGGCCAGCCTGATCCTGCGTCTGTATGACCCTTTGCAAGGCGCAGTGTTGATCGACGGCCATGATATTCGCGAGTACAAGCTCGATTCTGTGGTGGACCAGATGAGCGTCGTTCTTCAGGAGTCGCTGCTCTTCCAGACGACCATCAAGGAGAATATCGCCTACGGCAAGCCCCAAGCGCCCTTCAGGAAGATCTGGGAAGCGGCCTGTATCGCCTATTGTGAGGAGTTCATCCGGCGGCTTCCGCAGGGATTTGACACGGTGGTGGGGGAGCGCGGCACGATGCTATCCGGGGGCCAGCGCCAGCGCATTGCCATCGCGCGCGCCGTGATCCGTGATGCTCCGATCCTCATCCTGGATGAACCGACGGCCGGGCTAGACGCCGAGGCGGAGGAGATCGTGATGCGGGCGTTGGAGCGGCTGATGCGTGGGCGCACGACGGTCATGATCGCCCACCAGCTCGCCACCGTGCGCCGGGCGAACCGGATCTATGTCCTCGACGGAAGCGAGATCGTCGAGGTGGGCACACACGAGGAGCTCGTAGCACAGGGAGGGACATACACGCGCGCATTTCAGTTGCAGACGGTGTAGCCATCGGACAGTATCGAAAGATTGCGCAGCCCTGACACCCGATCCCAATGTGTAGTATAATCTGATATATCTTATGATGGGATTTGCGTGTGCCGACTGCCGCCAGACCCTGTTATGGATGGCGGCATTTTCATTGCCGGCCCGATGGGTTGGCTGCAAGGAGACGAAACGAATGGATGTGAAACTGTATGTCGGAAATCTGTCCTACGCCACCAGCGAAGACGATTTGCGGGCGCTATTCGCTCAGGCAGGCACGGTGGCTTCCGTCGCGTTGATTAAAGACCGCGACACCAACCGCTCGAAAGGCTTCGCGTTTGTGGAGATGAGCAACCAGGCCGAGGCGCAGAAGGCGATCAGCATGTTCAACTCGTATACGCTGCACGATCGCAACCTGACCGTGAATCTGGCCCGCCCGCGCGAAGAGCGTGGAGACCGTGGGTTTGGCAATCGACAGGGCGGCGGGTATCACAAACGCAGCCGAGGCGGCCCACGCCGTTACTAGAATCCACCCACCCGCGATGGCACGGTGAAGCGCCCGGCATGGCTGCTTGGGCTGCCCATGTTTCCGGATCGAGGTTGGGTTGGGAAAGGAGCTTCGCATGCAATTCAAAGCCGGCGATTACGTCGTTCATCCGGCACACGGGGTAGGCCAGATCGTGAGGCTCGAAGAACGGCAACTGGCAGAGGACGAGCCGCGTCTCTACTACGTGATCGTCGCCGACAAGAGCACTGTCTGGGTGCCGGTGAACGCCAATCCGGCAGCCCAGCTTCGCGAGTTGACGCCCAAGCGCGAGATGGAGCAGTACCGCAGCCTGCTGAAAAGTAACCCCGTGTCTTTAGAGAAAGACCACTCCAAGCGGCGGCTCGCGATTGCCGAGCGCCTGCGGCACGGCTCTTTCCGAGCCTTGTGTGAGGTGGTGCGCGATTTGACGGCGCGCGCCTGGCGCAAGCCGCTCAACGAGGCCGAGGCAGCGTTGCTGCTGAAGATCCGGACGGACCTATGCCGCGAATGGGCGGCGGCCGACGGCGTATCGCTGGCCGAGGCGATCCAGGAGGTTGACGCGCTGCTGAGGGAAGGTCAACAAGCCTACACAGCAGATGGATGACGTGTAAACGAAAACGGCTCGGGCGTGTAAACCCGAGCCGTTTTTGCTTACCTTTCGTGGGCTGGCGACTGCGCGTGGCAAGGTGGCTGCCGTTTCACGCAACCAGGGCTGAAGCGCAGAAGGAAGCGGCATGGTGGGGCTACCAGGCGAAGCCCATCGCTGATGATGCCTTTGAACTTGACAGTGTCT
>DASSFZ010000323.1:0-3763 GCA_035693785.1 Anaerolineae bacterium | reverse complement strand
CGTCCTCGAAGATGCTCACTGGCTCGACTCCGCCTCGTGGGCGCTCGCGCTGCTCGTGAGCCGGCGCTTGGAGCGATCGCTGCTCATCGTCACGGCGCGCCCGATGAGCGATCCGCCGCCGCCCGAGTATCTGCAATTGATGCAATCGCCAAACACGCGCCGCCTGCGCCTGGAAGCGCTGCCGGCGGAGGATACACTCGCGCTCGTGTGCCAGCGGCTAAACGTCCGATCACTGCCCGAGCCGGTGGCCGATCTGATCCGCGAGAAAGCAGAAGGCCATCCCTTCTTCAGCGAGGAAGTGGCCTACGCCTTGCGCGACGCCGGCTTGATCGAGATCGCCGGCGGCGAGTGCCGCGTCGCGCCGGACGCCGGCGACCTGCGCGCGATCGCGTTCTCCGACACGATCCAGGGCGTGATCACCAGCCGCATCGATCGCCTGACGCCGCCTCAGCAGATGACGGTGAAGGCGGCGAGCGTCATAGGGCGCATGTTCCCGTTCCGCATCCTGCACGACATCTACCCGATCGATTCTGACCGGCCATACCTCGCCGGTTATCTCGATGCGCTGCAAAGATTGAACCTGACCTTGCTCGATACGCCCGAGCCGGACCTGGCTTACATCTTCAAGCACGTCATCACACAAGATGTGGCCTACAACCTGATGCTGTTCGCGCAGCGGCGGCAACTGCATCGCGCCGTCGCCGAGTGGTACGAGCGTGCGCAGGCGCGCGAGCGCGGCCGCGCCCGGTACGATCAACTCCTGGCCTATCACTGGAGCCTGGCCGGAGACGACGAGAAAGCAGCCGGCTACCTGGAGAAGGCTGCCCATCAGGCGATGCGCAGCGGCGCGAACGCCGAAGCCAAGGCGCTCTTCGAGCAGGCGCTCGAGACGCTGTCGCGCCTGCCCGTCACGCCGGAGAGGCAGCGGCAGGTCGTCGATCTGGCCGTCGATCTGGCGCGCGTCGGCGCGTACCTGCCGAGCGACAGCATCCTCGAAGCGCTTAAGCGCGCGCAAAACGCCGCCGAATCGCTGGGCGACGAGGTGCGACTGGCGCAGGTGTACGGCGGGGCCGGCGCGTTTCACTACGTGATGGGGCGGCTGAACGAGGCGCTGGACAGCTTCGGCAAGTGCATGGCCCTGGCCGAGAAGCTCGGGCTGGAAGGATTGCTGATGCAGCCGTACAACGTCGTCGGCCGCGCGGTCGCCGTGTCGGGCGATTTCGCCAGAGCGGCGGGCTTGTTGGCGAAGGGCATCGCCCTCGCCGAGCGATACCGCGACGTCGAGCTGCTCGCCGGCTCACTCGCTTTCTACGCTTCGACGTTCTGGTTCCAGGGGGAACGGGCGGAAGGCACGCCGCACGCCGAGCGCGGCCTGGCGCTGGCCGAAGAGCTGGAGCGCCCCAGTCGCATCGCGGGCAACCTGATGACGATGGGCTTCTATCACTGCTTCTGCGGGTTCTTTGACGAAGCCGCCGCCTACCTGAAGCGCTGCCTGAGCATCGCCGAGCCGAAGCAGTACGTCCAGCCGTTGTACATCGCCTACGGCTGCATGGGCTATCTGCATTTGCAAGAAGGCGACCTCGCCCGGGCGCGCCGCTATCTCGACGACTGCCTGCACCTGGCCGAGACGAACAAGGCGTCGGCGTTCACGCCGATGTACCAGGCGTATCGCGCCGAGATCGATGTAATCAAAGGCGACTGGCCGGCGGCGCTGGCGCGCGCCGAAGCGGCGGTGGCGGCCGCCGAGCGCACGCGGCAGCGCATGTCGCTCGGCGAAGCGCAGCGCATCCTCGGTCGCATCTACGTGCGCGCGGCGACGCCCGACTGGGACAAGGCCGAGCAGGCGATTAAGACGAGCATCGCGCTGCAGCAGAAATGCAACGCGCTGCCGCTCGTCGCCGTCAGCACGCTCGACCTGGGCACGCTGTATCGCGACCGGGGGCTGACCGATCAGGCGCGCGCGGCGATCGGCGAAGCCATCGCGATGTTCGAGAGGCTGGAGATGGCCTGGCATCTAGATCGCGCCCGCCACATCGTCGCGTCTCTTTAATGGGGGGAATCAAAGCCACAGAGTCACCGAGAACACAGAGACCCCCAATCTTTGGACGCGGACGCGAAGCGTGCCGATGAACATGGTTTGAATCAAAATCAGCGTAATCTGCGTTCGTCCGCGTCCTAAAAACTCTGTGCCTCTGTGTCTCCGTGGCTAATTTCACGTACGGGGGGAATCGATGACTGACGAAACCAAAGCGACCATCGCGCAGACCTTGCCGCCCGGCGGCACGCGCATGTATCAGGAGTACGGCGTCGAAGAAGACACCGCTCGCTCCGCCTATCATTACGAGCAGGATCCGGAGTTCTACTACCTCCAGACCGCCGGCGAATGGAACGTGTACTCGTGCCTGATGTGGGAGGATGGCTTCAGCGTCACGCAGGCGCAGGAGAAGAAGCTCGACAAGCTGGCCGAGTGCATGCAGCTCAAGCCGGGCATGCACATCCTCGATGTGGGCTGCGGCTGGGGCGGCCCGCTCGTGTACCTGTGCAACACGTACGGCGTGACCGGGCACGGTATCACCGTCTCGCCCAAGCAGGCGCAAGCTGCACAGGCGCGCGCCGCGCGCTACGGCGTCGACGCGACCTTCGAAGTCGTGCACTGGAAGAACCTGCCCGAAGTCGAAACGTACGACGCGATCTACTCAGACGAGGTGATCGTCCACTTCTTCGACCTGGGCGGGTTCTTCGCCAGGTGCTGGAAGCTGCTCCGAACGAACGGGCTGATGGCGCACAAGGAATTGCACTGGCGGCATGCCTCCTACGCCGACGTCACGCCGCTGGGCGATCACATCCAGAAGGTCTTCGGCTTCACCGGCAATTACATCCCGCTCCACAAGGAGCTGCGCCTGCTCGAAGAGAACGTCTTCAAGCTCGAAGGTGTCTTCGAGATCTCTATGGATGACTATCAGAAGACGATCGACATGTGGCTCAAGAACGTCTTCGACCATCGCGAGCGCATGAAGGCCCTGGCCGGCGAGTCGTTCTACAAAGAATACCGCGCCTATCTCAAAGCCGCGCGCCGGTTCATGGCGTCCGAGGTCTACCTGCTGGATATCGTCACGTCGCGGAAGATCGCCGAGACGCTGAGGCGCTGAGAGGCTTCGGAAGTCTGAAAGGAGGTCCCCGCTCGTCGGGGGTCTGCGACCGCCGATTTTGATCTGTCGGGCCACTGGCACGACACGAGTGCTTGCGTTGCCGACGTCATGTGCTTACGCGGCTACTCGCTCCGGCAAAGGGGGAACTTGAGGCGATAGAGACAGCCCGACTGCCAGAAAGTCGCTTACCGGCGGAGTTGTGATAACGGTCAAGACCGCCTGCCAGAGGTCTTCCGGCAGACTGCGAAGGTTCGCAAGCGGCACGCTGAGTGGCCTGGAGCGGTAATGCTCCATTAATCGCGAGAAGCTGATGAAAGTCAAGCCGACCGCTCGCGGCGCATTTCCAGTTGCCTTGCCCGTGTCCAGTCGCAGCAGGATGTTGTCTGCCAGTTCGACACCGGTAACATGCTCGCTCCGCGAAAAGGACACGTACAGCACATCCGCCTCTTCGTCGTAGTTGATCTTCGCTGCGTTCATTGCAGTTGATTATATACCACTTTGACGAGACTGAGCACTTGGGGTGCACCCCAAGCGGTCATGACCAATGGCGCGTGACTATCCCCCAACCGACGAAGCAGGCTTCCTCGACTTCGCGCGCAGCCCGATCATTTGCG
>DASSFZ010000322.1:0-13231 GCA_035693785.1 Anaerolineae bacterium | reverse complement strand
TGTTCCTGCTGGCGAGCCGCCTCTTCAACCGTGCCAGCGCGCGGCTGGCCGCCTTGCTGCTGGCGCTCGATCCGTTCTTCGCCGGATTGCAAGGGTTGCTCCATGTCGACGGATTGATGACCACATTTTCAACCCTGTCGCTGCTGAGTCTGCTGCTCGCCATTCGCAGCCCGCAGCATGAAACCCATGAGTCGTCTTCGCCGTCACTCGTCACGCGTCATTCCTTATTCGTCGTTCGCCGTTCGCCATTTTTCTGGTTTGGCGCATCCGGCGCGTTCGCCGGGCTGGCGCTCCTCAGCAAATCGCCTGCGATCTTCCTGGTGCCGTTCGGCGCGTTGGCCCTCCTGGCCGCCCTCGTCGCCAGGCGGCTATCCGCGCGCGACGCCGTCATCGGCTGCACGTTTTTCTTCATTCTGTATTCGACCTTGTTCATTGCCCTTTACCCCGCCGCGTGGAGCGATGCCTCGTCGGCGCTCGGCCGGATGTTTGAAGGCGTGGTCTACCATACCGCCACGGCCACGCGTCCGACGTTTTTCGGCGGCCAGGCCGAACTCGATCACGGGATCGAGTTTTATCCGGTTACCCTCAGTTACCGGCTGTCGCCCGTCGTCATGCTCGGCCTCTTCCTTGCCGCGATCTTTCTGTTCACCCGAAACCGACGCGACTCCCGCACTCTTATCTTCACACTACTCCTTTTCGCCATGAGCTTCATCGTCTTTCTCACGCCCGCCGCCAAGAAGTTTGATCGCTATGTGCTGCCCGCCATCCCGCCGCTCATCATCGCCGCCGCCTGGGGCATCCACCAACTCACCGAAAAACCCACCAACAGACTTTCCCGGCTCCTGTCCCCGGCGGCCATCCTCCTCCAGGCCATTTTGCTGTTAAGCGTCATCCCCTACCCACTCATGGCCTACAATCCGCTGCTCGGCGGCGCAACCGGCGCGCGCGATCGCATCGCCGTCGGCTGGGGCGAGGGTCTGGTCGCCGCCGCGCGCTGGGTCGCCGAGCGCCAGCCGGACGCAACCATCGCCATCGGCGGCCTGCCGAATCTCGTGCCGCTGTACGCCGGACGGATCGCCACCTTAAACGACGCGGGCTTGGCTGCTGCCGACCACATCATCTTCACCATCAGCGAAGCTCAACAGGCGCCCGATTTCTTCGCCTCGCTGGCGCAGCGCGGCACGCTCGTGCATACAATCCGCAGCGGCGGCATCGACACGACGTGGGTGTACCGCAACGATCGCCACGCCGAGCAGGCGGCCTGGATACGCCGCCGCGCCGGGCCGCGCGACGCGATCCTGCTCGACGCGCCCACGCCGCTGGCTCACCTGCTCGATCCGCTTCCGGCCCGTATCCTGCCGCCGAACGTCACGCCCGAAGGCATCTCGTCCACGATGGACGCGCTGCACGAATACGAACATATCCTGTACATTTCGACTGCGGCGGCGACACCCGTCGTACGCCGCGACGTCTGCGCCTGGCTCGATGCGAACGCTCGGCTGGAGAGTGAGACACCGCTCCCCGGAGCGACGGCCCGCGTTTATGCGCCAGAGAACCAGACGAGCACGTCTCTCACGCCCTTCGTCGTCCAGTTCGATGGCTCGCTGGCGCTGCTCGGACTGGAGATGTTGACCGATACCGCCGCGTATCCCGATAGCATCGTGGTGGCTGCGCGCTGGCTGACGCTGGCGCCGCCGGCGACGGATTACGCAGCCACTTTCGAGGTGAGCGACGCCAGCGGCGACGGCTGGGTGAGGATCGGAGGCCTGCTGCGCAACGCCAGCGACTTCGCGCCAACCGAGTGGAAGCCCGGCGAGGTGGTCGAGCAGGCCTTCTCCGCTCAGGTTCCGCCCTGGCTGGCGCCGGGATCGTACCGCCTGCGCTTCAGTGTGGACCGCGCCGACGGCAGTCGCGCTGGACTAGTCGACGCGTCGGGCGCATTCACTGGAAGTGCTCCCGTCCTCGCCAGCGTCACGATCGAGCCAAGCCGGCAGTTCGCGAACCCGACGGATATTCTCACCCATCAACGCATCGAGCACGCCTGGCCAGGCCGGGTCGAGCTGATCGGCGCCGACATCCTCTCTTACGTGCCATCGACGGGCGATCTCTTCTTCGCCACAATGTATTGGCGCGCGCTGCGCGATGGGCTGGATCCGGGAATGGAACTGCGCTGGTCGTTGCAGCCTACCTTCACGACGGATGTGCCCCCGCTGGAATGGCAGACACCGCTCGCGCCGCACACGCCTGCGCGCCTGCGCGCGGGCGACATCGTCGCCGCGCGCTACGCCGTCCGCCTGCCGCTCGGCCTGCCCGACGGGCGTTATCACCTGCGACTGTCGATCGACGGCGAGACCCTCGACGTCGCCACGAACATCGACATCAGCCATGTCGAGCGTGAGTTCGATCTGCCGCCTGGCGCGGTGGCAGTCGGCTCGCTCGGAACGTTCGACGTTTACCTGAGGCGCCCGCTGCCTGCCCACCTGAAACCGGGCGAGTCGCTCCAGGTGAATCTGGCTAGCCGTGCTGAGGAGGAAGTGCTCGTCGCCTACTCGGTTTCCGTGCGTCTGATCGCCCCGGACGGGCAGACCGTAGCGCAATCCGATTCGTGGCCGCAGCAGGGTGCGTGGCCGACGACGAACTGGGTGCGCCATCAGATCGTCGAGGACACACACACAATGACGCTGCCTTCGGACGCGCCGCCTGGCGTGTACCGCGTCGCTATCAGCATGTACGATTCGCTCGACGGATCGGCGTTGCCCGCGCGCGACGCCAATAGACCCGCCGCGCCTGATCGCCACCTTAAGCTCGGCACGCTTCAGGTGAGCGCCCCGTAATCGAGGCGCGCCCCGCACGCTTCGCGCCATGCATCGAGTCGATTATCGACAGACACGCTCACACCTTATGGCCCGCCTCCCGCCTTCAGCGCCGGCCCTTCTCGTTTTGATCGCCGTCGGCCTCGTCCTCGCCGCGCCTCTCCTGCAGGGCGAGACACTCTGCACCGACGACGGCGCGCTCCACATCTACCGCACGGTCGCGCTCGATCGCGCCCTCCGCGACGGCCTGCTGTACCCGCGCTGGTTTCCCGACCTGGCTTACGGTTACGGCTTCCCCTTCTTCGTGTACCGAGAGCCGCTCAGTTACTACGCGCTCGAAGCGCTACATCTTTTGGGCCTCAGCGTGCCAACGGCATTCAATGTGACGATGGCCGGCGGTGTGGTTGTGGCCGGCATCGCGATATATCTGCTGGGGCGCGACATCTTCGGACCCCGCGGGGGGATGTTGGCCGGCGTGGTGCACATGGCCGCGCCGTATGTGCTCATTGGCCCACTCGTACGCGGCAATTTACCTGAAGTCATCGCCTTCGCGCTGATGCCGCTCATCTTGTTCTTCTTCCGCCGCCTGATCGTCTATGGGCATACGCGGTATTTCGTCGCATCGACCGCCAGTTATGCCGCACTGTTCCTCACGCACAACATATCGAGCTTGCTGTTCACGCCGTTCCTGTTGGTGTACATTGCGCTACTGGGATGGGTGCAGGTAGCAGATAGCAGATGGCAGATGGCTGATGGCAGATCGCCGATAGCTGATAGTCCAGCCTCGCCGCGTGATAGGTCGTCTATCATAAGCCATGTGCGATACGCGATACGCGATACGCGATACGCCCTACTCTCCATCGCTCTTACTTTGGGCCTGACCGCCTTCTTCTGGCTGCCCGCGCTCGCCGAGCAGAATGAAGCCCAGCTTTACCTCACGCACTCGACACGCGGCAACGACTACCATTTCAATTTCATCAGCCTGGAGGAGTTGCTCGGCGGGCCTGGCTCGTTCGATCCTAATCTGCTCAACCCGCCGCTGCGCATCTCGTTCGGGTGGGCACAATTGGTCCTGGCCGCGCTCGGCGTCCTGGGCTATCGACGCGCACAGAACCGCGAGCAGCGCGCGACGGTTATCGCAGCCGCAGTCGCCGCGATCACATTCACGCTCATGGCTCTGCCAATCACGCTGCCGCTGTGGGAAAGGCTGCCGTTGATTCGATTCGTCCAGTTCCCGTGGCGCTTCGTCGGCCGCGCTATGCTTCCCACCGCCCTTCTGGCCGCGGCATCTCTTTCACCGCCTCGCTCAATTAACCACAAAGACACGAAGACACGAAGCCAACTTCGTGTCTTTGCGCCCCTTCGGCTCCGCTCAGGGCAGGCTTCGTGGTTAGTTGTGACCGTGTTCGGAACGGTAGTCTTGGTCGCCCTGTTGTTTACGGCGCCACTGTCCTATCCGCGCGTGTGCCCGACGCCACACGCCCTGGACATCAACGACGTATTCGCCTACGAGCGCTTGAGCGGGCACGTCGGCGTCGACCCATTGGGCGCGTACCTGCCGGTCACGGTGATCGAGCGCCCAGGTGGCTCGCCCCTCGAAGCCATGTACAGCGCCGGCCGGGCAATCGAAAGATTCGATGCGTCAGCTCTGCCCGGCGGCGCGCGGGTGTTCGATGCACAATATGGTCCCAATCGCGCCGATGTTCTCGTTTCGTCGCCGACAGCCTTCACGGCAACGTATCTGGCCTTCGCCTTTCCGGGCTGGAACGCACAAATCGACGGTCACCCCATCGCAATCCGGCCCTCCTATCCGAACGGCCTGGTGACGTTCGACGTGCCTGCCGGAGAACATCGAATCCACGTCGAATTCGGGGATTCGCCGCAGCGGGCACTGGCCGATGGCATATCGCTGATAGCGGTGGTCGCCATGATAGCAGCGGTGGTGATTCATTGGCGGTCTCGCCGATCGCTTATCGCTTATCGCTTATTGCTTATCGCCAGCGGTGCGCGTCACGCCTCACGCTTCACGTTATCTATCTTGCTCGCACTTTTGGTGTACGTCGTCGTCAAGAGTCTATTGATCGATCCCGGCCTGACGCCACTGCGCGCCACACGCTTGATCGGCGACGCACTGAACGGCATCGCCCACCCACCCGACGCGACCTTCGGCGACGAGCTACGTCTGCTCGGATACACGGCCACGCCGTCCACGGTGCGCCCCGGCGAGCGCTTCCGCGTCGATCTGTACTGGAAAGCTCTCAAGCCGCTCACAGCCAACTACCAGGCCGAGGTAAGCATCGCCGATACAGATGGCTGGTTGTGGAGCCCGAAGCACGCCGACCGGCCGCGCGACTACAACAGCTTCCCATCTATGCCTGAATGGCCGCTCGATGGCTATGCCGTCGACAGCTTCGAAGTCGAGGTCCTGCCTGGCGCACCGCCCGGCGAGTATGACCTCGTCGTGCAGGTCTTCGACCGGGAGACACTCGCGCCGCTACTGCCCGGCACGCTGCCGGCGCCCGGGCGCGTCGCCGCCTCCATCGGCAAGATTCGCGTCGATCGCGCAACGCGATCGTTCGACGCCGACGAACTGCGCATCTACGGCGGCGAGCGTCACGAGCTGGATGACGACATGACGCTGCTCGGCTACAACATTGACCGCGTCGAAGGCGTGCCCGGCGAGAGCATCCTGCTCACCTTCTTCTGGCAGGCCGACCGAAAACCGCAGACCGATCGCTCCTTCCGCATCGAGCTGGTCGATTCGTCCGGCAACGTCCTTTCCTCAAGTGTTCTGCCGGTCGGAAACGAGAGCTATCGAACATCGCACTGGGAAGCAGGGGAACAGGTTATCACTTTGGCGTCCCTGCGCGTGCCGGCGGCCGCGCCCTCAGGCGATTACCACTGGCGCGCTGTGCTGCTCGACGACGCGGCGCGACCCGCCTACGACGTCGAGTTGCAGCCAACACTCCGCGTGACTGCGCCGGCGCGGACGTTCGACGTGCCGCCGATCGAGAATCGGATCGATGTGGGGGTCGGAGACTTTGCGACACTGCTTGGCTTCAATGTGGCCGGCGACGCATTCGCGCCGGGTGACACGATTGACTTGACGCTGTTCTGGCAACCGCGCGCTGAAACCTCGACATCTTACAAAGTCTTCGTGCATGTCCTGGACGAGGCAGGCCACATCGTCGCGCAGGCAGATGCAGTGCCGGTCAACGGTGAACGTCCGACAACGGGTTGGCTCCCACATGAAGTCATTCCGGACAGGCACACCATCCCGCTACCCGGCGATTTGGTCGGGGGCCTGTACCGAATTCAAGCCGGGTTGTATGACGTGGACGGCGGCGCCCGCTTGAAGACGAGCGAAGGCGCAGACTCAATCATTCTGGCCGACATCGACGTGAAAGAATAAGCCCGCCACAAGTGCGCATGGCGGGCTTGCGCCGATCAGGCGACTCAAGTCACGCTATCATTCTTGCCGAATACACCCTATCGCCGCTCCAATGGGACGTAGTCGCGAATGTCACGACCCAGGTAGACCTGCCGCGGGCGCGCGATCTTTTGCTCCTGGTCTTCCAGCATTTCGACCCATTGCGCCAGCCAGCCGACCGTGCGCGGGATGGCGAATAGCACCGGGAAGAACTCGGTGGGGAAGCCCATCGCCTGATAGATGATACCCGAGTAGAAATCGACGTTCGGGTATAGCTTGCGCGAAATGAAGTACTCATCCTTCAGGGCAATCTGCTCCAGCTCCAGTGCGATGTCGAGCAGCGGGTTGGAGCCAGTCACCTCGAAGACGGCGTCGGCCGTCTGCTTGATGATCGTCGCGCGCGGATCGTAGTTCTTGTACACGCGGTGGCCGAAGCCCATCAGTCGCCCCTCGCCCTGCTTCACTTTGTCGATGAAGGCGGGGACACTCGACGTGCTGCCGATCTGTGTCAGCATGCGCAGCACCTGCTCGTTGGCCCCGCCGTGCAGCGGGCCGTATAGCGCCGCCGCCGCGCCGGCCATCGCCGAATAGGGATCGACCCTGGACGATCCGACGGCGCGCATTGCGTTTGTGCCGCAGTTCTGCTCGTGATCGGCATGCAGGATGAACAACACGTCCAACGCGCGCTCGAGCACCGGTTTCGGCTGGTACTTCACCTGGGTCATCTTATCCAGCATGTTCAGGAAGTTGCCGGTGTAACTCAGGTCGTTGTCGGGATAGACGTACGGCAGACCCCTGCTGTGCCGGTAGGAGAACGCGGCGATCGTCGGCACCTTGGCGATCAGGCGGTAAATCTGCTTCAGGCGAACGTCGGGATCGTCGACCTTGTACGCTTCGGGATAAAACGTGGACAGCGCCGCCACTGTGCTGATGAACATACCCATCGGGTGGGCATCGTAGCGGAAGGCCTCCATCAACGTCTTGATGTTCTCGTGCAGGAAGGTGTGGTGCGTGACATTGTACGTCCACGACTCGAGCTGGCTGGCGTTGGGCAGCTCGCCGAACAGAATCAGATAGGCGGTTTCGAGGTAAGTGCTCTTCTCGGCCAACTGTTCTATTGGATAGCCTCGGTAGCGCAGTATGCCCTTATCGCCATCGATGTAGGTGATGGCGCTTTTGGTCGACGCCGTGTTCATGAACGCCGGATCGTAGCTCATCAGGCCGAAGTCATCTGGCGAAATCTTGATCTGACGCAGATCTGTGGCTCTGATCGTCTCATCCGTAATGGGGATCTCGTAGGACTTGCCCGTCCTGTTGTCGGTGACGGTCAAAGTATCGTTGGACATGACAGATTCTTCTCCTCAAAAGGTGTTATGTCTGGAGGCGCGGTCGCCGAAAGCTCGGCTCGCAATGTAGCCATTATACTGCAACTTGACTCTATGTCTGGCTTATGTTATCCTGTGTGCCAATCAGGCCAAGGCATGATCTGGCGGCCCTGTTAAGGAGGCGCACCATGAAATCGGGCAGAAACCGGCTTGGCGTGTTAGTAAGCGGGCTTGCGATCGCCCTGCTCCTCATCACCGGCTGCGAGCGCAGCGCGGCGCAGGATCCGCTGGCCGGCACGAGCACGGCAGCAGCCCAAATCGCTGAAACGCCAAGCTCGACCCCGGTCGTTGTCGCCGTAACACCTGAAACGACCCCCGCGGTGATTGCGGCAGTGACAGACACGCCCGTACCCACGCCCGTTCCGCCAACACCTACGCAGGCGCCACCCACGGCAACCGCCACGGCTGCCCCTGGCGGCACGACCACCTATACCGTCAAATCCGGCGACTGGCTGTTCAGCATCGGCCGGAGGTTCGGCGTAAATCCCTATTCGATTGCAGCGGCGAACAACATTCCACCGCCCTACACAATCTACCCTGGCCAGGTCCTGAGGATACCGACGAGCGGAGGAGGCACCACTCCACCGCCGGCATGCAGCAGTGGCAAGACGCACACCGTGCAGCTCGGCGAGAACCTGTACCGCCTCTCGCTCAGGTACGGGACCACGGTGCAGGCCATCGCTACGGCGAATAACATTTCCAATCCCAACGTCATTTTCGCAGGCCAGGTGTTGTGCATTCCATGAATCGGCAGCAAAATACCGCGCGGCTACCGGGCACGGTAGCCGCTTTTCTTTGGGAGGTTGCATGCAGCAAGAGACTGTGCTCGCCAGCCGCAGGATCTACGATGGCCGCGTCGTCAGCCTGCGCATCGACGACGTCCGCACGTCGCGCAGTCTGCAGACGATGCGCGAGATCGTCGAGCATCACGGCGCTGTGGCGCTGGTCGCACTCGACGACGAAGACCGGGTGCTTTTCGTAAAGCAGTACCGGCATGCTATTGGCCGAGTGACGACAGAGATTCCGGCCGGAACGCTCGAGCCGGGCGAAGATCCCCTGGCGTCGGCGGCGCGCGAGCTGGCCGAAGAAACCGGCTACTCGGCGTCGCAGTTCGAGCGCATCGGCGGCATCTATCCCAGTCCGGGATTCTGCACGGAACATATCCACCTCTATTTGGCGCGCGGCCTGACGCGCGGCGTTGCCCATCCGGAAGACGATGAGCACATCGTGGTCGAATCCGTAGCCTGGGCCGAGGCGATACGCCGGGTGAGGGCAGGCGAGATCGACGATGCGAAAAGCGTCTGCGCGCTGCTGCTGGCCGACGCAGCACGCAGTAGAGAGCTGTAACCCGCTCACCAGAAAAATTGACCTTGTCGGAACACGATCGGCGTGGTATAATGTTATGCCGCTATCCGGAACAGACGGCATCCCGGGCAAGCATATGTATCACCAAAGGACTTGAAGGCCATGAATGTGCTGGACACCCTGACCAAAAAGAAGACCGACCTGCCCCCATTGCGACCGGGCGACACGGTGCGCGTCCACGCGCTGATCGTCGAAGGCAACCGCGAACGCGTGCAGGTTTTCCAGGGCACGGTGATCCGGCTGCGCCGGAGCGGCGCGCAGGCGAACTTCACGGTGCGCCGCATCGCCTCGCACGGCGTCGGCGTCGAGCGCACGTTCCCGCTGCATTCACCGCGCATCGAGAAGATTGAAGTCGTGCGCCGCGCCAAGGTGCGCCGCGCGCAGTTGTACTATCTGCGCGGTTTGCGCGGCAAGGCCAGCCGCCTGAAGGAAGCCACCACGGCGAAGGAATCCGAGTCGTAATCCGAAGGTCAGACCGAGGGGCGTAGAGCTTCATCTACGCCTTTTTTGATCGTTGGAGAAACCGATGACGAAACGCCCGGTGATTGGCATCACCGCCTTGGCCACACGCTATATCGATCCACCGCACTCACCGATGTACGCGCTCAATCAACGATACGTCATGGCGGTCGAGGCGTCCGGCGGCGCGCCCCTGATGGTGCCGCCCGACCTCGACGAGACGTCGATGCAGGCGATCTTCGAGCGACTCGACGGATGGGTGCTATCCGGGGGCGGCGACGTCGACCCTGCATACTACGGCGAATCACCCCACGCCGCCCTGAACGAGGTGAACGCCGAGCGCGACCGGCTGGAGCTGTCATTCGCGCGCCAGGCGGTGGAGGCAGACAAACCGGTCATAGGCATTTGCCGGGGCGTGCAGGTACTGAACGTGGCGTTGGGCGGATCACTGGTGCAAGACATTCCAACCCAGCAAGCCGATTCCCTGCCTCATTCATTTGACGGCACCCGGGTGGCGCGCGATTACATGGCGCATCCGGTGCGCATCGAATCAGGCTCTCTCCTGCGCGAAGTGATGGGCGTGGAGCAGGCCGGCGTTAACTCGTGGCATCACCAGTCGGTGAAGCGCGTAGCCGCCAGCTTGGCGGTCGTCGCTCAGTCACCCGACGGCATCATAGAAGCCGTTGAGATGCCCGGCCGCCGGTTCGTCATCGGCGTGCAGTGGCATCCTGAATGGCTCTATGATCACCAACCGGAGATGAAACGCCTATTCGAGGCGCTCGTGCAGGCGGCGAAGTGAGAAACCTCTCGCAGGTTGTGAACCTGCGGGAGGTTTGTTTTGAGGCGTCATTCGTGATAAGATTTGCCTTGGCACGAATCTGCCTCCCAGTGCAAGGGGAAAAACGATGGCCGACACTAAAGCGACTGCGACTCTCCTCAGGACAGTCCCGTTCCTCCGAGGTCTGTCCGGCGCAGACTATGCGGCCCTGGCGCGACGGTCGCGAGAGCGAGCCTTCAAAGCAGGCAAGATGATCTTCCGCGAAGGCTCGCAGGGCACGACGCTATGGATCATTAAAGACGGCGAAGTCGATATCGTCAAGGGGCGGGGCAGGGATGAGGTGACACTCGTCACGCGGCGCGCCGGCGAGTTTTTCGGCGAGATGGGCATCATCGAAGGGACGAAGCGCTCGGCGACGACGCGCGCCCACACCGACGTGACGCTGATCGAGGTGCCCGGCGATGTGGTGATGAAGACGCTGCTGAAGCATCCCCCCGTGCTCCTGGAGACCACGCGTCGGCTCAGCAGCAACCTGCGCCAGGCTGACACCAAGATGATCCAGGGTTTGAAGAAGAAGAACGCCGAATTGCAGCGCGCCTACAAGGCCCTGCAGCAGGCCCAGGACGAGATCGTTGAAAAGAAGCGCCTGGAGCGCGAGCTGGAGCTGGCTCGCGAGCTGCAGGACAGCCTGCTGCCACGCGAGTTGCCCAGCCTGCCGGGTCTCCAATTCGCCGGGCGCAGCCGGCCGGCCGAGGCCGTGGGCGGCGACTTCTACGACGTCATCCCGATCCGCTCGAATCTCTTCGGTCTGCTCATCGCCAGCATCGCCGGGCAGGGGCTGTTTTCGGCGATCTTCATGGCACTCACCCGCGCGCTGGTCGTCTCCGAGGGCCAGCGCCAGGAGCACCCCCACCTCGTCGCGTCGAACGTGCATCGTCTGCTCCTGCAGCTCGCCAAACCGACGATGCCGGTGAGCATGTTCTACGGCGTAATCGATGCGCGCGAAGGGACCGTGACGTACGTCAACGCCGGCCACACTGCACCGTTGGTGCGCAGCGCCGACGGCTCCGTCGCCGCGTTGGCGGGCGCGGGCACACAGCTTGCCGCATCGCTGCGCGTGCAAGTGGACGAGCGCTCGACGACGCTGCAGGCCGGCCAGACCCTGGTGCTGTACACCGATGGGCTTACCCGAACGGAAAACCCAGCCGGCGAACCTTTCGGAGTGAATCGATTGAAGGCGGTATTGGCTAGCGAGGTGAGATCGGCCGGCACGCTCGTTGACAGCGTATTCGCGGCCGTCGACGCGCATCGCGGCGAAGCGGCTCAGCGCTACGACCAGGCGATTCTCGTCGCACACGTGAAGGATTGAACACACTTGATCCCATTTGCACAACCGGATGTATAATGCGAGCGGAGTTTATCCTGCAGGTGGCGCGTTACCTGCCATTGAACCTAACAAGGAGGATTTGCCATGCGTCGATTGTACCCGGCACTCGTTGCCGTCTTGGTCGTGGCGTTGATCTTGCCGACGGTGGCGGCGGCCGCGCCGGCGGAGTCGGGCGGGTTTTCGTATCAAATACGGCTGGGCGATACCTTGTACGGAATCGCTCGCAAGTTCGGTGTGTCCCCACAGGCAATCGCGTCGGCGAACGGGTTGGTCAACCCGAATCTGATTTACGCCGGCTACTGGCTGTGGATACCCGACGCGCCATATTATCCGCCATACGGATGCCGATATTCCCATTACGTGCAGCCAGGCCAGACGTTGTATCGCCTCGGGCGCTGGTATGGCGTCAGCCCGTGGGCGATCGCCTCGGCCAACGGCATCTACAACCTGAACCTGATTTACGCCGGCACGACGCTGTGCATCCCGTAAGGCAAACACAACTGCCTGTACGGGACGCACGGTGGGAGTCGCCCGTCGGTGACTATTGGCTCAATCTAATCGATCTCCTCTCCTGTTAAGATCGCCACCGCCTTGACGATTTGGAGAGGGTCGATTTGAGATACGCCTATTTGCAGCGCATCGGGCTGGTGATGCTGCCCGTTGTGTTGTTCGTGTTTTTTGTTGGTCCGATCGATGTAGTTGTGCCACCTCATATCGGCTATGGGTTCAATGTAGCCTACCCCGATTCGCCGCGCGTCGCTGCGATCGGCTTCGATTGGATCAAGACCCTCGACGATCCGCCATGCCCGAATCGACTTCCGGTCAAGGTACTCGTGCGAATCGACGTCGATGGTCATACCGACCTCAACGCGTGGCGCAACTCGGTACGCGCTCTCGCGCAATCGCGCCTCGGCTGTCTCGAAGCGTTCGAGATCGGCAACGAGCCTAACCTCGACGCGAGCTACGGCTGGGCCGTCGCGCCGAATGCCGTCGACTACACTGCGGCTCTGTGCGCCGCGTACGAAGAAATCAAGAGCGTGTCGAGCAGCACTAAAGTGATCTCGGCGGGGCTGGCCCCGGCCGGCCGCGTGGCCGGAACCTGGAACGGCCATCCCGGCCACAATGGCTACTACCAGGACGATCGTGAGTTCCTGAAAGAAATGATCGCCGCCGGTGCAGGCAATTGTCTCGACGCGGTCGGCTACCATCCCTACGGCTTCAGCGCCGATTATGACGTAGAGCCTGATGTGGACTCTCCCGATCCGGCGCGCAAATGTGTGAACGGGTTCTGCTTCCGCGGCGTGGAGAAGATTTACGAAATCATGCAGGCGCATGGCCTGGGCAGCACGCAAGTCTGGGCCACGGAATGGGGCTGGATCACCGATCCACCTGCGCACTGTAAGAACCTGCCGGAGTGGCAGGGGCGACTGTGGCAGATCGTATCGGAGCAAAAGCAGGCTGACAATCTGCGCGGCGCGTTCGAGTATGCGGACGCCCATTGGCCCTGGATGGGCGGCATGTTCGTCTTCAATCTCGACTTCAACTTGGCCGATTGGTACGACGAGTGCGAGCAGATGCGGTATTACGCCGTCGCGAACCGTCCTGCAGAAACTG
>DASSFZ010000321.1:0-3703 GCA_035693785.1 Anaerolineae bacterium | reverse complement strand
GGGTGTGAGCAAATCCAAATAGCCAATTGGCTGGAGAACTTTGATGCCCAATTCGCGCTCTATGTGCGCGGCGTTCTTGGGTAGTTTTCTTTCCATCGTGAGGAACACATCGCATTCAAGTAAAACCGCATCATGAATCAGATCGGCATCTTTGACGCTGAGATAACCGAACCGATTTCCTCGCAATTTCGCAGACAAAGCTACACCGTGCCCCGAAAAAGCCGAACTGCTATCTTCGTAAGCGGCCAAGCAGCTCTCCCAATAATCAAGCATTTCCCAAGCCCATTGAAGATAGTCGTACCTGCCTCGATCTGACACTTCCCGCAGACTGTTGCCAGATAACACTAGCTGCAGCGATCCCCTTCTCGCAATGTGTATTATCTGCTGAAGCGCTTCCACGTTTTTGAGACCATCAGGGATGGACCAGATCTTGTTCTCTTGTGCGATCTCTCCTCCATCGTAGATGAACTCGCCGTAGTCTTGGAGGGTTTGAAGGGTCGAGGAGTCGAGAAAAACGCGCCCTGGAATTTTCTGGAAAGACATCGCCTATCTGCGTACCCTTCCTCATCACCGGTCTGGGAGGGTGTTGTTAATGTTCACTCACCGTGCTAGGCGCAAATTGCCTCTTGACAACGCAATTAATCGGTGGGCAGCATCCATCACGCTTTGGCCTTTAGATAATTGATGAACGACGTACATGATAGTAGCAGGACTAGCTAACACTTTTTGGCCGGCCCTCTTACGGGGCGAAGCGTCTACACGGAATCGCATCAGTTTTACACGGCAACCGTGTGAAGTTTTGTGCGAGGACAAGACGACGCTCACACGGCTACGTGTGAAATGTTAGAAGTGTTAGCTACTCAGGGGGTCCACCTTAGAACTTCGCGTCGGCGGCTGTCACGTTGGGCTCGTCCAGCATGGCGTGTCTAATTCCGCCTTCATCGCTCGCATACCCGTATAGTTTCAGGAACGCTTCCTTAAGTGATGGATGAATCTTGCCCTTCTTCTCAATTACCTTCAGCGCATCACCGAGTGTTGCCTTAGAGCTTCCAGACAAGACCTTCGCGAGACTCTCTACCGCCGAAATCGATTCCTTAATTGAGTTCCGGTAATCAGGCTGCTCTCGATTGCTGAGTAACTCCAGAGCTCTTTGAAGATGTGCTTTTACGGCTGGGTAATCGTTGTCGCTTAATGCGGACTCTAACATTGCAATCTCTTCGCTGTTGGTGATATCTGTAAACATGCCACTGATGAATCTGTAGCCCGAAAGTTCACGCTCAAGTATTGCATTGATAGTTTCGTTAAGACTCTCGTCTTGATAGTAGTTCAGTGTGAATTCAAGAAAATCATAAACTTCATACCACTGACATTGGAAAAAGTAGTCGCGGACCGCTTGTAATATGTCGTACGGATCGCGCGATCGTTCGTCGGCCGGTTTCTTAAAATGCCCAAACCACAGTGCTGCACTGTATTTGGACATATCATCGAAAAACATCGATATTTCGAAATAGTCTTTTCTTTCTGTATTCCACTTAAGCAGATACAGAGCGCTCCATAGGGAGGCGCGTAGATCGTCATTCATCCCCTTGATCTGAACAACATCAGATATTTTTTTGTATCCCTTGCGCTCACCGAATTTCATAAATACGTTTCAATGTTCTTGCCGAGCGACCGGAAATGTGCTGCCCAACATTGACTATGAGGAATCTTTCTGTATACTACCCCAAACGGGTTTTTTGTGGAATTCCTGTAGTGGCCGCCCTGTACAACAGTATAAGGTGAGTGCCCTGTCAGGTCAACTGCAAGATTCATGAAAGGCGCTGTGCGTCACCGCCGGATGAAACGGCTAGCCAGATTCACAGCGCGTTGCGCGGTAGACTGGCGATTCATCGCCGGTTGAATTGGTGGGCCTATCCACGCCAGTATGCCTTAATCGAAGAACAGATCGCGCCATACGAAACGACCGTCCACGAGCGTGCCCACGACCTTAGCGTGCAGAATCTCCATGGGTCCGATCTCGAAGATGTCCTTGTCGAGGATCACCAGGTCGGCCAGCTTTCCCGGCGTGAGCGAGCCTTTCTGCTTCTCCTCGTACGCGGCGTAGGCCGATCCCATCGTGTAGGCGTGCACAGCTTCGTGAACGGTCAGGCGCTGCTCGGGATACCAGCCATCGGGGTGGGGTGAGCCGTCGGCGCGGCGGCGGGTGACCGCCGCGTGAATGCCGGCCAGCGGATCAAACGGCTCCACGGGTGAATCCGATCCGAAAGCCAGCATTGCCCCCGCATTAATCTGTGTGCGCCAGGCGTACGCGCCTGCGCTGCGCCGAGGACCCCAGTACGTATCGGCCATCAGCATATCGCTCGTCGCGTGGATCGGCTGCATCGAGGCGGTGAGGTTCAGACGCCCTAGGCGGCCGTAGTCGTCCGGATGCAGCGCCTGCACGTGCTCGATGCGGTGGCGCAGATGCGTCCCGCCGTGCTCGCGCTCCTCGGCGCGCACGGTCTCGAACACGTCGAGCACGTCGTGGTTCGCCCTGTCGCCGATCGCGTGAATCGTCGACGACAGGCCGGCCTCGCTCGCCCGGCGCACATTGTCGATCATCTCCTCTTTGTCGGCGACGACGATGCCTCGGTTGTCAGGCTCGCCTTCGTAGGGATCGATCATCAGCGCGGTGCGCGGCCCGAGCGCGCCGTCGGCAAACGTCTTCACGCTGTTGATGCGCAGCCAGTCGTCCCCAAAGCCCGATCGCAGGCCGAGCGCGATGACGTGCTCCTGCAGGGTGACCGGAATCGTCTTGCTCACCCGCAGGCTCAGGTCGCCGCGCTCCTTGAGGATTTGCCAGGCCTGGAACGCCCGCGCGCCGTCGAAGTCGTGCACGCCGGTTAGCCCGGCGCGGTGGGCAAGGGGAATCGCGTCGCGCATGGCGTCGGCGACCTCGGCAGCCGTGGCCTGCGGGATAATCCGGCTGACCAGGTCCATCGCATTTTCGAGCAGTATGCCGGTCGGTTCACCGCCTGAAAGGGCGTCCCGGACAATCTCGCCGCCCGGCGGGTTCGGCGTCGCGCTCGTCACGCCCGCCATCTTGAGCGCCAGCGAGTTGACCCATGCCGCGTGGCCGCTTTTCGCGCTCAAGTACACGGGGTGCTGCGGCGCGACGCGATCCAGGTCGGCCTTAGTGGGGAATACGCCGCCCCACACGGTCTGATTCCAGCCGCGACCGCGGATCCACGTTCCTGGCGGCGTCTTCTCAGCCCGTTCTCTGACGCGGCGTAGTGCTTCGTCGAGCGTAGACGTCTCGGCGTCGACGTTCTTCAGCCCCAACGACAGCCATTCGAAATGCAGGTGCGCGTCGACCAGGCCCGGAATGACGCATTTGCCCCGAAGATCGATCGCCCTCCCGCCGACGCTCAGCAAGTTGCGTATCGTCACGTCGTCGCCGACGGCGAGAATGCGGTTGTCGCGGAGCGCAATCGCCGTCGCACGCGATCGGCGCTCGTCCATCGTATAGAGTTTACCGTTGTACAGCGCGAGGTCTGCGCACATAAGATTACCCAACCGTTATGTTGTAATAAATGCGTAATCTCCTCGGAAGTGCCTTGTAACATCGAAGTTGTACGCTGATGCTATACGGGAGGTTCACTTCCCGACCATCCAATCTCTTTCAGGAGGAAAGCCATGTTTCGCAAGATCTCAGCCGTCTCTT
>DASSFZ010000320.1:0-7528 GCA_035693785.1 Anaerolineae bacterium | reverse complement strand
TCCCGATCAACCCTTCCTCGCCCAGCACGGCCTTGGCCGCATCGATCTCGGCCTGGGTCGGGACAAGATCGGCGGCTGTGCCGAGCGCGCCGGTGGTCAGCGTGGGCTGCGGAGCAGGTATCTCGGTCGGCGCTTCGGTCGGCGCTACCGTCGGCGGCGACACGGTGGCGGGCGGCTGCGTCGGCACCGGCAGCGGAGTGGGCGACGCAGTGGCCTGGCCGCACGCCGACAGCACGATCGTGACGACCAACAGCAATGCTAGCGTCTTCTTCATGTCAACTCCTCCTTTTACGAGTATCGGGTGGATACGAAAGGACAAGCTCAAAGCCCGTAGCCCCGCGGGCATCCGACTCGAATCGACAGAACGGACTTTGAGTTTTGAAGTTTGGATTTTGAAGTTTGAGATTGGCCTGCTCACCTCCTTCGCCTCACGCGCTCTGCTCGAGATCGAGCAGGCTGCGCGCGGTGTGCTCGTCGGTCACGAGCGCCTTGAACAGGCCGCCGCGCAGCGCGCCGAGCAGCGGTGCGACCTTGTCCGCTCCGCCGGCGACGCCGATCGTGAAGCCGCCGCCGCGCAGATCGTCCAGCCGAATGCCGACGACCCGATCGTCGAACGGGCTGACCACCTCGCGCCCGCGCCGATCGAAGAAGCGCCCGCACACGTCGCCAACCGCGCCGGCGCGAGTGAGCTGATCGAGTTCTCCGGACCGGATCAAGCCACCGCGCGTGAAGATCAGATCGCTCTCGATAGACCCGACGCCGACGACGTACACGTCCGCCGACCGGGCAAGCTGCAGCGATTCGCGGATCGACGGGTTGGCCGCCGCGAGCGCCTTGGCGCTTCCCGATCCGAGGATCGCAGGTGCGTTCAGGTAATACACGCGCGCGCCGAAGGCGTGGCCGGCCGCGCGCGCCAGCTCGCCGAAGTCGATGTTCATCGCCTCGTGGCCGACGCTGCCCATCGCCTGCACGATCGACATGTCGAGCACGCGCCGGGGGTGGATCCAGTGGATGACCTCGTGGAGCGTGCGGCCCGACCCGATGCACAGCCGCAAGCCGGGACGGACTTTCCGCTCAAGATACTCCGCGCAAGCGCGCCCAATCGTCTTGCGCAATGGATCGGGCTGGGAATTGAACGCCGACGCGACGATCGCATCCTTGAGCGACGGAAAACGGCGCTTGAGCGCGCGCTCCAGGCTCGAAGCGCGCTCGCCGGGAGCGACGATGCGCACCTGCACGATGTTCATCTCGCGCGCCCGCGACAGGTAGCGCGACACCTGGGAGCGCGAGATGCCCAAGCTCTTGGCGATCTTGTCCTGGTTGTGGTTCTGCTCGTAGTAGGCGCGCGCGACGTCGACCAGCAGATCGACCTGGTCGCCGGAGGCGGTGTGGCTCGTGCCGGAGGATGGCGGCGTGAAGCGTCTGACCATGTGTCGGGAGGGTTACCCTTCCAGGAACGACGCGTTGCTCACATTTGTGCATACAATAATGTGCGTAAACAGGTTAGCATGGAAAGGAGGGCGTGTCAAGATGGAATTTCGATTAGAATATGCGCTATGGGACCTCTTCAAGGCATCAAAATCGTCGAGTTCGCCGGCATCGGCCCCGTTCCCTTCTGCGCCATGCTGCTCGCCGACATGGGCGCCGAAGTCGTGCGCATCGATCGCAAGGGATCAGCCGCCACTGCCAACCTGGGCTTCTTCGATCCCCGGCTCGACGTATTGAACCGGGGGCGACGATCTGTCGGGATTGATCTCAAGCGGTCGGGGGGAGTCGACACGGCGCTGCGATTGGTGGAGCGGGCCGACGCGCTGATCGAAGGCTTTCGCCCCGGCGTCATGGAACGGCTCGGTCTGGGGCCGGATGTGTGTCTGGCGCGCAATCGTCGGCTGGTCTACGGCCGCATGACCGGCTGGGGACAGCACGGCCCGCTGTCCCACGCGGCCGGCCACGACATCAACTACATCGCGCTATCGGGCGCGCTGTCTCTCATCGGCCGGAGCGGCGACAGACCGGTCGCGCCGCCGGCGATGATCGGCGATTTCGGCGGCGGCGGGATGTTCCTGGCCTTCGGCATCCTCTGTGCTCTGCTGGAAGCTCGCACATCGGGGCAAGGGCAGGTTGCGGACGCGGCGATCACCGAGGGCTCGGCCCTCCTGACGGCGCTGATCCACGGCCTGAAAGCCATGCACGTGTGGAACGACGCGCGCGGGACAAACGTGTTGGACAGCGGCGCTCATTTCTACGACACTTACGAATGCGCGGACGGCAAGTGGGTTGCGATCGGCGCGCTCGAGCCGCAGTTCTACGCGCTGCTGCTTGAGAAGTGCGGCATTCACGATCCGGAATTCTCCGTCCAGATGGATAAGCGTCGTTGGCCGGCACTGAAGGAGAAGATGGCGGCGCTGTTCCGCTCAAAGACTCGCGAGGAGTGGCGCATGCTGCTAGAAGGAACGGACGCCTGTTTCGCGCCGGTGCTCGACCTGGACGAAGCGCCGCAGCATCCACACAATCAGGCCCGCCAGGCTTTTGTCGAGGTCGGCGGTGTGCAGCAACCCGCGCCCGCGCCGCGCTTCAGCCGCACCCCACCGGACACGCCGTCGCCTCCGTCGCTCCCCGGCGAGCATACCGGCGAGGTGCTGGCCGAGTGGGGCTTCAGCGCCGAGGAAATCGCCCAGTTGAAAGCAGGCGGCATCATCTAGGTTGCACAGTGTGCACGCAAAACATGCCAGGCCGGACGTAGTGCGGCTTTCCATAGCCGCCAATTTGCGGCGCGTATGGAAACGCGCCCTACGGTTGATGACAACTTTTGCGAGCACATGTTGCACAATTTCCGTTTGATCTCTGAGCCGATTGCCGGTAGAATAGATCGCGGTCCCTCACAAGCCTATGTCCAAAAAGAAGCCTCGATCGGGCAAGAAGCCCGGCCCTTCGACACCCCGTCCTCTCTCTGCGAAGCTCGTCGACGCGCTGGAGGAAGCGGATTCGCTTATGCAGCGAGGACGGCTCGACGAGGCGATCGACGTCCTCGAATCGGCTGACCGGCGTTACCCCAATCGGCCAGAAGTGTTGACCCAACTGATGAACGTCTATCACGACGTCGAAGACATGATTGGTTACATGTCCGTCGCCGAACGCCTGAGCAAGCTTGTGCCCAACGATCCCGACCTCACGCTTGCCCTCGCCGGGGCATACGCGGCCAACCTGTTTCCGGCGCTGGCCCTGCGAACATTCCACCATTTTCTCAAACGCTGGCCCGATCACGCGCACGCCGATGAAGTGCGCAAGATGGCACCCGATCTAGAGTCGTTTTTGCGCGCAGAGCAAGATGAATTGGACATGCCCGGCGAAGCAGGGCTTGAGTTGCTGACGATGCATGACACGGTGCGGTCCTGCCTGGCGCAGGGCAGGTATCGAGAAGCCCGCCAGGCTGCCGAAGACCTGCTGCGTCGCCGCCCCGATTTCGCGCCCGCGCTGAACAACATGAGCCAGGCATACTATGCCGAAGGCAAGATCGATCGAGCGATCTCCACGACGCAGCGCGTGCTCGCCTTCGAACCGGACAACGTCCACGCCCTGTCTAACCTCACGCGTTACCTGTGCCTGAGCGGCCATCCGGACGAAGCCAGGCAGTCGGCCGAACGCCTCAAGGCTAGCGCGGCCCAAGCGGCGGACGTGTGGCTCAAGAAGATGGAAGCGCTCACCGTCCTCGGCGACGACCAGGGTGTACTGGATGTCTTCCATCATGCCGAGCAGGCCGGCGCGCTCCAATCGCCCGATGCCGCAACGCTCTATCACCTGGCCGCCGTCGCCGCTTTGCGTCTGACGCGCGAAGAGGATGCACGCGAATACTGGAAACGCGCGCTGAAGCTATCTCCAGATTTGGAGCTGGCGCGCGACAACCTGGACGACCTGCGCAAACCCGCCCGCGAGCGGCATGCGCCGTGGGCTTTCGGAGCAGGCAACTGGATCACACCGCAGGCCATCCAGGACCTCATCGTTCACATCGAGCCGGCATCCCGCCGGGCCGACGACGACGCGGTCACGCATGCCGCACGGCGCTACCTGCGCAAGCATCCGGAGATGAACGGATTGGCGCCTGTCCTGCTCGATCGAGGTGACCCGGACGCGCGCGGCTTCGCGCTGCGGCTGGCGCTGATGGCTGAAACGCCCGAAATGCTGGCCGTGCTGCGCGACTTCGCACTCAGCCCACGCGGGCCGGATGAGATGCGCTTCCAGGCGGCGCAGGCCGCCGCCACTGCCGGATTGTTGCCCCCCGGGCCGGCACGCTTGTGGCAGGATGGCGAGTGGCGCGAGTTATTGCTATTGGGCTTCGAGATACATGGCGAGCCGCTCACACAGCACCAGCCGCCAGTCGAGCAATGGGCCCTCGACGCTATGCAGGCGCTGCGCGACAGCGATTTTATCGAGGCTGAGCGCCTGCTCAAGCAGGCGTTGGAGATCCAGCCGGACCAGCCCGACCTTCTCAACAACCTGGCTGCAGCGTACGATCGGCAGGGGCGCGCGGTCGAATCTCAAGCCCTGCTTCGGCAAGTTCACGAGCAGTATCCCGACTATCTATTCGCCCGCACGGGTCTTGCCAGGTTGCACGTACAGAATGGGCAGCTTGCGGAAGCCAGAGCGCTCCTTGAGCCATTATGGACGAAGAAGCGCTGGCACTTCAGCGAATATGCGTCGTTCTGCGGCGCGCAAATCGAGCTGTTGCTTGCAGAAGGCAATCGAGAAGCCGCTCAGTCCTGGCTGGATATGTGGGCGGATGCCAATCCGGATCATCCGGATCTGCACAGGTACCGTGACCTTTTGGGCCGGACAGGCCGATTGAGGCATCTCTTCAAGCGGCCCGCGCGGCCCAAGTAAGGACCGCATCCCGCACCCCCCGCCCGAGTGAGCAGGGTGGGGGTGTTGTCATCTGTCTACAGGCGGATATACTGCCGCCACTCCGGCCGGATGTCCGAAGTCATCACCAGGTAGATCGTGCGCGGCGTCTTCGGCTCGAAGCCTGGGTTGTGAAAGCGCATGCCCGCTTCGTGCATCGATCGGCCTGCCTTGCGCTGCTGGCAGCGCCAGCAGCTCGCCACCGTGTTGCCCCAGGTATTCGCCGGGATGCCCTGCCGCCGGCACTTCCACTGCGGGATGACGTGATCGATCGTCGCCTGGCGCGCTTGCAGCTTCCGGCCGCAGTATCGGCAGGTGTAGCGATCGCGGATCAGCACGCCGCGCCGCGACCAGGCAGCGCCGCGCTGCGGGACGTTGACGTAGTATCGCAGGCGCAGGACGCTGGGCATCGGCTGGCGGCGGCTCGGCGAACGCACCTCGCGCCCGGGCGCCGCCTCGACCATCTCCGCCTTGCCCACCAGCAGCAAGTTCACCGCGCGCGGGAGGCCGATGATGTGCAGCGGCTCGTAACTGGCGTTCAGCAGCAATACGTTGACCATGTCAAATCCTTATAGGCCTGCAGGGAGTCGAACCCTCTCTGACTGCCTTATAAGAGCAGCGCCCTCTACCGGAGAGCACCAGGCCCACACAGTGCCGCCCGTCGGACTCGAACCGACCCCTTCCCGGCGCTTCAGACCGGAGCCCTACCGGCTAGGCCAGAGCGGCAGCGACCGCCTCGGGGAGACTCGAACTCCCAACTTTCAGATTCACATCCTGTCGCCCAGTACCAGCCCTCGGACTCGAACCGAGATGAACCGCGGTCTGAGCGCGGTGCGTCTGCCATTTGCGCCAGGCTGGCACAGATAGCGGGTACGGGAATCGAACCCGCCTCATCGGCTTATGAGGCCGGCCTCGTCACCAGACGAGTCACCCGCAGGCTGATCCGGCGGGATTCGAACCCGCACCGCGCCTCGATTAACAGTCGAGTGCCCTACCGGTTGGGCGACGGATCAATGCAGAACCCTCGGTCGGATTTGAACCGGCTGTCTCCGCGTTCGAAGCGCGGCGTGCGTCCTATCGCACCGCGAGGGCAGTCGGGAAGGCGGGATTTGAACCCGCGACCTCTGCAGTCCAAGTGCAGTACGCTGCCAACTGCGCCACTTCCCGATGCACCCCTCACCGGTTGCACAGCCGGTGAGGGGTCGTCTTGCGCCAACACCCGTGGCCATCAGACGAGGAGGAGACGGCGCGAGTCGAACGCGCAGCCCTCGTCGGGCGCCCGTTTTCGAGACGGGGTGGCACTCCCACTATGCCGACGTCTCCACCGCAGGGGTGACCGGCGAGACTCGAACTCGCTTCCACGGCGGCCACAACGCCGCGCCTCGACCTCTTCGGCATCGGTCACCATACGATCAGGCCCCACGCCCCCGGCGGGACTCGAACCCGCAGCCTGCTGTTTAGAAGACAGCCGCTCGTCCGATCGAGCCACGAGGGCAGGCAGGTCGGCCAGGACTCGAACCTGGGTTGCATCTTTTGGAGAGATGCCGATTGGCCACCATCTTCCCGACCCTCTTATCCAGACCTAACAGGTCTTTGAGACCTGTTAGGTCTTCTGAGTTCAGTGCGGATGGGGCCGACTTCTCCCGCCGCTACCTGCGAAGACCAGGCGTTCCCCGCGCCACGTGCATGTTCTCCCGGCTCTTCACCGGGTACGCGGCCGCGTTCGAGCGGCGACCATCGAAGATCCATTCCGCACAGTGGACCCGGCGGGTTTCGAACCCGCTTCTCTACCGTGCAAAGGTAGCGAGGAGCCCGACTCCTCCCCACAGGCCCGAACAATCTCCAATCTCCAATCTCTAATCCACCAATCCCATCCGCTGCCGGCTCGCACGCCGCGCGCCGAACGTGCAAGCCGGCACCGCCAGGAAACGCGCGTTTCCTTCAGAGCCTGGACGTGGACTTGAACCACGACCATCGCTTTACAAGAGCGCCGCACTCCCGATTATGCAATCCAGGCAACACATCCCCACAAAACAACCCGGCGCGAAGGTTACGCGCCTCCGCGCCGGGCTGGCTTACAGAAATAAAAAGCGCGAAGGTCGTAGCTATCCTTCGCGCCTGCTGAGCGTAAACACCGGAAGCCTAGCTTCCCCCTCCCTCAACAGGCGCATAGCCAACCGAATCCGTACCGGAGGCGAACTGCCACGGCGCTGATTCGAGCAGGATGTGTCTACGACTGTCGGATGTCGATATTCCTAACATGGCGTCACACTCATTTTGTTGCTTAGCCGCTGATATTATACGCTCGATTCTGGGTTTGTCAAGATGCAATTTTGTCTCTTTACGCCGATCCGGGACAAATTTCACTTCTTGTGCTGCATCACTTTGTAGGTGTTTGCGAGTGTCAGAGGCCGGCCGGATTTCGAGACGAACAGGTTTGGCGAATCGGTTTCAGGGCGTTCGGATTGCAAATAGTGTCCCAGTCCATTCCTCAGGTACTTCCTCAATTCGGGTAAGTCGTCAAAGGTCAGTTGAATGATCGTCGGTATTTTCCAGCCATCGGCTAACATGTCCAGGATCACCGCATCGCGCTGCGAAGTGGCCGCCTGCCTCGTCTCCGCCGAGCGCCGGG
>DASSFZ010000319.1:0-5253 GCA_035693785.1 Anaerolineae bacterium | reverse complement strand
TTTCCGACGCGCCCTTTGGCGCGATCGCTCAGGCCGATGATCTCCAGCACCTCGTCCACGCGCCGCTTGAGGGCCGCGCCGCGCAGGCCGTACATCTTGCCCCAGAACGTGAGGTTCTCGCGCGCCGAGAGGTCTTCGTATAGCGCGAGGTCCTGCGGCACAACGCCCAGCACAGACTTGACGCCCATCGGATCGCGGCGGACGGAATGGCCCATTACCAGCGCATCGCCCTCGTCAGGGCGAAGCAGACAGGAAAGCACCAGGATGGTTGTCGTCTTTCCGGCGCCGTTGGGGCCGAGCAGGCTGAAGATCTCGCCCTGACTGACGCTGAAAGTGACGCCCTGCACGGCCTTGACCTCGCCGCGGGACCTGTGCAGGTTTTGGACTTCAATCGCGTTCATTTGAGTTGTCATCTTTCTCTCCTGGTCATGACTGAGGCTCGACCCGTGCCACCGATGCCTATGCCTGCTAAAGGAATTTGAGCAGGCCGTGCAGGATGGTCGGGCCGCACGCTGCCCGTCTTGTCTCGAATGACACCGGCGATAAGGCCGACGCCATTACAGGCGTTTGACCACGACGGCGGTCACGTCGTCGAAGGGCGGCATGGAACCGATGAATTCGTCGACGGCTCGTCGCAGTGCGGCGATGATGTCCACCGCCGATGCGCCGCGTGCGGAGAGAACGACTTGCCGCAGGTGCTCCTTGCCAAATTCCTGCTCCGTGACATTGGCAGCCTCGGTGACGCCGTCCGTGTAGAACACGACGAAATCGCCCGGATCGAGCTGCAGGGTGCGTTGCTCATAACAGTGCGTGTCGTCGACGCCCAGCACCATGTCTGTGCGCGCGAGCTCGGTTAGTTGCCGGCGGTCTTGACGATACAGCAAGGGCGGATTGTGTCCCGCGTTGACGTACACGAGTTCGCCTGTCGCCGGATTGAGTTGCGCGTAACACATCGTGACAAACATGCCGTTCTCCGTGTCCGCGCACAGCACGCGATTGGCGTGAGTGACACAATCGGCAGGACAGCACGCGCTGGTGATGCTGGCGCGGATCGTGCTGCGCGCCAACGCCATGTACAGAGCGGCGGGCATGCCCTTGTCTGAGACGTCGGCAATGATGATGCCCAGCCCCGGCACGTCATGCACCGGCACGAAGTCGTAGAAGTCGCCACTCACCACGTGGGCCGGCTGCCACAAGGCGGCGAAATCCCAGCCGGCGACGCGCGGTGTTTCGCGCGGGATCAGACTCGTCTGCAGCCCACGCGCCACTTGCAGTTCGCGTTCCAAACGCGCTTTTTCGATCGCGTCGGCATGCAGCCGCGCGGTCTCGATGGCGATGGCTGCCTGCCGCGCCATGAGATCGAGAAAACCGCGCGTGTCGGCGTCGAAGCGATGGGGCTCCCAATAGCCGAGGTTGAGCGTGCCGAGGATGTGATCGGCTTTCACCAGCGGCAGACAGGCGAGTGCGCCGGGTCGCGCATCGGGCGGCGCGTGCGCGTAGGCCGGATGATTCGACAGGTTTTCGATGAATTCCGGCGTGCCGCTGCGCGCGACCGAATGGGTGACGCCCGTGCGGCGCGGCTGCAGCGGCACACTGCGCTGATCAGCCGACCAGTGGCTCGCAGCCAAGTTCAGCTCATCGCGCTCGGAATCGTACAGGAAGATGTGCGCGTGTGCGGAGGCCGACAACGTCTGCGCCATTACGACCACACGCTGCAAGACTTCGCGCAAGTCCAGTGTCGACGTAAGCCCTAACGCCACCTGGTGCAGCGCGGCCAGCCGGGCATTCTGCAGGCGCAGCGCTTCTTCGGCGTTCTCGCGAAGCGGAAGCGTCGTGTCCATTCCAGCCGGCACCTGCTCGACGAAGCGCGTCAGAACTCTTCGCGCGCAAAGCGCCACAGTGCGACGGACATGAACAGCACGCACCACAGCGCGGTGGCGAGGATCGGCGCCAGGGGCAAGGCTCCTTGGCCGAGCGCCACCTGTGCGATCGGTGTAACGGGGCTTCCCGCCCCGACGAGGAAGCCCCACGGCGTGATGTCGGCCAGCCACGGCGCAAGGCCGACGAAGATCTGGTAGCTGAACAGGAAAGCCATCGGTATTCCGATGACCGCTCCGCGCCCGTCGAAGAGCGTGCCGAGCATGAGTGTGAGCGTGAGGTAAAACAGCACGTTCAGGAACGCGATGCCCAGCGCGGCGACGAAATCGCCGGGGGCGATCGAGCCACCCGCCGCCGAGAGCAGGATGAAGGCAATCGTGCCCGGAATGACCACGCCGGTGACGAGCAGGCCCAGCCCGTGCGCAATCAGCTTCGACAGGATGAAGGCTGCGCGCGACACGGGCTTGGAGAGCACCCACGCCGCCGTGCCCGACCGCTTCTCGTCGATGATGGCCTCCTGCGCGATGATGATCACGCCCATGGGCAGCACGGCCAGGCTCAAGATCATGAATAACGACGCGCCCTCGGAAGGAGGATCGGCCACCCCCTCCGCGAACAGGATCGTGGCGAGGATGCCATTCAAGATGGCCACCCAGATGATCGTCTGAACCAGCCAGCGGCGCGTGCGCCACCACGCGCCGTTTTCTTTGCTCAACAGGTTGGCGAAGCCGCTTCGCCAGCCTTTCTCGCGGACGGGTTGCAGTGCGCTAGTGGCGGCCATGGTTGCTCCCTTCGACGATGTTGAGGAAGATCTCTTCCAGTTCGTACTTCTTGCGCCCGAACTCGGTCACGACGAGGCTCTCGTCGGACAGAACCAGTCGCAGCAGTTGTCTCTCGGCGACCTGCTCATCATTCACACTGACGTTCCACGCCGTCAGGTCGTTGCCTGGCGCGACGCTGACCGACTTGACCCACGTTTGGCTGGCCACGTGCTCGCGCGCCCGCTCGCCATCTCCCTTGACGACGACGGTGTACGCCGTGCCTTCGCTGCCGGCCAGGAGTTGCTCGATGGGCGCCTGCGCCACCAGCCGCCCTCTGTTCAAAATGGCGACCGTGTCGCTCACACGCTGCACGTCGGCGAGGATATGCGTCGAGTAGAAGATGGTGGTGTATTTGCGCAGGCGCTCCATCACTTCGAGCACGTCGCGCCGGCCCTGCGGATCGAGCGAGGCGGCCGGCTCGTCGAGGATCAACAGGTCGGGATAGTTGACTTGCGCCTGGGCGATTCCCAGCCGCTGGCGCTCGCCGCCGGAGAAGCCCTTGATCGGGCGGTCGGCTTTGTCCTCCAGCCCGACGAGTTCCAGGGTGTTCTGGATGCGAGCTTCGATGGCGGCCTTCGGCCCGCGGTAGAAGAAGCGCGCCGTGAAGCGCAGCGTCTCGCGGGCAGTCATGTGCTCGTAGAAGCGCGGGTCTTGCGCCAGGTAGCCGACGCGCTGGCGGATCGACCCGCTCTCGCGAGCGATGTCGTGACCGAAGACCGTGCCGCCGCCGCTCGTCGGACGCGCCAGTCCGAGCAGCAGCTTGATCGTCGTGGTCTTGCCCGCGCCGTTCGGCCCGAGGAAGCCGAAGATCGAGTTCTTGTGGACCTTCAAATCGAGCGACTGCAGCGCCTGTGTCCCGTTATAGGTCTTGCTCAAGCCGCGCGTGTCGATAACGACGGGTGTGGATCCGTTCATCTTGAATGTCTCCTTTGGGATTCATCAATGGGCAGGCATTCCTGCCGAGCTGGCTTGTGCTAGAAACAGTATAGATGGACACACCGCGCTTGCCATCTGACGAAAGTCGCATCCCATGTACGACTTTCGACACTGGATATTTCTCACCGTGATGAGCGTAATCCTCTGAAGGGGACAGGCGGACGCGATGGACAACCTATTCATTCGCCTGTTCGGCTTCAGCGCGAGTCACTGAGATCAAAGTCAGATTCAGATCGCGGATCTTCGCAAGCAAGCCGTGCAGCGCCGCCTGGTCGACGATCGAGCCGGACAGGATCGTTTCGCCGGACGCCGTGCGGGTCACCGTCAAGCCCTGGAACCACTCCGACCAACGAGGGTCAAGGTGGCCTTTGACGCGGATCTCATAAACCGGATTCACTGCGGCACCGCCGAGCTGAGCCGAATGAGGACGCGTTCGTCCGCCACTCGCTCGAGATCATCCTGCATCGGCCGGCCATCGGAGGCCAGGCGCACGCCGTAGTACTTTGCATAGCCAGGATGCCGCTGAAGGAAGTGCGCCAGGCCGTCGACGACTTCGCCGTGACTCTCGAGCACTTCGCCGCGAACAGAATACTGCTTGCCCGACGCCCGCAGTCTGGCTGGCCGCCCACCTCTGAGGTTGCGCCACCAGCTCCTGCTCCTCAGACTCACAACGGTGAAGATGTCGCCGTCTTTCACGGCATTGACGGGTGTGGAATACAGCCTACCCGTCTTGCGCCCCTCGACGGTGACGACGGCGAAGTTCGCCCCCAGCAGGGGATGCAAAGGCGAACTGATGATCGCCTTCATGAAGAAGTTGCCGATCGCGCCTGGCATGTTGACCTCCTGGCCTCACAGCGTATGCTTCTCATGCCGGGCGAGATTGGCCGGCTTGAACACGATGACAATCACGACCGCCCAGACCATGATCGCCGCACTCATGAGCGCGGCGATGGTGCCGTCGTTGGCCTTCGATGCGGAGAGGAAATCGAACACGCCATGCCACACGGCGACCATGAGGACGCTTCCCCCGGTCGTGTTGTACAGCCAGGTCAACACGATCGCGCCCGTCATGACTCCCAACGCGAACAGGGGGAAGGCGGCGAGGCCCAGCGCCACGTAAGTATCCAGGTAGAAGAAGGCCGGCATGTGCCACACGATCCACATCACGCCGAGGATCAGCGTGGCCGACAGCGCGCTGCGGCTCTTCTGCAGCCTGGGCAAGGCAAAACCGCGCCAGCCGATCTCTTCGCCGAAGCCGTAGGTCGCCAGCCACAAAACCAGGGCGCCGATTCCCAGATTCGGGAGGTAGTTGACTTCTCCAAGGCGCTGGAGGTCGGGCCATTCACCGCCCAACGCCCGAACTACGATGGCTGCCAGCACAAACAGCACCACGGGCGACAAGATCGCGAAGGCTGCGCCGGTCAGCCCAACGCGCCATTTCGTGACCCGCCCCCACAGCTCTTTCAGGCCGGCAGCCCCGCCGGTGGCCCAGGTCATGATAAGCGCGGCCAGCATCGGCCCGAAGGCGGCCAGGTAGTGAAGGGCGAACGGGACGGGCGCTTGCAGCCAGCCCTGCGCCGAGGCCACCAGCGGCAGCATGATGCTCCACGTGATGGCA
>DASSFZ010000318.1:0-23583 GCA_035693785.1 Anaerolineae bacterium | reverse complement strand
CTAGCAGCGCCACGGCGATGATCACAATCGCCCATCGAAGTCGATTCACGTGATCCTCAAGCGCGGCGAATTGTACCGCGATCAGAGCACATCGTAAAGGAATGCGTGCTTTGCGCCACTCCTGCTCTGCTTCCAAATCTGGATCTACCGAGACTCAGTTGCTAAACAACGTCAGGCTCTCCGTCAGCGCGCCCCAGGTGAACACCGCTGCAAATCCGAGCAGCGCCAGCCCGCACACGACGGATACGCCTTTCAAGATGCGCTCGTTGGCCAGCCGCCTGCCTGCGCTCGCGCCCGCCGATAGTAGGGCGAACCAGCATGCGCTGCCCGAGAAAATGCCGACCACCAGCGCCAATCCCTCACCGGATGGAATCGCCGACAGTGCGGCGCCGCCGATGGCCAGCCAGGACAGAATCGTCGCGGGATTGACCGCCGTCAGGCTCACCCCGGCGAGATAGGATCGCCAGGCAGTGCCGGGCCGGCGCCCGGCGTCCGATGCGAGCGCGATCCGGCGGTGCAGCGCGCCCCAGCCCATGCGGGCGAGCATGAGCGCGCCCACGGCGTATAGCACGACGCGCAGCCACGGCGCCGCGACGAGCAGCGGCGCGACGCCGAGGTAGACGGCAAAGCAATACAGCGCGTCGATCGTCGCCGCGCCCAGCCCGAACGCGCAGGCCGGCGCAAATCCCTGCCCAAGCCCCAATTGAATCGTCGCGACATTCACCGGCCCGATCGGCGCTGCAACCGACATGCCCAATCCCCAGCCGGCTAGCCACGTTCCCATGATCGCCCTCCTGCTTTTCGCTTATCGCGTATCGCTTATCGCATAGGGTGTATCGCGGGCAGCCGCGCAACAAAAAGCCCCCGGCGAGGAAGAACGCCGGGGGCAGTCCGCGCAACAGGTCAACAACGCATCACGCAATCATCGACAGACCGTCCGCTGCCGCACCGGCAGGCGCGGCCTGCTGCACATCGCCAGCAGAGATGCTTCGCCTGACTATACTTATCATGAGCGACATTATGCCAGGAGCCTGCGAACCCGTCAAGCGAGGCGAATCTGGTGATTGCACACAAGTCGCTCAAGGCCCGCGTCCTCGCGGACAATGAGCAGATGTGGATAATTCCCAGAGGCGAATCAGCGTTCGGCTAGTGGCGCAGTCCCGGCTTGATCGGCTTACGTGAGTCTTACACGCGATAGAAATCGGGGATGAAATCGACCAGCGACGACCAGCCTTCCGTGACAACCAGCTCGCGCCGGGCATCGTCCAATACGATGGTCCGCTCCGTATTGTCGCTGCGAATCGTCAAGGTCAGTTCATCCGACCCGTCGTCGATCTGCTCGATGATGCAATAGCGATCGACGCCCATCGGGTTCTGCGCGAAGAAGCTGAAGCAGTGCTCACAGGCGTTCAGCGCAGCGGTGCAGATGTTGCGATCAATCGTCACTTTCATGGCTGCCTCCTCGATTGGCTCTGCACGGCAGAGTTACACGACTTAAGCTTACCGTGACAGGAAGGCGCGCTACAGTGACGAATGGCCGATCCCTGCCGTGACAGTCATCACTGAACGCTGAGACACTGAGAAAAGTGACTCGTGGTCAGCAGGCGCCGGTCCTCAAGAATCGACTTGACTTGTGCAATCAGGCACATTTGACCGGCACGAACGCAGGCCACGGCATACTCCGCTCGGGCTCGAACACGGCGAGCAGCCGATCCGCCACGTGCGGCCAGGCGTACTTGTGGGCGTACGCGGCGGCCTGGCGGCCGAGGCGCTCGCGCAACGCCTCATCCTGCAGCAGGCGGGCGATGGTCGATGCCAAAGCCACCGGATCGTCTTCCGGCACGTGAAAACCCGTCTCACCGTGGCGCACGAGATGCGCCAGCCCGCCGACCTCCGACGCGATCACTGGCCGCCCACACGCCATCGCCTCCAGCGCTACCATCCCGAAAGATTCGTAGCGCGAGGGCATCACGACGAAACTGGCGGCGTTGTAGTAGTATCGCAGTTGATCCTGATCACGTGCGCCCAGGAAAGCGACCAGGTCGCTCAGGCCAAGCTCCCCGCACATCGCCTTCAGGCGCTCCATTTCGGCGTTTCCGTTCGTCGTCGGATCGCCGCCCACAATCGCTACGCACATGTGCTGCACCCAGGGAGGGCATTCGTGCGCCAGGAGCGCGATCGCCTGTATCAGCGTGTCGATCCCTTTCAGCCGCTCGATCCGGCCGACGAACAAGATAATCCAGTCGTCGGGGGGCGCGCCAATGTGGTCGCGTGCCGCCAACTGCGGTATCGGGAAAAAATGGTTCGTATCGACGCCGGGCGGGATCACGGCGATGCAGTCCGGATCGGTGTTGTACAGCCATTCCAACTGGCATTTCTCGGCTGGCGTGGCCGCAATCAACCGATCGGCAAAGCCGACGATCTCCGTCTCCACGTCGATGCGGCGGCCGGTCTCCATTTCCGACGCGCTGCCTGCGACCCGGTTTTTCATCAGCCCCAGCGTGTGAAACATGTGGACGATGGGTTTGCCCCAGGCAGCGCGCAGCTCCCGCGCGACCCAACCGGACAGCCAGTAGTGGCTGTGTATCACGTCGTATTCGATGCCCTCCGTGCGCGCGAAATCCAGCACGCCCGCGGTGAACTGGGGCAGGTAGTCGAACACTTTGTCCTTGTCACACGGCTCTTCCGGCCCGGCCGGCACGTGGACGACGCGCCCCCGCGCGCCCAGCTTGTGCATGACGTGCGGCAGGTGCGGGTTCTGTGACCGGGTGAACACGTCGACCATGATCCCGCGCCGCGAGAACTCGCGGGCCAGATCGCGCACGTACACGTTCATGCCGCCGGTCTCCTTGCCCCCCAGCGTCGCCAGCGGGCAGGTGTGCACGCTCAACATCGCTACACGATGGATCGCCATAGACAATCCTTTGCGTATCGTCTGCTGCGTATCGCTTATCGCGTATCGCCTATCGCCTGTCGCGTATCGCCAATCCTGGTTTCCCCATTCCGCATTCATCATTCTAAATTCACCATTCTGAATTTCATCCTTCATCCCTCATCCTTCTTTCCACGCTCAGGTGATGAACCCAGGTGTCTTTCGCGCCGAGACGGTATTTGTACTCCTCGTCGCCACGCATGAAATCGACGGCGCGCTTGCCTCCCTGGATAGCTTGCGCGATGAGCCGCGCAATCAGGATGATGCCCGGGCTGAAGCCGCCCGACGTGTCTGGATCGTAGCCAGAGTTATAGATCATCAGGCGGTCGCCGTAGTCGAAGCTCAGGTAAGTCGCCGCTTTACGGCCCTCCACTTCGAGGAAAGCCAACTGCAGCCACCGGCCGCGATGCGCCGCGCGCACGGCCTCGTAGAAGAAACCGCGCATCTTCGGCGTCATGAAGCCGGCCTTGTCGGGGTGGCTGCGCGCCATCAGGTCGAGGAACGCGTCGACCTCCGGCTCCAGCTCGCTGGCGTACTCGCCGTCGACGACGTACCAGCGCAGGCCCTCCATCGCGTCGGCGCGCCGCAGTTTGCGGCGCAGCTCGTGCCGATCGCGCTTGTCTAGCCGGGCCACATACTCGTCGAACGAATCGGGCAACCAGAGAATAGGGCTGGGCACCTGGCGCTCGTCCGTGTACGTCCAGCCTCGGGTTGCAGCCGCCTGCGCCAGCCACGCCCGCGTCGGCGAGGCTTCCGGCACGTTGTACAAGTCAATGCGGTCCCAATCCTCCTCCGCCGCGAGTGCATCGAGAATGGCTGAACCGAGTTCTGCCTCACGCTCAAACGCCAGGATGAAGTCGAGGTAATCCGAAGGATCGACGCCGCCAACCAGGCGCACAGATCGCTTGCTCTCGGCCTCCGCCAGGAAGAGAGGGGCCAGGCCAGCCAGCGCGCCGCCGGCATCCCGCACTTCGATGATTTTCAACGCCTCTTCACCCAGCGCCCGCCAATAGGCAGTCTGCCACTCGTGCGTCAGGAACGGCGTGTCGGCCGCGCTGCCGTGCAGTAGCGTATTCCACTCGGGAGCCAAAACGTCGAACGCGGCGGCGGTGGTATGAATCCTGACTTTCATGCCGTTGCTATGCGGTGTGGACGAAGATCGAGAGCATTATAAGCGAACAATGTCATTTCGTTCAGGAACCCGTTTTCATTCCGAAAACGGGTTCCTGAAGCAGTCACGCGCAGAATTATACCATCTACACGGCACTTATGGGACGACGAACTCGCCGACGACAAACCTGTCGTCGGTTGGCCGGCCATTGGCATCGAGTATAGGCAAACGCCGCAGCGTCTTCAGCAGGTACCAGCCGACCTCGACGCGATAACGGCCGCTCGGCGCATCGGGCCGCAAAGTCACAACGTATGGATCGGCGATGGTTTGCCCGGCCTTCCAGGTCGACGTGGGCAGCGTGCCCTGCACGGGCCACGCATCGACCTGGCCGTGCAATCGCCCATCCGGGCCAATCAGTTGCACTGTGACCGTGTAATCATCCTCCCACTCCTTCAACCCGCGCCAGGTGAGCTGGACGTCGATCGTCTCGCCTGGCCGCATCTCGGCGCGGTCGACCAGCCACTCCGTCAGCAGCACCTGATAGTCGAAGTTGATCGCATCGCTAATGGCTTCGCCCTCGACCTGTACGCTCCCGATCGGGCAGCCGCTCGTCGCCGGCTCAAGCCAGCCGCACCTGGCCGGGAGCGGCGCGCCTGTCTCGTCGAGGAAGGCGAGCCGCAGCGAATAAGCGCCTTCCTGATCCGGGGTGTGAAAGCCGAGCACAGTCTGAAGATTTCCCGAAGGCCACTCGGCGACGGGAAACGCGCCATCGTAAGGCTCGAACACATTCGACCAGACGACATGCCCTGCCGCATCGACGAGCGACAACGATACCCTGATCCCCCCATCTCCCACCTCCGCAATGCGCGACCAGTTCAGCCGCGCCTGCCCGTCGCTCGACTTCGGAACGATGCCGATCGGCGTGACGCCCAATATGGCGATCCGGCCGCCGAAGACCTGGCGCAACGTTTGCTCGAGCGGCGGCGCAGAGCGCGGCGGGATGATCAGGGATGCGACCGTGTGCCAGGCATCGCCGCCGGCCGTCAAGCCTTCGTCGTCGAAGGGCGGGAACAAGCCGGCCTGCAGGGCATACTCGCCCGGCGGGACATCCGGGTCAAGCTCAACCTCGTGGTAATCCGCGACGACCTCGCCCTGTTGCCACGCGCCGGTCGGATAGTAGCCGTTCACAGGATGCGCGCCCGAATCTTCCCACCACACGCGCCCGTCGTCGTCGACCAGCCGCAGGCGAACGTGATAGTTGGGCCGCGCGTCGGTCAGCGCGCGCCAGTACAGCGTCACACGCGCCACGCTTGCCCCTTCGCTGCACTCAGGGCAGGCTCTGGGCCGAAGCCCTGACCCTGACCCTGACCCTGACTCTGAGCGCCGCGAAGAGGAAGAGGAAGGGGAAGGGGAAGCCGAAGGGCCTGCCCTGAGCGTAGTCGAAGGGTCTCCGGAAGCTGGCTCCGCGCCGCCGTCGATCGCATGGGCAGCCAGCTCGATGGAGTCGCCGAACGTTGTGCCATCGGGCTGCGCCTCATCCGGCGGGTGCGCCTCAACAATATTCGACACCTCTGCGAGCGGCCCGAGCGAGCGCATGCGGTACGGGAGGTCCGGTAGGAAGCGCGCCAGGTACACGGGCTGTCCCTGCGCCAGCCGCACATCAAGCTGCCGGCGATACTCTTGTTCCGTGCCGAGCACCAGGATGTCTAGATCGGGCCGCACATTCTCGTTCGCTTGCAGGTAATAGAGCGGCGCAATTTTCTCGCTGTCGGCGAGGATCGCCGCGCCGCCGGGGATCGGCAGGCCGAGGACATAACGCCCCCATTCCTCGGCAGGCGCACCCGCGCCGCGTTGGCTGACCCGGGGAAGGTTGCTTGCCAGCAGAAAAACCGGCATCAGGACAAAAAGCGACAGCGCGGCCGGATAAGACAGCTTCTCGAGCGACGCGTAGTGCGCCGCGCTGGCGATGAGCCTGACGAGCGTGGCGACCCCGACTCCGATCCAAACGGCCAGGATCAAATACGCCGGAATGAGAAACACGGACACATCCGGCACCATGTACACGACCCCGTAGAAGACATACGCCGCAAAGACGACGCCTGTGATGAGCGCGAGCCGCCGCTCTCCGGCGATCAGGCCGGCGATGCCTGCGGCCGCCAGCGCCATCCCGACGGGTCCGTACGCCTCCAGCAACTGGCGGCCCACGATCGACCAGCGCGTCGGATCGCGCCACGCGTCAAGGGCAAGCGCGCCGCCGAACTGCGCGCCGGTGATGTAGTCGACGAACTGCTCGAACGTCATCGGTACGCCGCTGTGCAGCGCCGGCCAGCGCAGCGGGATATACAGCCACACAGACAACCCGAGCAGCAGAAGCGCGAGCGCCAGCAGACTCACCCGGACGGGCAGCCGCGGGCGCGCTATCCATATCGCCAGCCCCGCAGCCGGCAGCAGGAGAATCGTCGTGAGATGGTGGGAAATGCCAAGACCCATCAGCAGAAATAGCGGGCCGACGATGTAATGAGCGTCTGCCGAGGTCCGATCCGACAGTAGGTCGATCAGCAAGGCCAGCAGCACTCCTGCAATCAGCGCGTTGAGCGCATACACCTCGGCGACGATCGATTGGCTCCACATCACGACCGTCGAAGCGAAGGCCAGCGCGGCTGTGAACGCAACCAGGCGCCGCCCGCCCAGCCTCGCAGTTACGGCGTACACGACGACCGCCGCAAGAGTCGCCATCACCGCCGATGTCAGGTTGACACGGAATGCCATCGACCCGAATGGCAGCAGGCTGAAGAGCTTGCCCAGAATCACGTACAACGGGTATCCGGTGGGATGCGCAATGCCGAGCGCCGGCGCGACGACCTGAAACTCGAAGGTGTCTGCTTCGCCGACGTGCGTGCCGAGCGTAAGCGCGTACATCGCGAAGACGACCAGCATCAAGACGAGAGGCGCAAGCCGGTGAATCGCCAGCGGGCGGAGGCGAAAGGGCGCGGGGTACGGCGAAGGAGTGGTGAGCAGGCCTGTCACAACCAGGGCCAGCGCTAATCCCACCGAAGCGAGGAGCAGAATCGCGGCCAGGCGCGAATCGACCTCAGGCCAGAACACGTATACCAGGAGCAGCGCGAACGGCAGATGGACGGGAAGGGCCTCATTCGGCCCTAGCAGATGCCGTAACAGAAACCACCACTGGGCGGTGAGGAAGGCCGAGGCAGCAAGCGCAAGCCCGATCGTCCCGGGCCACTCGCCGAGCGCGGAGAAACCAATGGGGTCAAGCTCGTACCAGAATCGGGCCAGGAACAGCCCAAGCAGCGCGCCGGCCGCTGCCGCGACCGCCAGGCCGGGGATCACCGACGAGCGACGCGCTCGGGCGTTTTCGACGAGAGTCGCCTCGTCCCTTCGCCTTCGCTCAGGGCAGGCCCGCGTCATGGGTCATTGGTCGCGCTGCCGCCCGACGCCTGGCGATCGTGCCAGAACTGGAGAATCTTCTGCGCCACCGGCGCCGCCACTTGCGATCCCTCGCCGCCGTTGTAGATATACACGACGAGCGCGATCTGTGGATCGTCAGCCGGCGCATAAGCGGTAAACCACGCGTGTGTGGGCTTAGGCAAGCCCGCCGCGCAGAAGCCTAGCCGTTGCGCCAGATCGTCGCAGAACTCGGCCGTGCCGGTCTTACCGGCGACATTCAGACCGGCGACCTGCGCGTTCTGCGCCGTACCCCACTGAACGGCAGCCTGCATACCTTCACGCACGATCGCCAGGTTATCCGGGCTGATCGGAAGCGTGTGGAGGATGTGCGGCCGGAAGGATTCCACCTCGTTACCGTCGGCGTCGGTGATACGCAGCACCACTTCCGGTTTGTACAGCGTGCCGCCGTTCGCTACGGCTGCTGTCGCATTGAGCATCTGGATCGGCGTCGCGGTTAGGAAGCCTTCACCGATCGACAAGTTGTACGTGTCGCCCAGCGACCAGTTCTCGCCGTACGTCAGGCGCTTCCACTGACTATCTGGAACGTGGCCCGGCGCTTCGCCGGGCAGATCGATACCGGTTAGTCGGCCCAAACCGAACGCGCGCACGTAATCTAAGAAAGAATTGAGATCTTCGAAGCCCTTGACCTTGGAATAACCCGGCACGTCCAACCCGCCGACGGTCACGTAGAAGAACGTGTTCACAGAGTTGGCCAGTGCGTCCACAATATTCGTATTGCCAAAGCCCTGCCGATACCAGCCGTAGAACGTCTGGGCCTGGCGCGGATCGTTCGGGAAGTACTTGTTGGGAACCACGATCGAGCCGGAGTCGTACCACGTCCAGCGCCGTGTGATAATCTCCTCCTGCAGCGCCGACGCCGCCGGGATGATCTTAAACACTGAGCCGGGCTGCACCTGGTCGCCGATGGCGTGGTTGAATATCGGCAAGAATGGCTCGTTCAGGAGCGCCTCGTACTCCTCGAAGGTGATGCCGCGCGCGAAAAGGTTATTGTCGTAGGCCGGAAGGCTGACGAGCGCCAGCACCTGGCCGTTCCGTGGATCCATCGCGACAACGGCACCGCGCTTGGTGCGCAGTGTACCCGCGTAGGTATTGATCTGGTCGATCTGCTGCTGCAGCGCTTCCAGCGCGACCAGTTGCAGCTCGCGGTCGATCGTAAGATAGAGGTTGTGTCCCGGCGCCGGGTCGATAGGCGTCCCGACCGTGCGAATCTCGCGCCCTGCGACATCCTCCTCGATACTGCGCTCGCCCTTTGTGCCGCTCAGCCAATCTTCGTGCGTCGCCTCGACGCCCGTCAGCCCGACGCGATCGGTATCCGGGTTGTAGTTCTTGGCAGCTTGCACGTTCCGATAAAACGCCGTCACCGAATCCTGGCTCACGTCCGACAGCATTTCGATCATGCTCTCTTCGAGTCGATCGACCAGATCGATCGAGATACGGCTCGTGTAGCCCACGACGTGCGAGGCGAGCAAGCCGGCGGGATATTCGCGAGAGGAGACGATCACGGTCTTCACGCCGGGCAGCCTCAGGTTTTCCTCCGCGATCTGAAGCGCCACGTCACGCGGCACGTTGCTGCGAACGGTCACCGGACGGTACGGCGCGATACCCCGCGCCTCGTCGACGATGTCCTTGATGCCGCGCCCGCCGGCGGCCCGCAACGGCAGCGACGCCGTCCGGCTGCTGATCGGCATGCCGAGCAACTCGCTCAGTCGCCGATACACGGCCATCTCGTTCTCTTCCCCGTCGGGCAGTTGCGCTGGCACGATCGTCACATCGTACGCTGGCATGTTGCGAGCCAGCAGGGCGCCCACGCGATCGTAAATGATGCCGCGCGGCGCGTCGATTGCGATCGTCCGGAAGCGGTTGCTGTCGGCGAGCGTCTCATAGCGGCCGGCCTCGATCACCTGCATCTGCCACAGGCGCGCCACGAACATCGCCATCAGCAGCGCAACCATGCCGTATAACACGGCGACGCGCGGATTCGATTGGGGCTTAGAGACCGGCTGCATACGAAACGACTACCCGACTACGTGACCAAACGACTATTTGACCGACAGACTACCACCGCAGCGGCTTTGGCTTGATGCGCCGATCGATGGCCGCCATAAGCCCGTACACCGGCAGGCTCAACGCTGCGTTGTACACTGTCGCGGGAAGCGCGACGCGCAGGAGCACATCCAGGCCGTCTACCGCCTGGCCTACCAGCAGCAGCGCCAATAGATACGCGCCGTGAAACGCCAGCGTCGCTACCAGGGCCGTCACGATCGGTAGGACGGCCCGGCCGCGAAACACGCCTTCGGCCGTGACAGCCGCCGCCAGCGTCGCCACCATCAGGGCGAACCCCGTGCCGCCGAACGGGCCGCCGGACGTCAGATCGACGACGATGCCGCCGGCCAGGGACCAGACGAGCGCCTCAGTCAGGCGGCCGAGCAACGCCCATGACACGACGACCAGGAGCATAAAATCCGGCCAGACGGCTCCAATCTGCAAGCGCGGGGACAATGTCGATTGTACCAGCGCCACGACGACAAGAAAAGGGATGGCGACATAAGGGTTCATGGCTACGGGGTCGGGCCGGGCGTGGGCGTCGGCTCTTCGATTTCGGGCTCGACCGGCAGTGGCTCGAAATCCGTGATCACGAGTACCAGCTCGAGCCGGTTGAGGTCGGCAGCCGGTCGCAGGCGGGCCGATTGAAACAGGTCGATGTCACGGCGAGATACATCCGTCACCTGGCCTACGATCAGGCCGCGCGGCAGATTGCCCCCCAGACCACTCGTCAAGACAATGTCGCCCACGTTCACCGTCGCGTCGAGCGGAATCTGCGTCATGCTCAGCTCCGCATCGGGTTGTCCCTCGGCCAGGCCCGTTACACGCGAGCTTTGGATGCGAACGTTGACCGCGCTCGTGCTGTCGGCCAGCAATTGCACTTTGGAAGAGCGCAGCCCTACCTCGGCCACACGACCGACCAGCGTCGACCCTGCTGTGACAACCGGCATGCCTGGCTCCAGCCCTTCGCGGCGGCCGGCGTTGATGGTGATGAACTGCCGATACAGGCTGGGATCGCGGCCGATGACGGCGGCAGCCTGTGTCGCGTACGTCGGGTTCTCTTGCTTGAAGTTCACCAAGTCGCGGAGCGTGGCATTCTCCGCCTCGATCTCTTTGAGGCGAACGTTCTCGGTGATCAGCGCGTCGTTCAGGCGCTGCAATTCCTCGTTTCGCTCCCGCAGCTCGCGCAGGTCGCGGAACGCGCCGATCGTGTCACCGATTCCATCGAAGAAGCCCGACAACGCGCGCTGCAGCGGAGCAATGACGACCTGCGCCGCATCTTCCAGCGGCCGGATGAAGCCCGACTCGTGCAGCAGGAGGAGCGCGATCGTCACCAGGCTGAGCACCGGGAACAGCCATACGCGCGAACGACCGCGGTTCATATAGATTTATCCCTACCCGGCGTGAGGCGCAGCAGATCAAACAGAGATGGGCACGCGCGAGGTCTTGCGGCGGCTGCGCTCCACACTGTCGATGACCGACTGCAGGGTGTCCACATTTTCGAGCAGCTTGCCGCAGCCGACGGCCACGGCGGTCAGTGGATCCGGCGCTACCCACACCCGGATTTTCACTTCCTCGGTCAGGCGCTGCGCGATACCTTGAAGGAGCGCGCCGCCGCCCGCCAGCGCGATGCCGGTCTCCATAAGGTCGGCGATCACCTCAGGTGGCGTCTCGTCGATGGTCGTCTTCAACGTGTCCACGATGGTTTGCGACGAGACAGCCAGAGCCTCGCGGATCTCGATCGAAGACACGTCGACGGCCTCGGGCAGACCGGTCACCACGCTCCGTCCACGCACCGTCATCACTTTCTCTTCCGGCAGAGGATAGGCCGACCCGATGCTGATCTTCACCCGTTCGGCCATACGCTCGCCGATCAGCAGGTTGTACTTCTGGCGCATGTACTGGACGATGTCTTCGTCCATCTCATCGCCGGCCACACGGATGCTTCGACTGAGGATGATGCCTCCGAGCGAGAAGACCGCCACCTCGGTCGTGCCTCCGCCGATGTCGACGATCATGCTGCCAGTCGCCTCCATGATCGGCAGGCCGACGCCGATGGCTGCCGCCACCGGCTCCTCGATCGAGTAAGCCTCGCGGGCGCCCGCATTGACGCACGCATCGTACACGGCGCGTCGCTCTACCTCCGTGACGCCGGACGGGATGCCGACGACCACACGCGGCCGGGGGACGGGGAGGAACATCGACGCATGCGCCTTCTTGATGAAGTAATCCAGCATGGCCTCGGTCACTTCGAAATCGCTGATCACGCCATCGCGCAATGGGCGGATGGCGATGATGTTGCCTGGAGTGCGGCCGACCATCTCCTTGGCCTCCGCGCCGATCGCCAGAGGCTTCTTGCTGCGCTTGTCGATCGCCACCCAGGACGGCTCGTTGATGATGATGCCCTTGCCACGGACGTTGACCAGGGTGTTCGCCGTGCCCAGGTCGATGCCAATATCCAGGGAAAATAGCCCCAACAGCCAGTTAATGGGGTTGAACAAGCTGTACTCCTTGCGAGGTTTGCGGCGTTCGGCGCGGATTATACCATAAGTACCGAAAGCGCCTCCGCATTCGACCTATCCAGGAAGCCGGTTTTCGGCAGCCCATACCAATGCTGATATAATTGCGCACCAATATGTCTGTGAAATGCCTCGAATGCGGATTCGAAAGCCCCGAGGGATTCTCGTTCTGCGGCCACTGCGGGGCCAGACTTAGCGCCCCGCCAGCAGCCACAGCCGGCGACGACCGCGAGGCGGCGATCCGCCGGATCAAGGAGGCCGGTGACCACGCCAAGCGCAGCGACAAGGCTGCCGCCGCGCTTGAGCGCTACCAGGAGGCGCTGGCCCTGCTCGACTCGGCCATCCTGGCCTCCGACGCCACACTACACGTTCAGTTTCTCAATGCCCGTTTCGACATTTTGGCGGAGCGCTACCCATTGTGGACAGCCATCGGGCAGCCTGATCGGGCCGAATCTGACCTGCAGGACATGCTGGGAATCGCTCGCCGCGCAGGCGACGGGACACGGCTGGCGAAGGCGATCATCGCGCTGGCGCGCCAATACCTAGATAGCCGGCAATACGAGTTGGCCCGCCCCTTGCTCGAAGAAGAGGTATCCTTACTGCGAACCCAGGCCGACCGCGCCGGCGAGGCGGCCGCGTTGGCCAAGCTGGCACACCTGAACTGGCGCACCGGTCGATTTGAGACGGTCGCCGACGCGTTTCAGCGCGCGCACGAGCTGCGCCGGCGCGCCGGCGAGCCTGCCGGACTGGCTCGCTCGTACTTCGATCTCGGGCTGCTTTATCGTGATGGCCTGTCGCACCCGTTCCACGCCGTCGGCCACTTTGAGAAAGCCATCGAGCTGGCGCGTCACTCAGGCGATGCCGATCTGGAAACGCAAGGGCTGATCGGGCTGGGCATGAGCTGGACAAGGCTGGGCGACTATGCCCAGGCGCGCACCGTGTTTGAGCAGGCGCGCCAGAAGGCCGACGAGATCCAGTCAGCCGAGCAGGCAGCCTGGGTCATCGTCGCACAGACCGCCGTGCTGCGCGAAACGGAACCATCCGATGCCCGCTCGACGGTCGAGCAGGCTCTCGCACCGGCGCTCGAAGTCGACGCGCCTGATCTTCGATGGCACGCGTTGCTCGAGCACGCGCGCATCTCGCAGGCCGCCGGCGCATGGTCTGACGCGTACACGTCGCTCGAGCATATGCAGGCGCTGGAACGCAGCGGCCAGATGTACGCCTACTGCGCGATGTGGTCCCATGCGCTCTTGGCGCGCAGCTATCTGCACACCGGCCAGCGCGACCAGGCCGCCGCCACGTCCGAGCAGGCTGTCACGCTGCTTCAGTCGCATGGGTTCGCCGGCGTGCCGGTGCCCCAGATGATCCTGTGGGCGCACTACGAAGTCCTGGGTGATTCGGAGGCACAATCGGCCATGCATTTCCTGCGCCAGGCGCGCGAGCTGATGCTGTCTCAAGCGAACACGATCGGAGACGGCGCGCTGCGCGCGCGCTTCCTGCGCGACGTCGCGATCAACCGCGCCATCGGCGACGATTGGGCCAGGCGTCACATCTGAAGAGCCTTGCCAGATCGTCGCCGAGAGTTTAAACTTCTATCATCAACCAGTATGGAGAACCGTATGCGATTCACGTCTCACGGCATTTCCTTCGAATACGACGACGTCGGCAACGGTATCCCCTTGCTGATGATCCACGGCTTTCCGCTCGACCGATCGGTGTGGCGATCACAGATCGAGGGGCTGCAGAGCGTGGCGCGCGTCATCGCCCCCGACTTGCGCGGCTTCGGCCAGTCAGGCGACGCGCCCGAGACGATGTCGATGGACGACTATGCCGCCGATCTTAAGGCGCTCCTCGACGCGCTGAGCCTGACACAGGCCGTGATGTGCGGCCTGTCCATGGGCGGCTACGTCGCGCTGGCGTTCCTCGCCAGGTACCCGGGCGCCGTGAAAGGGCTTATCCTCGCGAACACGCGGGCTGCCGCCGACAGCGACCAGGCGCGCGAAGCGCGTTATTCGAGCGCCAGGCAAGCCTATGACGACGGTGTGCCGTCTGTCGCCGAAGCAATGCTGCCGAAAATGCTCGCCCAGGCGACGCTCGACCATCGTCCCACCCTGCGCACATACGTGTACGAGATGATGGCGCGACAGCGGCCGGGCGGCGTCGCCGCCGCATTACGCGGCATGGCAGCCCGCCTCGACCGGAGCGAGTGGATCAAGTCCATCAACGTTCCGACGCTGGTTATCACCGGCAGCGCGGACACGCTCATCCCCGCCGCCGAGAGCGAAGCGATGGCGCGGGCGATTGCCGGCAGCAAGCTGGTCATCATCCCCGACGCGGCGCACCTGTCGAACATTGAGAACCCGGATGCATTTAACGCAGCGGTGAAGGAGTTCCTCGGCAAACTGAAGTAGCGTCATAACATCCGCCTTCGAGGAGGACACGAAGATAGGAAAGCAGATCGATCTGCCGATCCTCAGGCAACAAGCAGAGCGCATTCTAAAAGAAAGTGAGACAGCCTTCGATGAACGGACTTGATAAAAGGATCGCCATCGTCACTGGCGGTGGTACTGGTATCGGTCAAGGAATCGCGGTTGCACTGGCACGAGAGGGAGTGAAGGTCGTCGTCAGCGGCAGACGAGCCGAGCCCCTGGAACGCACGGTCCGCTCCGTCAAGCAGGCTGGCGGCGAGGCGCTCGCCGTGCAAGCCGACGTGTCCTCAACCGCCGACGTGCAGCGACTCGTGAAGTCCGCCATCGACAACTACGGAACGGTCGACATCCTGATCAACAGCGCCGGCGTCGGTGGTGGCGACTTCATTCATCAGCACGACGTCGAGGATTGGGACCGCGTGATGGCGATCAATCTGCGCGGCCCGTTCCTCGCCGCGCGCGCGGTGCTGCCGATCATGCGCGAGCAGCGCCGAGGCGACATCGTCAACATCAGTTCCGAGTCGGGACTCGAATACTATGCGGGCGACGGCGCATACGCGGTTGCGAAGCATGCGCTGAACGCCCTGTCCGAGCTTATTCAGCGCGAGAATCAGGAGTACAACATCCGCGTCAACACCGTCTGCCCCGGCATGGTCGTCACCGAAATGACCGAGAACACACGTGGGCTGAACCACGCGAAATGCCTGTACCCGGAAGACATCGCCGATCTCGTCGTGTGGCTGGTAACCCGCCGCCCCAACGTCAAGATCGGCAGGCCGGTGCTCATACAGACGATGGAAAATCCCTGGGAATAGAAAGTATCATACACATGGCCTACGAGCGCGAAAAGCAAATCGCCGTCGAAGCGGTGACGCTGGCTTCACAGCTATGCAGCGCCGTGCGGGCAGAAATCGTCGGCGTGGGATCGCTGGCGAAGGACGACAAAAGCCCGGTCACCATCGCCGACTTTGGATCGCAGGCGTTGATGTGCCATCACGTCCGGGCCGGCTTCCCACAAGATCCCATTGTGGGCGAAGAGGATTCGGCAGACCTGCAAAAACCGGAGAACGCGTCAACGCTGGCGCAGGTCGTGCGCTACATGCGGCGCTTCCGGCCCGACGCGACGGCGGAGAGTGTGTGCCGCTGGATCGACGCAGGCAACGGCAAAGTCGGCGCTCGTTTCTGGGCGCTCGATCCGATCGACGGCACAAAGGGCTTCCTGCGCAACGATCAATATGCGATCGCGCTGGCTCTGATCGAGAACGGCCAGGTCCAGGTGGGCGTGCTGGGCTGTCCTGCCTTGCCGCTGGACATGACTAGCCCATCCGACCGGACGGGCGTCGTGTTCGTCGCCGTGCGCGGCGAGGGAGCGGCGATGGCGCCCCTCGGCGCCGCTGCGTTCGCGCCGATTCACGTGACACACGCGCCGGATCGATCACGGCTGCGTTTCGTCGAAAGCGTGGAAGCCGATCATGGCAACGCCGCGCTGCAGCGAGCCGTCGCCCAGGCAGCCGGCATCACCGAACCGCCGCTGCGCATGGACAGCCAGGTCAAATACGGCGCGGTCGCGCGAGGAGACGCCGCCCTGTATCTGCGGCTGCCGTCGACCAAGAGCCCGAACTACCGTGAAAAGATCTGGGATCACGCCGCAGGCGCGCTCATCGTCGAAGAGGCGGGAGGCCGCGTCACCGATATGCACGGGCGGCCACTCGACTTTGCCTCGGACTACAAGATGAACGACAACCGTGGGGTGATTGCCAGCCAGGGGACGCTGCATCAGGCAGCCATCGAAGCGCTCAGGCAAACGTTTTGAAGAGAATCTCTCACGCTCGCTGCCGGCGCAGGCTGCGATCGACGACGCGAACCATCTTTTCGACTTCCACCGCGCCGCCCAGGAATCGGTTGATCGCCTCCAGGTGAGGCAGAGGGTCGTCGAGCAGCGCGTTGTAGTCGACGTCGATTCGCTCGACGTTCGGCTGCGCCGCCAGCCAGGCGTCGATTTGCCGCAAGTGCTTCCCGAACAGCCTGGCGATTTCCTCGTCGCCGGATTTGCCGGAGTCCTGGCCTCTGCGAGCGAGCATCTGGCGCTGCGAGGCGAGCACTTCCGGCATGGCGCGGCGCATGAAGATGACGCGATAGTTGTACGCGGCGGGCAGGAAGGTCAGGAGCGCAGTGATCACTTTGACCGCCTTGCCCCGCGCCTCCGGCAGCCAGGCGACATCGCCCTCTCTGAGCTTCTTGACACGCTCGAACTCGTAATAGCCCCGGGGATTGTCCTCGTCCGCGGCCCGGATGCTGTCGGTCAGAGGCGGAATGCCGCCCGCTTCCAGTATACTCATCATCATCGACGTGCCGGAACGAGGCAGGCCTGAGACGACGACGATTTCGTCTTTCACGGACGCTCCGCGCACGGATGGTGGCCTCTCAATGTCCATGACATCCGTCATGAGTCCCCTGATCGCGGCGCGCGCTCGAAGGTGAGCGGCCGCATACCGTTGAGCGTGACCAGCAGTGATACTCCCATGTCCGCCAGGACGGCCATCCATAGCGAAGCCAGCCCGGCCAGCGCCAACAGCATGAAGGCGAGTTTCACGCCGATGCTGATCGTCACGTTCTCGGCGATCAGCCTGCGCGTGAACCGCGAGAGGCGCACGGCGAAGGGCAGCTCGTGAAGGCTGTCGGCCATCAGCGCCACGTCGGCGGTTTCGAGCGCCTGCGCGCTGCCCGCGCCCCCCATCGCCACGCCGACCATCGCAGCCGCCAGCGCCGGTGTGTCGTTGACGCCATCGCCGACCATCGCCACGCCTCCACGCCGTGCTTCCATCTCGTTGATCGCTTCTAACTTGTCTTCCGGCATCAGGCCGGCGCGCACGTCGTCGACGCCGACGCTGTAGCCGACGGCCTGCGCGACAATCGCATTGTCGCCGGTCAGCATGACCGTCTCCAGACCCAGCGCGCGCAGATCGGCGATCGCGTGCCGGCTGTCCTCTCGCAGTTCGTCGGCGACGGCGATGTAGCCTCGCACGCGATCGCCGTCGCACAGCAGCATCGTCGTTTGCCCATTCGCCTCGGCGGACTCCACCCACTCGCAGAGCTGGTCGTTGTGCGGATGGTCGGCGTCGAATAAGTGATGGTTGCCGAGCGTCGCCAGCTTGCCGTTGACGCGGCCCTGCACGCCCAACCCGGCCTGCATCGCGACGCCCTCGGCCGGCGCGTATACGCCGGCCAGGCCGCGCTGCTCGGCGGCGGCGACCACCGAGTGGGCGATGGGATGCGCACTGCGGCGTTCCAGCGCAGAGGCCAGCGCGAGCACGTCGTCGCACAGCGCGCACTCGCCGCCCGTCTCGCAATCCACCGACCGGTAGCCGGTGACGACCGGCGCGCCGCGCGTGAGTGTGCCGGTCTTGTCGAATGCGAAGACCCTCACCTGGCCGAGCGCTTCCAGGTGTGCGCCGCCTTTGACGAGCACACCGCGCCGCGCCGCGGCCGTTATGGCGCTGATCATCGTGACCGGCGCGCTGATGACGAGCGCGCACGGACATGCGATCACGAGCAGCGCCAGCGCGCGGTACAGCCAGCCGTGCCCGTCAGGCGTGTCGAGGAAGGGCACTTGGAACAAGAGCGGCGGGAGCAGGGCAACCAACACGGCGAGCGTAACCATCGCCGGCGTGTACACGCGCGCAAACTGATCGATGAAGCGCTGGCTCGGCGCGCGCACGCTCTGCGCTTCTTCGACGAGCCGGATGATGCGGCTCAGGGTATTGTCCTGCACAAGATGCGTGACGCGCACCTCGAGCGCGCCGCCGCCGTTGACCGTCCCCGCGAATACCTCCTCGCCGATGTCCTTCCGCACCGGCAGGCTCTCGCCGGTGATCGGCGCCTGGTTGACGTCGCTCGAGCCGGCGGTGATGACGCCGTCCATCGGGATGCGCTCGCCGGGCTTGACGAGAATCACGTCATTCACCCGCAGCGCGTCGACGGACACGCTCTCTTCGCGGCCTGCCCCTTCGACTTCGCTCAGGGCAGGGCTCAGCCGGATCGCCTGCGCCGGCGCAAGCTCCATCAGTTGGCGCAGGCTGTCGCGCGCGCGGTCGGTCGTGTAGCCCTCGAGCGCCTCGGCGATGGCGAACAGAAAGATCATCGTCGCCGCTTCGGTCGTCTCGCCGATGACGACCGCGCCGACTGCCGCAATGGTCATCAGCAGGTTGATATTGAAGTCGCGATTGACGATCAGGCTGCCGAGGCCACTGCGGGCGATCGGGTACCCCGCCAGCGCCAGGGCGGCGACGTACAGCGCATCCTGAACGGTCTCGCCGATGATCCGCGTCGAGCCGAGCAGGAACGCCAGCAAGACGACACCGCCTCCCATCAACGCCAGCCGGGTTTCGAGCCGGCCGAGAAGATATTGTCCGAAGCCGAGTGGCGCGTGGAGCGTGAGGCGTGGAGCGTGGACGAGTGAGCCGCGTGACTCGGCGATGTGGTAGCCGAGCGCTTCGACGCGCTTGCGCACCGAATCGCCTGAAACGTCGCCAGCCACGTGCAGTTTGGCCGTGGCGAAGTCGACGCGCACGTCCCGCGCGCCGGGCAATTGGCGGACGCCCTTCTCGATTTTGAGCGCGCAGTCGGCGCAGTCCATCCCGTCAATCGAATACGTCCCTTCGCCTTCGCTCAGGGCAGGCTTTGCTATATCAGCCATGCTCCACGTGCTCCAATCCCCGATGAAACAGGTCGTGAATATGCTCGTCGTCGAGCGCGTAATACACCAGGCGGCCTGCGCGGCGGGATTTCACCAGCCGCAGGTCGCGCAAGATGCGCAGTTGGTGCGACACGGCGCTGTGCGTGATGTCCAGCAGCGTCGCCAGGTCGTACACGCACAGCTCGGTGTGCGACAGCGCCGAAATGATGCGCACGCGCGTCGGATCGGCGAGCGCCTGGAAGGTGCGCGCCAGATGCGTCGCCGTCGCGCCATTTACGAGATCGACCTGCGCGGCTCGCGCTTCTTCGGGGTCGATGAACGGCACCTTGTTGTCAGAAGCGAGCTTTCGTCTCGGCATGGGCGGCCTGATCGTATGAATGTATGAACATACGCTCATATATTAACACAAAAGAGACAATATGTCAACTGGCCTTGCCGCGAGGCACGACGACGTAGCGCGCCCCGTGCACGGCCAACAGATTGCACTCGTTCCTCAGCCCGCACGCCGCGCACCAGCCGCCGTCCGGCCCGATCTCGAGGAGAACACCTTTGCGCACGAGCGTCTCGATCATGCCGGCCAGCGCGCCGGGTGGCACCTCCAGTGCGCGGCTAAGCTCATCCAGGCTGAATCTGCCGTGACTCTTTTCCAGCAAAGCGACCAATTGCGTCAGCGTCATCTTCCAAACTCCAAACTCCAAACTCCAAACTTCAAACTCCAACTCCTCACTCTAACTCCTCACTCTAACTCCAACCTCCAACCTCCAATCTCCAATCTCCAATTACCTCAGCCCTAACAACCGCCCACCCTGGTACACGACGAACGCCGCAATCCACGCGATGGACGTCTGATACACGGCTGACACGATCGCCCACCTTCCGCCGAACTCCTGACGGACGGCGCTCAGCGTCGCCACACATGGCACGTACAGCAGCACGAATACCAGGAAGGCGAATGCAGCCAGTGGCGTAAACACCCCGCGCAAGACGGCGCTGAGCGCTGTGTCTTCATCTGCCGGCTCACCCCCGCCGGCGAGATCGACGCCCGGAATCAGGCTGAGCAGCGTCTTGCCGGCGTCGACCGTCGCCACGCCGAAGCCAACCACGATGTCGCGCAGGTCTTCGCCGAAAGTCGTCGTGGCGGTCTCTGTGGCTCCTTCTGTTGCACCGAGATAAATCTGGCTGGTCGTGCTGACGACGACCTCTTTGGCGATGAACCCGGTGGCGAGCGCGCCGGCCGATTCCCACGTCCCGAAACCGAGCGGCTCGAAGAGCGGCGCGGCGATCGAGCTGACCCGGCCAAACAGCGAATCGCGTTGATCTTCGACGCCCCACGGCAAATTGAGGAGGACCCACAAGACGACCGACGCGGCGAAGATGAGCGTGCCTGCCCGCCTGAGGAATTCGCGCGTGTGCTGCCACATGTGAATGAGCAGGCCCCTGAGCGTGGGCAGGCGATAAGGCGGCAGCTCGAGCACGAAGGCGGAGTTCGTGTCCGGCTTCAGGAGCGTGCGCGTGAAGATCATTCCCGCCAACACCGCGATGAGGATGCCGATCGCGTACAGCAGCCAGATGACCGTCCCGGCATCGCGGCCGAAGAACGCCAGTCCGAACACGACGTACACGGGCAGGCGCGCCGAGCACGACATGAGCGGCACGAGCAGCCCGGTGAGGATTCGATCGCGCCGGCTGGGGAGCGTGCGCGTCGCGTAGATGGCCGGGACGGCGCAGCCGAAGCCGAGAATCATCGGGATGAACGACTTGCCGTGCAGCCCGATCACGCGCATGAAGCGATCCATCACGAACGCCGCGCGGGCCAGGTAACCCGAGTTCTCCAGCAGCGCCAGGAAGAAGTACAGCGCAATCAGGCCGGGCACGAAGACGAGCACACCGCCGACGCCGGCGACCACGCCGCCGATCACCAGCGAATGCAGCCAGTCAGGCGCGGCGAGGAGCGTGAGGAGCGACGTGAGCCGGCTCGCCAGCGGCCCGTTGATCACGCCGTCGACCCAGTCGAGGTAGGGGGCCGCCACGTCGATCACCAGCCTGAACATCACGTACATGACGGCCAGGAAGATCGGCAGCCCGAGCCAGCGGTGCGTGACGACGTTGTCGATCCGATCGGTGAGCGTGACCCGGTCGAGGGGAGGACGTCGCACGGCCTGGCGCGCCAGCCCGCTGATGAAACCGTAGCGCCGGTCGGCAACGACGATGTCGACGTCGTCGCCGTAGATCGCGCGCAGGTGCGCCGCGCGCTCGCCGCCCAGCTTCACGAGCGATTCGCCGCCGGGCGCTCGTCGCACCCGGTCGACGATGTCCTGCTCGTTCTCCAGCAGCTTCAGAGCCAGCCAGCGCGGCGGATACGGGCTGACGGCTCCACCCTGCTCCTCCAAAGCCACCATCAGCCGCGCGATTTCTTCTTCGAGGTCGCGGCCGTAATCGAGCCGGAACGTCTGCGAGGGAAGTGATTGTGCGATCATGCGTAATGAACCAGGCTCGCGTGCTGCTCCTTGCCCGCACACTTCGGGCAGGCCGGCTGCGTGACCGCTACCTGCATCACCACTTCGAGCAGCGCGTCGATGCCTTCGCCGCGACTGGCCGCAGTCTGCACGATGGGAATTCCGCCCAGCAACTGCGACAGCATATCCAGATCGATCTCGATGCCCTGCTTGCGCACGCCGTCGAGCATGTTCAGCGCCAGGATGACCGGCACGCCCAGCTCGAGCACCTGCACCGTCAGGTACAGGTTGCGCTCCAGGTTCGTCGCGTCGACGACGTCGATCACAGCGTCGGGTCGCTCGTCGAGAATGTAATCGCGGGCGATGATTTCCTCCGGCGAGTAGGCGGTCAGGCTGTACGTGCCGGGCAGATCGACGACGCGGATTGTCAGCCCGTCGCGGCGGCACACGCCTTCTTTCTTCTCGACCGTCTTGCCCGGCCAGTTGCCGACATGCTGATGCAGGCCGGTCAGCGCGTTGAAGATGGTGCTTTTGCCGGCGTTCGGATTGCCGACGAGCGCGATGGTGATTTCCGCCATGTTCACCTCAGACCGATTCTCAGACTTCGGAAGTCTTTGAGACTTCCGAAGTCTTGGCCGTGGCTCTATTCTCAGACTTCGGAAGTCTCAAGGCGTGTTCTCGCAGGCGACGGTGGTCGGAAATCCGAGTAGTTTCGCCGGCGAGATGCCACTTAAAGACTTCCGAAGTCTTAGGTCTCGACCGTGATCTGGCCGGCCTCTTCGCGGCGCAGCGACAGGTGATATCCCTTGACGACGTATTCGACGGGGTCGCCCAGCGGGGCGACGCGCTCGACCTGCACCGTTTCGCCCTTGACGATGCCCATCTCCATGTAGCGCCGGCGGATCGGGCCGTGACCGCCGACGTGGACGATCGTCGCACGCTGGCCCGGCCGCAGCTCGCTCAACGGCATCGTGCTTGACAACGGCTCGACCTGAATCCTCGCGGCGAGATTCAAGCCCAGCGCGATCTCGGCGTCTCCCAGCCTGAGCGTGAGCGGCCCCTGCAAGGGCGCGGCTTCCTCAACCTTGATCGTCTGCCCGGGCAAGAGGCTGTGTTTCTGCAAGTAATCCAGCACGTCAGGCGCGCTCTCGTGCACGGCCAGGATGCGCGCGGTCTGGCCAACAGCGAGCGCGCTGAGTGAGACGCCACTCACCGGCTCCACCTTGCCTTTCTCGTCAGGAATGGGATTGCCGTGCGGGCAGATTGTGGGATGGCCCAGATATGCGTCCAGGGACTCGGTTACTTCGGGCGACGTGGCGTGCTCCAGCGCGCAGGCCAGCTCGTAGACGCGGCTCCAATCGAGTTTCAGGTGATTCGCCAGAAAGCATTCCCACAGGCGCTGCCGGCGAATCACATTGTGCGCCAGCCGCCGCCCGTCCGGCGTGAGCGCCACGCCCTTGTACGGCGTGTGGGCGACCAGCTCCTGCTTCCCCAGGCGCTGCATCATCTCGCTCGCCGAGACCTGCGTGACGCCCAGCCGCTCCGCGACGCGCGCGATCGGCACCGGCTCCTGCCCGAGTCCCAGCTCGGCCAGGGTCTTGAGATACATCTCGACGCTTTCGCTGCGGGCGTTCTCTTGCATCCGGGGAAGCATGCCTGGAATATAAGGTCACCCTTATATTATTCGACCAGGCGCGCCTGTGAACTGGAGAAGGTCATGCGGGAGCAGGGATGAATGTCACTATAGTGCCAGTGACCAGGGATCAGTGACCAGTGATCAGTGATCAGTGATCGGTGGGCGGTAATTGGTAATCAGGGCGTGGGGGGTGCTTCGGCGAGCGACCAGTCTGAATCGCGTGCCTCATGGACCGTGGCAAAGCCGCCGTGGCCGAGCTCCTCGAGGATTTCGTA
>DASSFZ010000317.1:0-3135 GCA_035693785.1 Anaerolineae bacterium | reverse complement strand
GGCCGCCCACAGTTTCTTTTCTGCCGGGGTTTGGCTCTTCCGCAGCGCGCGAGCGGCGCTGACGATGTGGGCTGGGGCCTTCCCGCGTTTCCCTTTGGGCATTCCGCCGCTCCTGTTCCCCCCCTCCTATCGGCGTTTCGGGAGTAGTCGCTCTATCTGCTCGCCGGTCGAGCCTTCCGCCGTTCCCGTTCCCCCTCTCCTATCGCCGTCGTTTGGCGATAGGAGAGGGGGCTAGGGGGTGAGGCAAGAATAGTCTAGCACAGGATGAGCACTGCGGGAATAGTATTTCGAGGCCGGACGCTACACTCAGGGAGTCAACCAGTTGGCCTGTTTCAAATCCGGGATGGCGTCGAAGTCGCTGTCCGTCGTTAAGAGGATCAGGTCATACCGCAGAGCGACGGCGGCGATGAGCGCGTCGACCGTAGCGAGCTGCCGGCCTCGACGCCGCAGCGCGATCTGCAGTGCGGAAGCCTGCTCGGCGTCTGATCGGTCGATACTGTAGTAGTTGAAGCGGGTTTTGAGATTCTCCCACTCCGCGAGGTTGGACTTTGCGCGAGGCAACAGACTGATACCGAAGAGCAGTTCGGTCAGAGTTGGCACAGAGATCGAGAAGGTGTCTCCGGCCTGAAGGCTGCTCAAAACGCGCCGGCGCAAGGGATGCGCTGCGACGACGCGAGGCGACACGTGATTGGTGTCGAGCAGATAACCGGCCATCGCGATCAGCCGCGCCCTTCGATCACGTCCTTCGCGCGGTCACGGGTCTCCATTATGGCTTCCACCCCGGCCCATTCACGATTCCAGACCTCCGCATTGAACGAAGGGTCGACCGGCGAACGAGCCAGCCACTCGGCCAGCGACTCACTTGCCGGCTGAAAGTTGGCCGGGTCACGCGGAGTCGCCTTGATCTCGGCGACAACCTCTTCGAGCGACGGGTAATCTTGCTCCTGGCTCTCGACGGCATCCGTCAAGATATCAACCACCAAGGCATCCAGCGGCACATGCCGCTCGTCCGCTTTGGCCCGCAGTTTTTTGGTTAGATCGTCGGGTATGGAGATCATAGATGACATTTGGACACCTCGCGCTACGACCTGCCTATATTGTACTATAGTCTGGCGATTACTAGCAGGGCCGCCTCTTCCCTACCCGCCCGATCGTCGCCGTGACTTCGGGCAGCGCCGGCGCTCAGGCACGATCCTCTCGCCGCCCATTCGCCCAGGCGATGCGCGGATCGATCCGCCGCACCCACTCCGCATCGGCCAGCAGCCGCCTTGTAAAATGAGCCAGTCCATAGTACACTAAGCCGAAAGCGGCGCATCCCGGCTTTGGCATCCGGGCGAAAAAGAAGAATATATCCGACTCAGCCGCACTTCCCGCCCGGTTGAGGCGATGGGCGGCGTGAAGGATAACCAAGGCGGTCCTCTGATGATGAGAGGGCCGCCGCATTTTGGATGGGGCCTGGCACGCCTGCGGATAAACAGCGGGCGGTAGAGGAGATGAGACCCCTCCGTGCAGAGCCAGCGCCAACCCTTTTTACCATTGACTTCTGACATTCACCGCTTACACTTAGCGCAAGGCAGTCACCGTCTATCTTGGAGCCAATCTTCCGAGTCGCCTCTCAGCCGATCATCTCAATCATCTCGTCAGATTCCAGGGAGGAAATATGTCGATAGTACGCCGGCCGCAGCCGATCCTCTGGCGCCTGCTGTTCTCCTCTGCACTCAGCGCCGCAGCGCTCCTCGTCGTTCTCACGCTCACCTCTCAAGCCGCAAACACGATCGATTGGCAACCGGCGTCGTCGGGTCTACCGGCGACCGGCCTGGTGCGCGACGTCGCGTTCGGCGACGTCAACAACGACGGCAAGCCCGATCTCGCCATCGCCTATGTGGGCGGCCAGGGTCTGGCCGTGTACGCCGGTAACGGGGCAGGCTTGTGGTCGAGCAGCGGGATGACCGCCGGCTTGCCTTCGACCGGATTTTTCGAACGGCTTGCACTGGGCGATCTCAACACCGATGGCAAGCTGGACCTCGTCGCGACCGGCGCCTCGAACAACGGCGTGCAGGCTTACCTGGGCAATGGCGTGGGCACGTGGACGGTGTTCACGACCGGCCTGCCTATCACCGGGTCACACACCGGCGTGGCATTGGGCGACGTCAACCGTGACGGGCGGCCCGACGTCATCGCCGGCACGAACGGCGGCACCGTCACGGGCGTCCGCGTCTATTTGAACATGGGCCTGGCGTTCAGCCAGACGACGAGCGTGACGACGACGGGCGGCTACAACGAAGTCGCCGTGGGCTACGTGGACGACGACGGTTTTCTCGACGTCGCCGCGGGCAATACCCTTAACGGGATTTATTTCTGGCGCGGCACGCCCACCAGTTGGCTGCTGTCGTCGACCGGGCTTTCGACCACGCCGGGGTATCGCGGCGTCGCGCTCGGCGACATCAACAACGACGGCAAGCCCGATCTCGTCACGAGCCGGCAGGGTGTTGCCGGGCCGAGCGGCGGCGGGCTGTTCGCTTATCACTGGAATGAGGCCGGCTACAGTTGGACGCCCGCGCCCAATCCCATTCCTGTCACCGGCAGCTACGGGCAGTTGGCCCTCGCCGACATCAGCAACGACGGTTGGCTCGATCTGATCGCAGGCGGCTTCCCCACGCAAGGCACGCTCGGCGTGTATGCCTGGCTGGGCAGCGCAAGCGGCTTCACCGCCGCGCCGTCGCCGACGACGACCGGCAGCCTGCCGGCGGTCACGATCGCCGATCTCGATCGCGATGGCCTGCTCGACGTGGCGGCCGGCGACAATGCCGGCTTCGGTGCCCTGGCCTGGCGTGACAACGGCGTGCGCGATACGGTCGGGAGTTGGACGGCCATCGCCTCGCCACAGAGCACGGGCGCCCCACGCGCGCTGGCGATCGCCGACCTCGATCGCGATGGATACCTGGACGTCGTCGTCGCCCGTGAGGGCGGTGGCCTGAATTCCTGGTTGGGAGATGGCGGCAACAGTTGGACGGACTGCAACCTGGCGACGGACGCCATCAGCGGCACGTACGAATCGGCCGTCGCCGGCCGCTTCGATCGCAACAGCCAGTATCCGGTCGTGATCGGCGCGCGCACGGACAACGGCGGCGTCCG
>DASSFZ010000316.1:0-3928 GCA_035693785.1 Anaerolineae bacterium | reverse complement strand
GCTGGCCGGGCGGCTCATCTCGAGGCCGTTAGAGCGTGTTATGCACTTATTGTCTTGAGCGTGGTAAGCTCAAGGCATGAACCGAAAACCGTATCCGAGTGACGTGAGCGATGACGAATGGGCGTTTGTCGCCCCCTACTTGAGCCTGATGAGCGAAGCCGCCCCGCAGCGGGAATACTCTCTGCGCGAAGTCTTCAACGGCTTGCGTTGGATCGTGCGCGCGGGAGCGTCGTGGCGGATGCTGCCGAACGACCTGCCGCCCTGGCACGTAGTCTATGACCAGACGCGCCGCTGGCTGAAGGCCGGGGTCTTCGAGGCGATGGTGCACGACCTGCGTGCGCTGTTGCGGCTGGCCGCCGGGCGTGCCGAGCAGCCCTCGGCGGCGATTCTGGATAGCCGGACTTTGCAATCCAGCCCAGAAAGCGGCCCGCGTGCGGGCTATGATGGGGCCAAGCGCAAGCGCGGGAGTAAAGTGCACCTGGCGGTGGACACCCTGGGCCACCTGCTGACCTTGCTGGTCACGCCGGCGAATGAACAAGATCGCGCGCAGGTCGAGCAGTTGGTGGCCCAGGTTCAGCGAGCCACCGGCCAGTCGGTGGAACTGGCGTATGTGGACCAGGGCTACACCGGCGAGCAGGCGGCACAAGACGCAGCCGCGCACGGCATCCAACTGGAAGTCGTCAAACTGCCCCAGGCCAAGAAAGGCTTTGTGTTGTTGCCCCGCCGCTGGGTGGTCGAGCGCAGCTTTGCTTGGGCGGCCCGCTTTCGCCGGCTGGCGCGAGATTATGAACGCTTGCCTCACACGGTGGCTGGGTTGCATTTCTTGGCCTTTGCGATTTTAATGCTCCGCCGCTTCGTGGACGTGATGGCGCCTTTACTATAAGTCCGTAACACGCTCTAGACGCCATGTGAACGGCAAGTGCCGGGCGCTTCCAGCCAAACGTGGGAGGCAGAGACATGACACTTCAGCGGATGGACAACGTTCTCATCGTGGTCGACGACCTTGAGGCTGCGAAGGCTTTCTTTGTCGAGCTTGGTATGGAGCTGGAGGGCGAGATGCCAGTCGAGGGACGTTGGGTGGACCTGGTCGTTGGGCTCGAGAATGTTCGATCCGAGATCGCGATGATGCGAACCCCGGACGGCCACGGTCGGCTTGAGCTGACCAAGTTCCACGCGCCGGCGGCGGTCAGAGCTGAGCCGAAGAACGCACCGGTGAACACGCTGGGAATACGTCGCATCATGTTCGCCGTCGACGACATCGAGGACGTCCTCGCGCGCTTGCGCGCCCATGGCGCTGAGCTCGTAGGCGAAGTCGCCCAGTACGAGGACATGTACCGGCTCTGTTACATCCGCGGCCCTGAGGGCATCATCGTCGCGCTTGCCGAGCAGCTCGGGTAAGACGTTTCCGCATGGGCGCAGGTAGAACTGGACTTGCCTGGCGGCAAGCGGGACTCGGGTTGGCAAACAGCCGTTCACTGGCGTATAACAAATCGTTCGAGCCGACCGCTCGGCCGCTGGCCTCGCGGCGGCTCAACTCTTACGTTAGGCCGCTCTTCACGAAGCACGAGGCAGGGCGGGACCATGACCTCACAATCATTGTTCCGTAGCGCCTTTTGGATCCTCCTGGCGGGCGTGCTGCTAATGCGAATCTACTTCGCGGTGCAAGTTCGCCGCGCAGGCGAGCGTCTAGCGCCCGACCGTGCAGCGATCGAGCGTGAGGGGCGCGTGATGTTTGCGTTTCGGGTCGTCATGGGCATGGTCCTGGGGTGTTGGTTAGCACTGTACGCCATCTATCCGACGTGGATGGGAGTCCTCTTGCTCCCATTTCCGGCTTGGCTACGTTGGGCGGGATTCGCCTTGGGGATCGCCAGCCTAGGATTGTGGTCGTGGACTCAGGTTGCGCTTGGCAAGGAATGGTCTCCCCAACTACAGCTTCGCGATCAGCACCACTTGGTCACGACAGGGCCCTATGGCCGGGTACGCCATCCGCTGTACACCGCCATGTTTGCATACAGCGCAAGCCTTGCCTTGGTGACTGCGAACTGGTTCTTTGTGGCATTCGCCGTGGTGGCCATCGCCGCGACGTTGGCGCGGGTTCCCAAGGAAGAGCAGATGATGATCGAGGAGTTCGGAGAAGAGTACCGAGCGTATATGCAGAGGACCGGTCGCTTCTTCCCGAAATAGAGCGGCCTAACAACTCGATGGAGCCGACCCGGCCAGCTGCGGCGAATCGGGTTTGATGTAGTATCGAAGAGCTGGCCGGGCGGCTCATCTCGAGACCGTTGGGCACATCCGCACAGGCCAGGGCGCAAGGAGATCGGATGGACGTACTCTCCCGGATTGTCGATATCGTCGTCATCCTCGGCATGGCATACCTCATCTTTGCGATGGCCCTTGCCGGCTGGATTGCAGGGCTCAGAAGGGGCGAAGCTGTCACGCTGCTCACTGAGCAGGGCTCGACAGCAAGGAACCTGGCGCTTCAGATCGGGGTCGGCATCGTCTCATTGGGGGTATGCGCGGCGCTCGCCTACCTTCTGTGGATTCCCATCCCGCTGAACGTGTCCTCAAGAAATCACTCGTTCTTGCAGATCATTGGCCTCGGGCTGTTCGTGGTCGGCACGGTCCTGGTCCTATGGGCGAGGCAGACGCTCGGGCGCATGTGGGGGCTAAGCACGAGCCGCGAGGTCAAGCTCCTTCCCCACCACCAGCTTGTGAAGAGCGGACCATACAGGCTGATCCGCCATCCGATGTACTCAGGCTGGTGGCTCGCCCTGATCGGGGCGGTACTCATCTACCGGACATGGATACTGGTTGTGCTTCTTGCCTCTTCTCTGCTGGCCTTGGCGAGGAGGGCCCGTCTCGAGGAGAGGGCGCTTTCGGAGCGGTTCGGGGCAGAGTGGGAAGACTACGCTGCGTCGACAAAGTCCCTGATTCCGTTCATCTATTGATCCAGCGCCAACCCACCTTGGATGCGCCCAACACCTCGCTAGAGCGGACGCCGCGAGGTGGCCTGAAATGGTGCAAGACGTCATGATCGGTGGAGTTGAGAGGCGGCGCCGCTCAGCTCGAGACCGTTGGGCATAGTTTTCTCTCCACAAACTGCACCTTAATTATGCCCGTTTTCGTGTCTAAATTTCCTTATCCTCTTAACGGAGATACTACGATGAAAATCGATGAAATCAAGCTGCTGTATGATTACAATGACTGGGCTGATGCGCGCATCCTGGCGGCCTGCGCTAGGGTGAGTCCGGAGCAGTACGCCGCCCCGACCTCCTACGGGCGAGGAGGGCTGCGCGCCACGATGGTCCACATCCTGGACAACATCTGGCAGCAGCGGATCACACTCCAGGGGTATTACCAGGAACCTCTAGCAGACGAGGCGGCCTATGACGCGACCGAGCTTCACGAAGACGCCTTTCCAACACTCGCCGTGCTGCGAGAGCGCTGGATGATAGAACAACAGGAGATGCGGGCTTATCTCGACACATTGACCGAGGAAACGCTGAACGGCACGATCCGCTATGTCATCCCCGGTGCGATGCGCGAGCATGTCGTGTGGCACATCCTGCTGGATGCTTTCATCATCCATGCCACGCAGCACCGCAGCGAGGCTGCCGCGCTGCTGACCGGCTATGGTCAGTCGCCGGGCGACTTCGACTTCACCATGTTCCTGAATGAGCGCGCTTAAGGAAAATCCTGATCTGTTTCAACCCTGCACTAGAAATTATCTCTTCTCTAAGTCAGAATAATGAATTCCGAGAAAGGCAATCTTGTTTGCGAACCCGAATGGGTTGATTATGATGACCCTGCCGCATTTTCAAGCATTTTTCTGGCTTTGAGTTTTTTCTGCCCCCAAACCATGTCCACGCCCACCCCGCCGCCAGTAACGCATACCGTTAGACGGCGTCCGGAACAGATCCCGTCTTCT
>DASSFZ010000315.1:0-5007 GCA_035693785.1 Anaerolineae bacterium | reverse complement strand
TTCAGCGTGAGGTGGCGCAGTGTGCCGATCGCGCCCGAATCGATCAGGTCTTTCGCCAGCGCGTACTCGGGATAGAAGAGATAGTTGTGCACCATGCCGTAGCGCAGGTTCGCGTCGCGCATCAGCCGGATCATGTCACGCGCGTCGGCCGGGACGGTGGCGATCGGTTTCTCAGCCAGCACGTGGACGCCCGCCCGCGCACAGTCTTCGACGATCGGGCGGCGGAATTTCTGCGGCACGGTCAGCGTCACGTAATCGACGCCGGCGTCGAGCAGTGCGCGGTGATCGGCGAAGCATGCCGAGTCCGGCAAACCCAGCAGCGCCTGAACCTTGCTGCGCCGCGCCTCGACGGGATCGGCGATCGCCACGACGCGTGCGCCGTCCAGCGACTTCAGCGCAGGCGCGTGGTCGTTCAGGGCGATGTTACCGCAGCCGCTGATGCCGACTCTGAGCGGTTCGTTCAAAAGCCACCTCCAGCGGCGACGAAGTCGAGCGCTTCCGGCTCGTAGGGCATATCGTTGGCGCAGGCGTGCCGGGTCACGACGATCGCGCCCGTCGCGTTGCCGAAGCGCGCGCACTTGCGCCAGTCCCAGCCGCGCCGGTAGCCGTACACAAAACCCGACACGAACGCGTCGCCCGCGCCGATCACATTCAAGATCCGGACCGGAAACGGCGGCGCGTCGATGCGTGCGCCGCCGGCGGCGAACACCGTCGAGCCGCGCTGGCCGCGCTTGACGATCAACGCCTGGAGGTTGCGGCCGAGCCGTAGAAGGCGCTCCGTCGCTGCATCGACGTCCGGCTCGTCTGCGGCCGCCCTGATCTCGTCTTCTGTCCCGGCAGCCAGATCGACTTCGGCGACGATGCGGCGCAGCACCGGACCGAATGCGCGCGGGTCGTCCCACAGCGTGGGACGATAGTCGATGTCAAGCATTACCGTCGAGCCGCTGGCGCGCGCGATCTCGACCGCGGCCATCGTCGCGCTGGCGCTCGGCTCGCGCGAGAAGCCTGTACCCGATACAAACAGGACGTGTGCGTCGCCGATCGGCGCGGCGCGCACGTCGTCGAGCGTGAGATTGATGTCGGCGCAGTCCGCGCGGTAAAACGTCATCGGGAAGGTGTCGGGCGGCTCGATGCCGAGCACGACCAGCCCGCTCAAGTGATCGGGGTCGCGCACGATGGCTTCTGTGTTCACGCCCTCCGTCTCCAGGAAGTGCAGGATGAAGTCGCCCAGCGGCTCGATACCGACCCGCGTCAGGATCGCCGATCGCAGGCCCAGCCGCCGTGTCCCAACCGCGACGTTCGCCGGGCAGCCGCCGACGTAAACGTTGAACGACCTGGCGTACTTCAACGCCACGCCGATGTCGTTGCAGTAGAAATCGACGGCGCAACGGCCCATGGTCAGGATATCGAAACGCTTTTCGGATTGGCGCATGTTGTGCGGCTCGATCTACCGACGCTCCATATCCATCGACACCAGAGGCAGTCTGTGGTCCTTCCACGTCCACGTGTCTTTGATCCAGGCGTAGTCGGGGTCGTCGCTGTTCGCGAGCGACTGCGCGGAACCTGCCAGGATGTTGAGGTAGTACATCGTGTAGCCGTGTGCCGAGACGACCGGGTGATACCCTTCCGGCACGAGCACCACATCGTCGTTGCGCGCGACAAGGGTTTCGTCGAGCCGGCCGTCTTGGGTATACACGCGCTGGATCGCGTAACCTTCGGGTCGATCGATTTTGTAAAAGTAGACCTCTTCGAGGTCGGCTTCGAACAACGCGCCGTCGTGCCCGACGCGGTGCTGATCGTGCTTATGCGGCGGATACGAGCTCCAGTTGCCGGAGGGCGTATACACCTCGACCGCGACCAGCCGATGGCAGTCGAAGCCGGGGTTGAGGATGCCGTTGATCTGCCGCGTGGCGTTCGCGCCGCCGCGAATCTCGATCGTAACCTGATCCGGCGTCACCCGCGCGGGTGAATGATCTTCGTCGGTCGCGCACCAGCCGTAAGCCATGTCGAAGTCGTCGCTCCGCGCTTCGAGGTGAAACTCGGTGCGGCGCGGCAGGTAGATGGCGTAGGGCATCCCGCTGAAGACGTTCGGGCGGCGGCCGATTTCGCTCCACTCGCCGCGAGCCGAGTCTTTCTGCCAGGCGAGACTGCACACACCGCCGAGGACGACCAACGCCATCTCTGTCTCACCCGTGTTGTGCGTCCAGCGCTGCCCGGCGCGTAGTCGGCGAGCGGCGAAGTGCAGGTGTTCCCAGCCGGCGCGCTGTGGATCGACGCGCGCGTATTCGGCAGCGTTCGGGTCGGGATGCAGGAGCAGGTCTCGGCTGGGCGGCATGTCACTCTCGCGGCGGCGCAGCCGTGGCCGGCTTCCAAGATGACTTCTTCGATATCGTGGATGCCTTCGCTGAGGAAAGGGCCGGCGATGTTGGTGACGACGACCCCCAGTGCTTCAGGCTGCGGGCGACAGCGCTCGGCACGTAGCCCATGCGGGCGGCGAGACGCTTGATGCGCCAGACGGTCTCCGGTGAAATAGCCGCGATGTCCCGCAGGGCACGGGACCCCGTCGAGTGCGACGCCCCCGCTTGGCGCGTGATACCCATTATGGTGACCGCCACGCTCCCCCGCCTGACGCACCTGTGTGCACGACACACGCTTAGTTAGTTCTAGTCGGGAAAGTAGGTTGGCACCCCTATGCCAGCCTTGTCCGAACGGCATCGGGAGGCCGTTCTACGGCGTTTCCCGATAGGGCCTAGTTATACGATAGATCGAGGGCCAAGTCAAGCCGATTGGAGACCATTCGAGCCATTCGATGTGGGGCCAACCCGTCGTTGCGCCCGACTGCTTGCTGCGCCGCGTTCCAGGAGTTACCGCTCGAATTCAAGAGTCGAAAGGAGATCGTTGTACAGTCGAAGACCTTCTGGGTACTCCTCGAGCGGCGCAGTCAAAGTCAGTACATAGAAATCGTCATCCTTTATGATGAAGGTCTGAAAGTGCGCCCAGCCATGTACCCTTCGTTCGACTGTCTGACGCATGCCCATTTCACCGCCAACGATAACGGGGCTTTGATCCCGGATCTCGTACTCCGGGTCCGAATTCAACGACTCGTTGTACATACGCACACATTGGGTTAGCTCATCACATAGCTGGCGATGCTCTTCGAGAGGATAGCCATTTACGACGACTCTGAAATGAAGACCACCTCCAGCCACCGCGATTTCTCGGGAAACAGACAGCTCCGCATCAGACGGCCGCAAATCATGATAATCGGTGAAATCCCAAGTCAAGGGATACTTAAAGGAGTAGCCATACCGGGTGTTTGCATAAGTCTTCCAGATGGAAGTATCGGAGTTGGCAAGTATGACAGTGGGCGGCACTGGCGTGGCTGTGGGCCGTGGTATAGCCGTGACAACGATTACAACAGGCGTGGGCGGGCCAGTCGGTGTGTCGGCCGGTGGCAGGGTTGCTGTCGCATCGCTGGTGGCGGGCGTATCAGCCGGGCGAGTGGGTGTCTCACCGGCGGGCGGAGCAGCGCACTCAACCAAGAACAACACGACCAATGTCACGCCGACTATCTGTAGTCGCAACTTGCCGTCCTGGATCTTCATTGGCGTATCCACAGGTAATCCGTTAGCGCCAGCATAGCCAGCCTGACCGGGTGGGCGTTGGGGAAGTGGCTCCTAACGAAGTGTTGCCAACAAGCGTTCGAGAAAAAGTACGACATGGTCCATTTCAAACTCCTCCGATTGACGAGCGACTCTCAATCCGGGTAGTAACCCCAACCGTCATCTGGTGTATAAGTGTGCGAAGTCCACTCGCTTCCAACACGGTACGCCAGCCTGAATCCTCCACGGGCCTCATCGCGTTGATACTCCTGAATGAACGGCGCCATCTCGGAATCATCGAAGATGTAGTCGGACAAATCGGTGGGATAGTCTCCGGTCTTCAGTCGCTGCTCATAGACATACGCGACGATGCGCGCGGCCTCGACCTGCACGCGCACCAATCGATCGGCCAGCACGACTTGATACGGTACGATCAGCAGCGCCAGCGCCACCGCGCCCAGCGCGGCGGCGGTTCGGCTACGCACAGCCAACAGGATGAAGATCAGGTTGATGCCCACGGCCACGGCATAGGCTCCGCTCGCCACTTCGCCCAGCGTTTCATAGGCCAGGCGAGCGCAGAGGATTTCCAGGAGGATAAGGATCCCCAGCAATAGAATAAACAGCAAGACCTCCGGCTTTTTCATTGTTTCACTCTTTGGCTCACGTGTCATCGGTAGATCTGCGCCGGCGCCGATACAGCATGTAAGCCACGACGGCGGCTGCCATAAAGGGCATCGCGTAGATGCCTGTCACCAGCAGCCCGACCGCAAGGGCAAGCAGCAAGCTGTCTCCCCGCCTTGAATCGACGGCTCGTCACGCCAATACCACACCTCGGTGGGCAGCAGCGCGATGATGCGTCCGTCAGGGCCATTCAAGTAGCACGTCTGCCACACACGCCCGCCCGACGGCGTCGCGTCCTCGCATTGATACGTCGCCTCGTACCCGAACTCCGGCTCGAGCGCCCAGCCGAGTTGATCGCGAAAGCCCAACGATTGCTGCACGTCGCCGCGCCAGATCAGTCCAAAGCCGCTAGTCGGAGCGAAGAGGCCCGCCGGCGGCGTGACGCTGTTCGCCGTGTCGCGCGCGACGTCCAGCGGATCGGCGATGGTGTTCAGAGGGTGGCGGATGTCGCCCGGCGCCACAAAGCGATTCTCCAGGATAAAGTAACGGCCCGGTTCTTTCAACCAGATCATCAAGCCACGCTCGAAGTGCTGTGCCGCCGCTTGCGTGCGGATCGGTTCCAAAGGGCATACACCGAATTGCGGCTCATCGGTGAAAAACCATGCCTGCTGGCATTGCATGGCCACTTGAGTCTGCTGCGTTACCGGCGCCGCCGAGGCCCCCGACACGGTCAGCAGAAATTCGATGTACTTGTTGCCTTTGACGTCTGATGGAACAACGAACG
>DASSFZ010000314.1:0-3962 GCA_035693785.1 Anaerolineae bacterium | reverse complement strand
CGCGGAACGCTTCGGCGCGACCGTGGTGTATTCCCTCGCCGACCATCGTGTCATCGAAGCGCTCGATCTGATGCGCTCACTGCTCGCCGACAACCTGGCGCAGAAAAGCGCGCTTGCCGAAACGCTTCGCGTCGCTCACAGTGAATCCTAATCCGAGGAGCGTGACCGTTATGAATCGACGACGCATAACCCTCTCTCTCGGCAGCACCTTTCTCCTCGCCAGCGCGGTTCTGCTCCTGGCGTGGTCCCACGTTGCCCCGAGCGCGGGGAAAACGGACACGCGATTGCGTCCCGACGGCGCCGCGACCGATGCCCATCTTGACCTCCAATGCGAAATCAAAGTTCCGCAGGGATTCGGACAGTGCGGCTCGCAGGCCTCGTCGTGCAAGAACTGCCACGAGGTGAAAGGCGAAGACCCGGTGAACGCCGAAGGCGAGTGGCACGTTTCGCACGCCTTCGGCGACTTCTGCGAGTTCTGCCACGGCGGCAACGTGCAGGCGGTCGACAAGGATGCCGCGCATCAGGGACTCGTGACTCCGTTAGGTGACGTAAAGACGAATTGCTTGTCGTGTCACGAAGACTACGAGAGCCTGGCGCAAACGTATGCGACTGCATTAGGCGTGACGATCGGTGCGAGCGGCGGCGGATCGGCAGCGCCGCCGTCCCAACCCCCTGCTCCAAGCGAGCCTGCTTCGCCCAGCTCCGAGCCTGCGCCCGATGCCGGCCCTGCTCCATCCGGCGGCGAAATCGTCGACTATGCCGCCGAATACATGTCCGGCGGCGCGCCGCAAATCAGCGCCGGCAACGTCATCGTCGGCGGGCTGCTCGTCTTGACGATTGCCGGCGGCGCGGCATTCATCACCTGGAACGAGAAGCGCTTGAAGCGAGCGAGCGAGCTGACGGCCCCGGCTTCGAGTGTCGCGAAAGCGCCCATGGCCACCGTGGGTCCCGAAGTGATCGTGCCCGAATCTTTCGGCGACCTCTCTCCCGAGCTGCTCAAGCTTCTGCCGCTCCTTCAGGCGCTCGATCCACGCACCTTGCGCGCGCTGCGCATCATCCTATCGGATCACAGGCGCGGCGAAGAGCTGCTGCAATCGCTCAGCCTGATCAACTTCAGCGTCCTGGAAGAGATGAGGCGCCTGGACAAGCGCGAGCTTTCGCTGCTGCTGGCGCTGGCGAGTGAAACGTGAATCGTAAAGCGTGAATCGTAAAGCGTGAATTACGTTTTACGTTTCACGCACCAAGCAACACTAATTAACGGGAGAATATGCTATGAACTGGCTCATCACTCAACTGCGTAAGCCCGAATGGTCGCCCTACGTGGCCGGGGCCGGACTCGGTCTTGTCACGATTCTCGCGCTGGTGCTCAGCAGCGCCCTCTTGCCGGCGCCGGTTCTCATCGGCGCGTCGGGCGCGTACGAGAACCTGGTCGCGCCGGCGGGGCTTGCCGTCGATCCGAAGAACACCTACTTCAACTACATCATGCCACCGGGTCTCACCTGGTCCGTGTGGATACTGGCCGGTGTCTTCCTCGGCGGGCTGGCTTCGGCGCTGCTGTCGCGCACCTTCAAGTGGCGCGCCCTGCCCGATCGACAGTGGACGGAAATCTTCGGCAAGAGCGTCGTCAAGCGCTGGGCGATCGTATTCCTCGCCGCCGTGCTGCTGGAGTACGCAGCAGGCATTGCAGGCGGCTGCACCAGCGGGCTGGCGATCTCCGGCGGCGTCGTGCTGGCGCCCGCCTCGTTCATCTTCATCGCCGGTATGTTCGCGTCGGGCATCGTCACGGCGATGCTGCTGTATCGGAAGAAGTATTGAGGTGATGCGTGATCACATGATCACGTGATCACGTAATGTCGTCGCCACCGAAAGACACTTTAAGGAACATACTCCTATGACACTCATCGCTCCTATCTTGATCGGCTTTCTGTTCGGGTTTCTGCTGCACAAAGGCGGCATGACCCGCTATCACAAGATCGTCAACGTGTTCCGCTTCACCGACATGGCGGTGCTCAAGTTCATGATGTCTTCGCTGGTGGTTGGGATGATCGGCATCTATTTGCTGACCGACCTGGGCGTCGTCGCCAGCATGCCCATCACGCCGACCTACGTCGTCGGCAACCTGGTCGGCGGCCTCCTGTTCGGCGTGGGCATGGCGGCGGCCGGGGTATGCGCCGCGCCGATCGCCGCCGGATCGGGCGAGGGCCGCCTGGACTACATCTTTCCTGGAGTCTTCGGGATGCTGGCCGGCGCGCTGCTCTTCGGCCTGACCTACAATCAGGTCTACCCCGCGATCAGCAAGATCGCCAATGAAGGGCCGATTGTGCTGCCCGAAGTCATCGACGCCAATCACTGGCTGGTGATCGGCTTGTTTGCGGCGATCACGATCGTGCTGTTCTATACACTCGAGCGCGCGATCCGATTACGGCGCAACAGAGTAGCCAGTGAGCAGCAATCAGTAATCAGTAATCAGTAATCAGTGACCAGTGAACAGTGAACAGCAGCCAGTAGCCAGTGAGCAGCGACGCACCGATTACCGATCACCGATCACCGATCACTGACCACTGACCACTGACTACTGACTACTGGTCACTTCCAGAGGTGGTTATGGCGGACCAAATCATCCAACTCACCCGGCGCAGCTTTCTGAAGGCCTCGGGCGCGACGCTCGGCGCATTGGGGTTGGCCGGCATGGGCTTCGGCGCGGCGTCGGCAGAGCCTGCCGCAGACGGACCGCTGACCTACGACAAGATCGTGCCGACGATGTGCGAGATGTGCGTGTGGCGCTGCGGCGTATGGGCCAAAGTGCGTGACGGACGCGCCGTCAAGCTCGAAGGCAACCCCTACCATACCCATTCGAGGGGGCGTCTGTGCGCGCGCGGCCAGAGCGGCATTATGACCGCCTACGATCCGGACCGCGTGCAATTTCCGCTGATTCGCGCCGGCAAGCGCGGCGAGGGCAGGTTTCGCCGCGCGTCGTGGGACGAAGCGCTCGATTTCACCGCGAAGCAGATGCTGGAGATCAAGGAGAAGTACGGGCCGGAGGCGATGATTTTCTCCGCGACCCACAACCTGAGCCAGCCACTGTTCGAAAACTTGCTGTACGCTTATGGCTCACCCAACTACGGCACGCAGCGCAGCCTGTGCTTCAACGCGATGGTCGTTGCACACCTGATGACCTACGGCATTGAAGAACCCGGGCGCGACTATCGCACTGCGAAGTACGTCATCTACACCGGCCGCAACATGCTCGAAGCGATCTCGACCAGCGAGACGAGCGACCTGGTCGAGGCGATCGCGCGTGGCGCGCACGTCGTCGTGCTCGATCCGCGCTTCACCAAGACGGCGAGCAAGGCGAGCGAGTGGCTGCCGATCAAGCCGGGCGCCGATCTCGCCTTCCACCTGGCGCTGCTCAACGTGATCGTCGGCGAGAATCGCTACCATCACGAATTCGTCGCGCTCAACACCGCCGGCTTCGACGAGCTGAAAGCGGAAGTTGCCAAGTACACGCCGGAATGGGCCGCGCCGATCACCGGCGTCGACGCGGGAACGATCCGCCGCATCGCGCGCGACTTCGCCGCCGCCGGCCCGGACGCGATGGCGCATCCCGGCTGGCGCACCAGCAACTTCGTCAACTCCTTCCAGACCGAGCGCGCCGTGGCGATTCTCAACGCGCTGGTTGGCAACTGGGGGCGCACGCTGGTCAACAACGGCGGCGAAGAGGGCGGCATTCAGTTGGGCAAGCCGCCGCAGCCGCCCTACCCGCGCATCACCGCCCAACGGCTCGACGGCGTGCCGTGGAAATATCCGCTGGTCCCGCTCAAGCTCGGCGTGTTCCAGGAGATTCGCGACAACATCCTGAGCGGCAAGCCGTATCAGGCGCGCGGCTGGTTCATCGCGCGGCAGAACCCGGCGCTCAGCCTGCCCGAGCGACACAAGACGCTCGAAGCCTTCGGCAAGCTCGA
>DASSFZ010000313.1:0-4633 GCA_035693785.1 Anaerolineae bacterium | reverse complement strand
GCGGAAGATGCGATGCAGCATCGGCGGCGCGGTGATGCCTAGCACGGCGCGTAGCTCGTCGCGTGCCAGCGTCAGCAGCTCGTCGTCGCTTCGATCGAGTATGTCCTCCTGTCCGGCCCGGCCGATGAAGGCGCGGATCAGACCATGCCCTTCCGGCGCACGATGAGGGAATTTGGTCGATGTCCAGGTGCAGGCGAGAATCGATCGGCCTTCGGCGCGTGGGACGATATAGCCGTAGCCATCGAGCGGGCGCGGGATATCGGACAACGGATAAGCGACGGAGACAGTCGCAGTTGAAACGTACGGAATGCTTTTCAGGGTATTGCGGAATTGTGAATCGAGACTGGAGACGAGATCGGCAGTGACGAAGGCGGGCGTGGCGAGAACGACCGCGTCGGCGTGCAGGGGCGTGCCGCCGGCCAGAGCCACGACGTAACCGGACGCATTCGCTTCGACGTGAGTCACGCGCGCCCCCAGCCGGATCTCCACGGCGGCCAGTTTCGCTTCGAGGACTTCGACGATCTCGGCGAGGCCGGTCGTCGGAGTGAGAAAGGCCGATCGTATTTTGCTGTCTGGCTTGCGGCCATTAGATGACAGGCTATTGCGCCTGGTCGCCAGCATGCCTTTGATCAGACAACCATGTTCGAGTTCGATCTGGCGCAACTGCGGAAATGTCGCGCTGAGGCTCAACTGCTCGCCGTCGCCCGCGTAGATGCCGCTCAACAGCGGTTCGATCAGCCGATCGTACAGTTCGCGGCCCAAGCGCCGCTCGACGAACGAGGCGAGTGTCTCGTCGCCGTCGCCGGGTCGCGGAGGAATGAAGAAGTCCAGCCCCATCCGCAGTTTGCCCAGCGGCGAGATCAGGCCAGTCTTCGCCATCGGCCCGAAGCGCGAGGGAATCAAGCCCGTCAGCCCTTCGGGCAGTTCATAGAGCTTGCCGCGCCGCATGACGTACGTGCGGCGAAGCTTCTCGTTCGTCCCGTGGAGTCGATCTTCGAGGCCGAGTTCGCTGCACAGCCCGACGCCGCGCGGCTTGTACGAAAGGAAAGTGTCCGGCCCACCTTCGATGACGAAACCGTCCACGCGCTCGGTGACGATCTTGCCACCGAGACGGTTTTCGCTCTCGATCAAGACAACCTGCACGTCTGGAGCAGTTTGCCGGAGCCGATAGGCGGCGGCCAGCCCCGCGATCCCGCCGCCGACAATCACTACCCGCTTCGTTTCGGTCATAACCAGCCTGCTTCCTTGGCTTTGTCTCGTACCAATTCGGCCAACCCTGCGATCATCTGTGGCGCATCGTTCAGCATCTCGATGCGCTCCAATTGCATGCCGAGCGCCTCGGCCTGCCGCTTGAAGGCGATGTCCACATCGTACAGAATCTCGACGTGCTCGCACACGAAGCCGATCGGCGCGATCAGCACGTGCTTCTTGCCCTCAGCAGCGAAGCGCTCGATCCACTCGCCGGCGTCAGGCCCCAGCCACGGCTCGGGCGTCATCGCAGCGGACTGGTAGGCAAACGCGTACGGGCGAGGCCCAAGCCGCTGCATCACGGCTTCGACCGTAGCATGTAGTTCGTCAGGGTATGGATCGTCCCATTGGAGGATTCGTTGCGGCAGGCTGTGGGCTGTGAAGATAATCGGCACATCGGCGCGAACATCCGCCGGAAACGTCTGTAGTGCTGCGCGCACGCGATCGGCTAAGGCAGTGATGTAGCCGGGAAGCAAATGCCACCGCTCGATGGGCGCAACCTCGACAGGCGAATGTGCGTCGCGTGCCTTTTTGAAATACGCGCCGACGCTCATACGCGAGTAATGCGGCGCCATCACCAATCCGACAGCGCGTCTCAGCCCCGCTATTTCCATCTGCGCCAGCGCGTCCTTGACGAAGGGATGCCAGTGCCTCATGCCGACGAAGGTCTTGAAGACCTGTCCGTTCGCATTCAAAGCCCCTTCGAGCGCTGCAGCCTGCGCCTGTGTCCGTTCGAGAATCGGCGAGCGTCCGCCGATCTGCCGGTAGCGTTCGCGCACGTCATGGATGAGAGCGGACGACGTCGGCCGGCCGCCGCGCACGTCGAGCAGGTACGGCTCGACTTCGTCGAGGCTATTCGGTCCGCCGTAGGCCATCACGAGCACGCCGATCATAACTTCAAATTTCAAATGCCAAACTCCAAAACGGAGAACTCGTGCACCATCTCGACTACGGCTTTGACGTTCTCGACCGGCGTTTCCGGCAGAATGCCGTGACCGAGATTGAAGATGTGGCCGGGGCGACCACCGGCCTGCTTCAGGATCGCGCGCACGCGCCGTTCGAGTTCGCCGCGCGGCGCAAAGAGCGCTACGGGATCAAGGTTGCCCTGCACGGCGACTTCGGGGCCGAGAGCGCTCCAGCCCCAGTCGAGCGGTGTGCGCCAATCGAGACTGATGACGTCGCCCCCGGCATCTTTCATGAGTGGCAGCAGCGTAGCCGTGTCGGTGCCGAAGTGAATCGCGGGGACGCCCGTCGCTCTCAGCGCGTCGAAGACCAGGCGCGAGTGCCGCAGCACGTATTCGCGATAGTCATCGGGGCCGAGCGCGCCGACCCAACTGTCGAAGAGCTGCACTGCCTGCGCGCCCGCTTCCACCTGCGCGACGAGATAATTGGCGACGACGCGCGCCAGTTTACCCATTAGCGCGTGCCACATCGGCGGATCGTTGACCATCAGCCGCTTGGTCCTCACAAAGTTGCGCGACGAGCCGCCCTCGATGAGGTAACTGGCAAGCGTGAACGGCGCGCCGGCGAAGCCGATCAGCGGAACCTTGCCGTCGAGTTCGCGCCGGATCAGGCGCACGGATTCCAGCACATGGCCGAGCGATTCGCACGGCTCGATGGTGCGCAAAGCGGCGACGTCGGCGGGCGCACGGATCGGGTTGTGAATCACCGGCCCTTCGCCTGCCGAGAACTCCACATCGATGCCCATCGGGATCAGCGGCAGAAGGATGTCGGCGAAGAGGATCGCGGCATCGACGCCGAGCGCGCGCACCGGCTGAAGCGTGACTTCGACCGCGAGTTCGGGCTGGCGGCAAATCTCCAGCAGCGAATGTTTGGCGCGCACAGCGCGATACTCGGCCATGTAGCGGCCGGCCTGCCGCATGAACCAGACCGGCGTGCGATCGACCGGCTCGCGGCGGCAGGCGCGCAGAAAACGCGAGTCCGTCATTTCCATAGAGCGAGCGTCTCTTCGGCAGGATGGTAGATCGCCGTGTGCAGCGGCGTGTCGCGCAGCGTGTAACGCCGAACCTCGGTGCCGCGCAGTTCGTTGACCAGATCCGAGAAGCGCATCAGGTCATCGGTCTCGTACACGACGACGAATTCCTGATCTTGGACGCCGAACGAGTACAGCAGCAGTTGCGTGATGTCCTCGTACTGCTTGCCGATGCGAATGTGCTCGTTCATCAAACCCTGCCGCGCCTCGCGCCTCATCAGATACCATTCGGCCGTCTTCGAGAAGGGATAGATCACGAGGTACGGCTTCCGCGCTTCCGCGAACGGATCGATCTCCTGCGCGGAGCGCGTCTTGGTGTACTGCGACTGGCGCGTGTAGCCCCACAGGGTCGTGCTGATCTGCAAGTAGGCGCGATACGGGTTCGTCGCCTGCGCGAAGCGCTCGAAGAACGCGGCGGTGTGGCACTGGTCTTCGATCGGCACGGCGCTCCACACGAGGATGTCGGCGCGGTCTTCTGCCGGGAACACCTGATAAACGTCGACCTTCTTCGCAGCGACCCGTAGGCCCGACAACCATGCTTGATGGAACTCGGCGCGCTCCGTCGGCGGAAGTGCCCCGTGAGCATCTTTGAATGTGAACAGCGCGAAATGATTCAGCGTCCGCGGTGTCTCCTCAGGCATGGATTCTCCCCCTGGGCTGGTAGATACAAGCCGGATCAGATTCAAGATAGTCGCCGGTCAGCGCGTAGGCACGCCCGCGCTGGCCCCCGCACACGACTTTGTATTCGCAGATTCCACAGCGGCCCTTCAGCCTCGCCGGGTCGCGCAGATCTCGGAAGAGCGGATGATGGCGATAGGTTTCGACCACATCCACTTCGCGGACGTTGCCCGCCGCGATCGGCAGGAAGCCGGACGGCATGATTTCGCCGAGATGCGAGATGAACAGAAAGCCGCGCCCGTCGTTCACGCCTTTCACCGGGCGATTGAGGCCGTCGGCATACTGGAAGCCCGCACCTTGGAAGAAGACCTCACCCCCCACCCCGGTGAGGCGCTTGCGCTCAATGGCGACGCGGCGATACATCGGCGCAGCAGTGGCTTTAATATCGAATGCGCCGCGCTGCGACAGGTCGTACAGCCAGTTGAACACGCGCTCGTGCTCTTCGGGCGGGATCATGTCGGCGATCTGCCCACGCCCGGTCGGCACGAGGAAGAACACACTCCACTGCACCGCGCCGACTTCCTGTACGAATTGCACCATGTCCGGCAGGAGATCGACGTTGTGGCGCGTGACGGTCGTGTTGATCTGCGCGCTCAGGCCGATCGACTGCGCGTTGCGCAGAATCTTCATCGTGCGCTCCCACGATCCGGGCACTTGCCGGAACGCGTCGTGGACTTCGGGCGAGATCATGTCGGCGATCTGCCCACGCCCGGT
>DASSFZ010000312.1:0-3182 GCA_035693785.1 Anaerolineae bacterium | reverse complement strand
CTGAGCGGCCGGCCCGGCCCGGTGCACCTCGACCTGCCGATGGACGTGCAAGCGGAAGCCGCCGACGTGGACCTCCCGCCCGATGATCAACCCGGCGGTTTCGACCGGCGCGTGCCCGCCGCCCGGCCGCGCCCTGACGCCGATCTCACGCAGCGCGCTGCGCGTCTGCTCTACGGCGCACGGCGCCCGGTGATCGTCGCCGGCGGCGGCGTCATTCTGTCTAATGCGGCCAAGGAACTCGTAGCGCTGGCCGAATACCTCGGCGCGCCAATCGTGACGACATGGCAGGGCAAGGGCGCGATTCCCGAAGACCACCCCCTGAACGCCTGGGGCGTCGGCACGCAGGCCAGCCACTGCGGCAACCAGCTCGCCTCGACGGCCGACGTTCTGCTCGCCGCCGGCTGCCGCTTCGTCGATTGGACGTCGTCGTCGTTCCGGCAGGGCGTGACGTACTCCATCCCGCCGACGAAATTGATTCACCTCGACATCGACCCGGGCGAGATCGGCAAGAACTACCCGGCCGAGATCGGGCTGGTGGCCGATGCGAAAGCCGGGCTGGCCGATCTGCTCGACGCCGCCCGGCAGGTGGGCAAGGCCAAAGACTACTCGTCGAGCAGTTACTTCGCCGAGATTCAGGCGAAGAAAGCCGACTGGGATCGCGTCCTGGGCGCGAATCGCGATTCCGACGCGACGCCGGTGACGCAGGCGCGGGTGATGAAGGAACTGCGCGCCGCGCTCGACCGCGATGCGATCGTCACCTCCGGCGCGGGCCACGTGCAGGGCGTCGTCCGGCAGGCCTTCCCGGTGTACGAGCCGCGCACGCACATCACCAGCGGCGGCTTCAGCACGATGGGCTTCACGGTGCCGGCGGCGATCGGCGCGCAGTTGGCGCACCCCGGCCGGCAGGTGGTCGGCTGCGCCGGCGACGGCGACTTCATGCAGACGATGCAGGAAATGGCCGTCGCCGCGATGGTTGACCTGCCTGTGCTGTTCGTCGTGCTGAACAACAGCGGCTTCATCTCGATCAAGGGCGGGCAGATGCACAACTTCGGGCGGACGACGGTCGTCGATTTTCAGAAGAAGGACGGCGGCCTGTACACGCCCAACTTGTGCGAGGCGGCGCGCGCTTTCGGCCTGTACTCGGAGCGCATCCACGCGCCCGGCGAAGTGCAGCCGGCGGTCAAGCGTGCGCTGGCGACGAAGGGCCCGGCGCTGATCGAAGTCATGGTCGATCGCGAGGTCGCGCGCGGTGTCACGCCGACCGGCTGGTGGGACATGCCCGTCCCCGAATACCTGCCCGAAAGACGAGCGGTCTATGAGAAAGAACGAGGGGAGGAGGCGATCGGGTAGTGTCGGTATTCAGTCATCAGTAATCAGTGAACAGTGATCAGTGAAGAGCAAAGGGTCGAAGGACGAAGGGCTGCCTTTTGACCTTTGAACCTTTGGATTTTGAACTTTGACCTGATCTGTGTATGCCTATCCAGATTGCAACTGCACCCGTTTCCTGGGGTATTCTCGAATTTGTGGGGCAAAGCTCGGGACAGCCATGGCAATCTGTCCTCGACGAAATGGTCGCGGCGGGATACGAGGGCACCGAGCTTGGCCCGTATGGCTTCCTGCCGACGGACGCGAATGCGCTCAAGACCGCATTGTCCGCGCGCGGGCTGCGGCTGCTGTCGGCCTTTGTCCCGGTGCGGCTGGCGGATCGAAGCGCGCACGAAGCAGGACTCATGACCGCGCGCACGATCGGCGCGCTGCTGGCGGCGTGCGGCTGCAAGCACATCGTCCTATCCGACGATAACGCAGCCGACCCGCGCCGGTTGAGTCGGGCCGGGCGAATCAGTCCCGACGATGGGCTGGAGGAGTCAGGCTGGCGTGCGCTGGCCGATGGCGTTAGCCTCGTCGCCCGGCAGATGCATGACGAGCTGGGGTTGGAGACGGTCTTTCACCACCACTGCGCAGGATTCGTCGAGACACCTGGCGAAGTGGCACGCCTGCTCGACCTGAGCGACCCGTCGCTCGTCGGGCTGTGTCTCGATACCGGGCACTACGCTTACGGCGGCGGCGATCCGGTGGAATGCATTCGCCAGCACGGTGCGCGCGTGCGGTACGTTCATTTGAAAGACGTCGATCCGAGCGTCATGGCGCAGGCGCGTCGCGAAGGCTGGGACTATTTTCGCGCCGTCGCCGCCGGTCTGTTCTGCGAACTCGGACGCGGCTGCATCGATTTCCCTGGCGTCATAGCGGCGCTGAACGCGCTTGGCTATGCCGGATGGGCAGTCGTCGAGCAGGACCTGGCCGGCATGGCGGGAACCCCGCTCGACAGCGCGCGGCGAAACCGCGAATACTTAATGGGACTCGGGCTATAAATGGGGGAACTCAGGGAATTCAAGGAACTCAAGGAACCTAGCGTAAAGCGTAAAACGTGACAACGTGGTCCTGGTTTGCATTCCTGCCTGGAAAGGAGGTGAATCTCACCCGTATTCGCTCGTCTGTATCGAAGTAGCCTCGCCCGCGCGAGGCCGGCACCGGTAACACCACCTGAACCAACCGAGAGAGGAGAAGAATTGACCATGAAGACGACACTGCGCGTCCTAGCGGCGCTGGCGGCGCTTGGCCTGATCGTGGCCGCCTGCAACACTGCCGCGCCTACTCCGATCATTCAAACCGTTGAAGTGCCCAGAGAAGTCGTCGTCACCCAGGAAGTCGAGCGCGTCGTCGAGGTGACGCCCACGCCGATCGGCGGCGAGTTGGTTTTATACGCCTGCCTGTTCGACCCCGATAAGTTGGAGGTGCTGTTCCAGACCTTCAAGGCGCAATACGGCGTCGACGTGACCTGCCTGGATATGAGCAGCGGCGAGGCGCTCGAGCGCATTCGCGCCGAGCAGGACAACCCGCAGGGCGACGTTCTGTTCGGCACGACCAACCTGTCCCATGTCAATCTGGCCACCGATGGGTTGACCGAGCCGTACCAGAGCGTCGGCTGGAATCTGCTGCCGGAGGGAGCGATCAAGGATCCCGAAGGCTATTGGACCGGGTTCTACTACGGTGTGATCGGCTTTGCCTGTAGCCCGGAGCGGCTTGCGGAGATCGGCGCCGAATGCCCCGACTCGTGGCAGGACCTGCTCGACCCCGTGTACCAGGGCGAAGTCGTCATCGCCAGCCCGGCGGCGTCGGGGACG
>DASSFZ010000311.1:0-2913 GCA_035693785.1 Anaerolineae bacterium | reverse complement strand
ACTCCAACGAATATCCCGTCGAGCGTTACCTGCGCGACATCAAGGGGCTACAAATCTACGAAGGCACGTCGCACATCCAGCGCATCGTGATCGCACGAGAACTGCTGGGAAAGGAATGAGTTCCTTCAGTTCCTTCAGTTCCTTGAGTTCCCTCTAATAGCAAGGGAACTCAAGGAACTCAGGGAACTCAGAACAGGAGGGTGGTCATGAAGGCAGCCAATGTTCCGCTCTATTACAACGCCGTCGATATCCTCGAACGCAACCTGGCGCAGCGCGCCGACAAGCTCGCCGTGTACAGCGACACGCGCGACCCGATGACCTTCCGCGAGGTATCGAACGAGGCCAACCGGGTCGGGAACGCATTGAAGAAGCTGGACGTGCGCCTGGGCGAGACGGTCGCCATCCTCTCGCTCGACTGCCCGGAATGGGTATCGTCGTTCTTCGGCACCTTCAAGGTCGGCGGGATCGCCGCCGGCATCAACACGCTGCTCACACCCGGCGAGGTCGACTACATTCTGAACGACTGCCGCGCCCGCGTGCTGATCGTCCACGAGAAGCTGCTGCCGACGTTCGACCAGATCCGCGACAAGCAGGAATACGTGAAGCACGTCGTCGTCATCGGCCAGCCGTCCCGCCCGGGTGACATCGCGTTTCGCGACTGGATCGCCGGCGAATCGAGCGACCTGCAGGCGACGAAGACGCATCGCGACGACTTCTGCTCGCTGAACTACTCGAGCGGCACGACCGGCGAGCCGAAAGGCGTCCTGCACGCGCACAAGGATTACCCGCTCACGTCGCAGTTGTGGGGCGTTAACGTGCTGGGCCTGCGCGAGGACGATCGCACGCTCGCGGGCGCCAAGCTGTTTTTCACCTTCGGCCTGGGCGGCAACCTGATCTTCCCCTGGTACGCCGGCGCGAGCATTGTCTTGTTCTCCGGCCCGCCGCGCATCCCGACCAACATGCTCGAAATGGTGCAGCGCTTCAAGCCGACGATCCTGTACAACGCTCCGACCGGTTTCGCCGCGACGCTGGCGGTCGAGAACTTCACCCGGAAGTACGACCTGTCGTCGCTGCGGCTGTGCGTCTCGGCGGGCGAATCGCTGCCCGCGCCGATCTGGCACGCCTGGAAGGAGGCGACCGGCCTGGACATCATCGACGGCATCGGCTCGACCGAGAACTTCCACATCTTCCTCTCGAACCGGCCCGGCGACATCCGCCCCGGCAGCAGCGGCAAGCCGTTCGAGGGTTACGAGCTGAAGATCGTCGACGAGAACGGGAACGAGCTGCCGCGCGGCGAGATCGGCAACCTGCTGGTGAAGGGTGAGACGGCGACGCCGTTCTACCTGCACCAGTACGGCAAGTCTCAAAAGACCTTCCTCGGCGAGTGGTTGTTCACCGGCGATAAGTACACTATCGACGAGGACGGCTACTACTGGCACGCCGGCCGCTCGGACGACATGCTGAAGGTGGGCGGCATCTGGGTGTCGCCGGTCGAGGTCGAGAGCACGCTCATCAGCCATCCCGCCGTGCTCGAGTGCGCCGTCGTCGGGCAGGCCGACTCGTCCAACCTGGTCAAGCCCAAGGCGTACGTGATTCTGAACCCGGGCTACGAGCCGTCAGATGTGCTGGCAAACGAGCTGACGGAGCATTGCAAACAGAAGATGGCCGAGTACAAGCGCCCGCGCTGGATCGAGTTCGTGCCCGAGCTGCCCAAGACGGCGACGGGGAAGATTCAGAGGTTTAGGCTGAGGGCATGACAGGTGTGAGCGTGTTGCGTGCTGCGTATTGCGTGTAAACGGAACACGCAGCACGCAAGATGTGGCCGGCGAACTTCATCGAGGGAGCTATGACCGTCTCACGCGATAACTCCAAAATGGTGTACGAGGGCATCAAGGCCGCCGGCATTCGATACATCTCCGCGCTGCCGGAGACGTGGCTGGTGTACCTGCTGCAGTTGGCCGAAGACGACCCGGAGATGACGCTGGTCGAGGTGGCAAGAGAGGAAGAGGCGATCGGCATCGCCGCCGGGGCGTACTTTGCCGGCAAGCCCAATGCGCTGCTGATGCAGAACCATGGTTTCCTCGCCAGCATCAACGGCATCGTCTCGCTGGCGCTGCTGTATCGGATTCCCATGCTGATGCTGATCGCGCACCGCGGCCACATGGGCGAGCCGTACCCGTGGCATGCGCAGGGCGGCATCCTGACCGAGCCGGTGCTGCGCGGGCTGGGCCTGCCCTTCGATTACATAACCGACCCGCACAAGGCGGCAAAGCAAATCCGCGACGGGCTGACGCTCACCCACAGCTCGCTCACGCCGGCGGCGCTGCTCCTCACCCGCGAGCTGATGGAGGACTGAACATGAAACGCGCGGACTGCATCGAGGCGCTGTATCCCGAGCTTCAGGATCGGCTGGTCGTCACGATCATGGGCGCGTGCGCACAGGAACTGTACGACCTGGGCCACCGCGAGAACTTCTTCTACCTCGAGCACGCCATGGGGCTGGCGCCGTCGATCGGGCTGGGGCTGGCGATGAACCTGCCCGACGAGAAAGTCGTCGTGCTCGACGGCGATGGGTCGGTCTTGATGAACCTGGGCGGATTGGCGACGCTGGCCCGTTATCGACCGCCCAACCTGACACATATCATCTTCGACAACGGCAGCCTGCTGTCGACCGGCGGCTTCGCCTCGCACACCACGTCGGGCATCACCGACCTGGCCGCCATCGCCCGCGGCGCCGGCTGCCCCAACGTGTGCTTCGCCCAGAGCATGATGGAGTTCCTCGAAGCGGCGGCCGAGGCGTTCGAGAATAAAGTGATGACGACGATCGTGGCAAAGGTGGAAGCCATCGGGCCGGATCACTACGGCATGGACTTCCATCTGCCGGAGAATGCCTTCCGATTCGCCCGCTGCGTC
>DASSFZ010000310.1:0-9248 GCA_035693785.1 Anaerolineae bacterium | reverse complement strand
CTATAGTCTGGCGATCACTACCGTAGCTTGGCGGCGATGTCGATAGAGATACAGTCATTCCTCCCTCAAACAAGTGATTTGAAAGTGCAGAGCGCAGCGCCACCGGAAAGCTGGCAAGATGCGGCAAATGGCGTACAATTGTATTGAGCAAGGAGATAGAAAATGCATCGACGGGAATTCTGCCGAAGGGTGGCTGTGGCGGGCGGGACCTTGATGCTTGCGCCGCTGATCGAAGCCTGCGCCCGGCCAGAGGCGACACTCAGCGGGCCAGAGCCTGCGGCAACTGCGACGCCTGTCTCGGCCGCGACAGCGCACCCAACCACTGCCCCAACTCCAACGGCGATGCCGCAGCCAACACAGGAGGCGACAATGGCAAACATTGCCCTGGTCAAGACCGGGGATCGCGCCGATGGCGTGCGCCGGGCGATCGAATTGCTCGGTCTCAACCCGGCGCGCGGCCAGCGCGTGCTGCTCAAGCCGAATCTCAACAGCGCCGACGAAGCACCTGGCTCGACACACCCTGATATCCTGCGCTCACTCGTCGTCAAGCTGAACGATATGGGCGCACGGGCTATCACCGTGGCCGACCGGAGTGGCATGGGCGACACGCGCACGGTGATGCAGCGAAAGGGCGTGTTCGAGCTGGCGGACGAGTTAGGGCTCACCGCTGTGGTGTTCGACGAGCTGGAAGAGAGGGACTGGGTCATACGCCAGTCGAAAGACATGCATTGGCCACGCGGCTACGCCGTGCCCAGGCTGCTGCTCGACGCCGAGTGCGTGGTGCAGACCTGCAACCTGAAGACGCATCGCTTCGGTGGACACTTTACGCTGTCGCTCAAGAACTCGGTCGGCTTCGCGGCCAAAACGGTGAACGGCAGTGGCTACGACTACATGCACGAGCTGCACAGCTCGCCCTATCAGCGACAGATGATTGCCGAGATCAACACGGCCTACACGCCGGCGCTGATCGTGATGGACGGCGTGGAGGCTTTCGTGGACGGCGGGCCGGACCGGGGCAAGAAGGTGCATGCCGCAGTGGTGCTGGCGGGCACGGATCGCGTTGCCCTGGACGCGGTGGGTGTGGCTATCCTTCGCCTGTTCGGCACGACGCGCGAGGTCAGCCAGGGTAGGGTATTTGAGCAGGCGCAGATCGCGCGGGCGGCGGAGCTGGGTCTGGGCGTGGACTCGCCGGCGCGGATCGCGATCGTCACGGGCGACGCGGAGAGTGAAATGTACGCGCAGCAGATCCGGGAAGTGTTGATGCGATGACGATCCGTTGAGATCAATAACTCGTTTACTTCAACAACGACATCGGCGGCGTCGCGCTGCAAAATGCGAAGACACTGAGAAGATTGCTTGAGAGACGGGAGTGAAAAGGGATCGACAGAAAGGAGATTGCCATGCCTCGCCGAACCTCCACCGGAACGTGCACGCTGTGCCGCGAAGACTTCAGCAAAGCCGCCATGACCCGCCACCTGATCAAGTGCCGGGCCGAGCATCCTCCCACCAGAGGCAAGCCCCGCAAAACCTTCCTCCTCAAGGTGGAAGGGCGCTACCTGCCCGACTACTGGCTGCACATCGAAATCCCCGCCGAGGCGACGCTCAGAACGCTCGACGCCTTCTTGCGCGACATCTGGCTGGAGTGCTGCGGCCACCTCAGCGCGTTCACCATCGAAAACGAACAATACGAACTGAACACCGGCGGTGTGGATGCCATGTGGCCCATGATTTTCGGCCGAGGCGCGCCGCCGAAGAGCATGAACATCCGGCTGGAGGCGGTGCTGCGCCCCGGCCTGAAATTCTTTCACGAGTACGATTTCGGCACGACGACGCATCTGGCGCTGCGTGTGGCGGCCGAGCAGGAAGGCATCGTGCCCCGAAACGCCGTCAGGATATTGGCCCGCAATCATCCCCCGCCGATCCCGTGCGAGAAGTGCGGCGCGCCGGCCACCGAAGTGTGCGCGCAGTGCATCTACGACGGGCGAGGCTGGGTGTGCGCCTCCCACGGTCGCACGCACAAATGCGGCGAGGACATGCTGCTGCCCGTCGTCAATTCGCCGCGCGTCGGCATGTGTGGTTACACGGGCTAGTGGCTCATCATTCCAGTCCCAGCATCTTCTTGGTCTTGCGATAGTCGGGGGCAAATCCAGGGCCTTGATAACGTTGCTGCATGCGCTCGCCTTCGTCGATGAGCTCGAGCACACGCCGCCGGCCTTCCGGCGTTTTGACAGCCTCCAACGGTGTCAGCCCACCCAGTGCCGGGATCGGCTCGCTGATCCATCGCCTGAGCAGGTGCTCTTCGATCTGCGCCAGGACTTCCGGTGGCGGCACAAACGGCTCGCCGGGCGGCTCGGCTTGCGGCGCTCGCTCACTCAAGGCTTGAGCCGCACTGCGGGCGGATGTCTCCTCTAGCCGGATGCGATCCCCCAGGAGTTCTTCCAGTCGCCTGCGGCAGTTGGCCAGTCTTTGCTCCGACATTGCCTCAATTTCCAGCATGGTCGGCGTCAACGTCAGGCTGGCGAGGACGCGGTATCCCAGCGCCGGATCGGTGACGCCGGGGATAGGCTTCGTTTGCAGCCAACCGAAGGTTTGTTGCGCTTGGCCCATTTCCTCTGGGCCGGGCGCGTCGAAGTCCTCGGCTGCGCCCAGCACCTGCCGGATGCCCTCTGGATCGGCGTGACGATAGCGGGCGCTGGCAAAGACGAGCGGCGTGCCTTCAGGCGTGACCAATTGGATGCCGCCTGTGGATCGTGGCGCGGGCCGCCGGAGGCGGCGGTCGATTTGTGGTCTCTTCTTGTGCTTCTTCATGGAGGGAGCCTTTCAGCAATGTAAGTTTGCGCACCGAAACTTACATTGCTCAACTGATGTGTAAGTTCGCTTTCATTGCACGACGTGAAAGATATCCCCAACATGGACCAGTCTCAGATCGAGCGTGAATAACAACAAAGGCGGCTCTCCAGGTTGGTGGGAGGACCGCCGTCTGTTCATCGGTTCGGATACGATTTGAGATTAACAGTGGGCGGTAGAGGACTTGAACCTCTGGCCTTTGCGATGTCAACGCAACGCTCTAACCAACTGAGCTAACCGCCCAACCAAACGCGATTATACTCGCAAGCATCCGCTTTGGCAAGACTTCGGAAGTCTTTCAGTAAGACTTCCGAAGTCTAAAAATCGGAACTGGTGAGAGCTCAGATGACCGATTCCTCGACGATGGGTTTGCGAGACTGCAGCAACTGCGGGCTGACGCTCAGAAGGCGGAAGACCTCGTCGATGTCGCGAAGCGTCAACAGCCCTCGGAATTGGCCCTGCTCCATCACCGGCAGCGCTTCGATATGATGCTCGGACATCCTCTGCTGCGCGACGTACACGCTGTCGTCGAGCGTGACGGTGGGAAACTCCTTCCGCATCACGCTGACGACGAAGGCGTTCGAGCCGCGATCCTGCAGCGCGGAAATCAGGTCGGTCCTGGTCAGCAACCCGACCAGCTCCTCGCCCCGGCACACTGGAAAATCGGATTGGAACGAGCTGAGCGTCAAATCGACGGCGCGCGCCAGCCGATCGTCCGGGTTCAGCGCCTCGGTCTTGCGCGTGAATGCCTGGCGCACCTTCAGGCCGTCCAGCACGCTCTTCACCTGCACCATCTGCCCTTCCGAGCCGGCCCCCAGGAACACGAAGATGGCAATCAACACCAGGTTCAATTGGCCGGTCAGAAAACCGAACAAGCCGGCGAGCAGCGCCAGGTTCTGGCCGATGGCCACCGCGATCGCCGTCGCCCGTGAGTAATTGATGCGCGTCGCCAGCAGTGCCCGCAGGATGCGCCCTCCATCCATCGGGAACGCCGGGATGAGATTGAAGACGGCCAGGATCAGATTGGTGCTGAACAGGTAGGCCAGCAGGCTGGCCGGTTCCAACTGCAGCATCCCGCGCTCGAGCGCGCCCAGGTCGAAGCCGACTTGAAGACGTGCCAGGACCTGCGCCAGAACGAAAATCACGGCGACGATCGCCACGTTCACCGCCGGCCCGGCAATGGCGACCCAGAATTCCTGCGCCGGCTTGTCCGGGATGCGCTCCAGCCGCGCCACACCGCCGAACGGCCAGAGCGTGATGTCGCGCACCGGGATGCCGTAGCGCTGAGCGACGACGCTGTGGCCCAGCTCGTGCAGCACCACGCAGGCGAAGAGCAGCAGCGTGGCGACGATGCCGAAGAGCGCGCCGTTCATCCCGCGCTCATCCGACCCGAACACAATCGCCGCGTAAATCAGGATCAAGAAGAACGTCACGTGAATCTTGATGTCGATGCCGCGCACAGTCGCGATTTTGAATGATCCGCCCATGGGTTCCCCCGTTTGTGCTCTGACGATTGCACGAGTCCAGTTATGCTGAGCGCACTCGAAAATTCCGAGTAGGGCGGCTTTCCATAGCCGCCATTTCAAAGGCAGGTAAGAGACCTGCCCTACGGTGTGCGGGAGGGTCGGCAGCAATTATATCCTCTTGTGCACTACTACCGCAACTTGCAGACGGCAGTCTGACCGGCTACAATCCGAGCGATGAGCGACGCTTCGCACCCCACCTGGCCGGTCGTCGGCCACGCATGGGCCGTAGCGCAGCTCGCGCGCGCGATCGACGAGGACCGCTTGAGCCATGCCTACCTGATCACCGGCCCGGCGCAGATCGGCAAGGCGACGCTGGCGCGAGCGATGGCGATGGCGATCAACTGCACCGGCGAGGCGCGCCCGTGCGGCGCGTGCCGCCCGTGTGTCCGCATCGCGACGAGCACGCACGCCGACGTGCGCGTCGTCGCGCCGGAAGGCGAGCGGCTGAAGATCGATCAGATCCGCGAGCTGCAGCGCGAGCTGTCGCTCTCGCCGGTCGAAGCGCGCAAGCGGGTCGCCATCCTCGACGATTTCGACCGCGCGACGATCGAGGCGGCGAACGCGCTGCTCAAGACGCTCGAGGAGCCGGCGTCCAGCGTCGTGCTCGTCGTGATCGCGCCGGAAGCCGAGCTGCTGCTGCCGACGATCGTCTCGCGATGCCAGGTCGTCGCGCTGCGGCCGCTGACGATCGCGCAGGTGCGCGACGCGCTGGTGAGCCGGTGGGGCGTCGACGCCGGGCGCGCCGACCTGCTGGCGCACCTCTCAGGGGGGCGAATAGGCTGGGCCATCACTGCCGCGAAGGACAAATCAGTCCTGGAGCGGCGCGCGGCGCGCCTGGACCATCTGCAGCGCCTGTTCGGCGCCTCGCGCGTCGAGCGCTTCGCCTACGCCGAGTTGCTGGCGCGCAGCGCGGACACGCGTGAAGCGATCGAAGTCTGGCGCACGTGGTGGCGCGACGTGATGCTGGCGTCCGCGAACAGTGGCGCCGAGCTGACGAACGTAGACAGGCGCGATGAGATCGAGCGCGTCGCCGCGCGCCTGGATGTGCAGCAGGCGCGCTCGGCGGCCGAGGCGTGCGGCCGCGCGCTGTGGCAGCTCGACAAGAACGCCGTCCCGCGCCTGGTCGTCGAGGTCATGCTGATGAGCCTGCCAAAGATATAGCGTGCCGGGCGGGGTTCGTGTTGCGTGTTACGTGTTGCGTGTTGCGTGAGAGGAGGGTGCGATGACGTTCGACGAATGGCTGGCTTCTGTGCCGGCGGAGATCACTGACGACCCGCTCTGGCGAATGGAGGTCTATCGGCTCGCGCTATTCGCCGGCGATCTTGCATGGCACGACGTATCCCGGCTGGCTCAGGACAAGCGCACTATCAGCCTGTCCGGCCAACTGTACGAAGCCGTCGGTTCGATAAGCGCCAATATTGCGGAGGGCTACAGTCGCAGCTCTGGCAAAGATGAAGCCAGGTTTTATGAGTATTCGCTGGGATCGGCTCGCGAGGCGCGAACCTGGTACTATCAGGGCCGCCATGTGCTGGGCGCCGTCGTCGCCGGGCATCGCATCAAACTGCTCACGCAGATCATCCGGCTGCTGCTCACGATCATACCCGCTGAACGCCGTCGTAAGCTGTCAGATGAACAAGTTGCCTACGACACAAATATCGCCTATCTCCTCAACAATCCTCCCATGCCATAAAACACACGCACCACGTAACACGCACCACGCACCACGCAATACGCATCAGTGCGCCCCTACTATCACCTCCATGGCAGCCTCCGGATCGAGCGCGACGATATTCCCTCCACGAAAGTCGAACAACAGGCGCCCGTCCGGCGTGAACGCCGCCCATGGACTGCCTTCCAGGCCGATCGCGCTGCCCCCGTCAAACACGCGCCGCGCCGCGCCGCTCGCCAGATCGATCGACAGCACATCGCCGTCTTGCGCGATGGCATATACTCGATCGCCATTCGCCAGCAGGCGCGGCATCGTCGTCCCCAGGCCGGCGATAGCCCAGTCCCAGCGCAGCGATCCGTCGGCGTCGAGCGCGATCAAGCGCCGCGCGAATTCTCCCCGATGCGAGACGACGACACCGCCATCTGGCAGCGCGGCGATGGTGCCGATCTCGAAGACGCTCGGATCAAGCGGCTTCAGAAGCCTGGCTGTCAACGTTCCCGGATCGATCTGGTAGATGCCGTTCGGGTTGTAGAGGAACATGCGATCGCCAGAGACGACAGGGCGGCCGCCGATAGACGCACCTGCCAAGAGACGGCCCGACCGATCCAGCGCGTAAAGGGTGGGCTGCTGAGCAACGGTCGTGAAGATCAGTCGATCGCCGTCCAGCGTCCAGTCGAACGGCGGGGCCACGTTTTGGATCAGCCACAGGCGTTTGGCGTCCGTCCCGATACCGAGCAGGCGATTTTCGTTATGCACCACGACACCGCTGCCCGGCAGAGGCAACAGGTAGGGTCGAGCACGGGTTGCGAATTGCGCCTGCCAAACCGTTTCGCCGCTCGCGTCGACGGCCTCGACGGCGCCGCCTTGACGCGAAAGATAAATCGCCGAGCCGCTCGCGTCGACGACAGACGAGAGAATCGTTCCCGAGACCGGACGGCTCCAGCGCAGGCTGCCGTCATTCGGATCGACGACAATGAGGCGCTGGCCGTCGAGCGCGGCGAGCGCGCCGTCGCTCAGCAGGCCGATGCCCGTCGAGGCGGTCGCCGTGAAGGGGCGCGTCCATTGGACGCCGGGCGCTGTGGCGATGCGATACGTCCAGATATATTCCGACGGCGGCTGCCATCCCGCCAGGCGCGGATCGACCGGCCAGTAGCCCGGACCGGGATCGTCGGGCGTGTGGTTGCGGACCTCGAAGTGCAGATGCGGCCTGCCGCGCGGCTTGCCGATCGCGCCGACCTGGTCGCCGCGCGCCACGCAGTCGCCGGGCCGCAGCTCGACACTGTCCGGATCGAGATGGCCGTAGAACGAGAGAATCGTCCCGCCGTCGGGGAAGAGGTGGCGCACGATCACGACGCCGCGATCGACGCCCCAGCCCAACGGCTGTGCATACGTCACCGTTCCGTGACCCACGCTGTATACCGGTTGCCCCAGGCTATCGCCGTTGCTGCGCACCCAATCTTCGCCGGCGTGAATCCCGTTATAGCGGCCGCTGTTTCGGCCAAAGCTCCAGCGTGCGGCGAAACCTCGTCCGTCCGGTGGACCGACGGGAAAATCGAGGACGTCGACGACGCCGCAGGGCGCGCCGCGCTGAGGGATGGGCGTGGTCAGCCGGATGTCGCGCAGGTCGTCCAGGATAGTCAGGGGCAAAGCCGTCGGCGTAGGTGTTGGGGTGGGCGTCGGCGTGGATGTTGGCGTCGCCGTCGGCCCGGGCGTGGCGGTCGAAGTGGGCGCCGGTTGAGGCGTAGGGCGCGCGCACGCCGACGCAATAACCGCCATTGCGATGACCGTAAACTGTTTGAGCCAGACCGAGCGATTCACGTTAGTATTGTACGTATGGGCATCCACATGGGTTCAATCGAGTACTGGCACGCCGATGCAAAGTGACATTCGCCACTAGGCACGTGAGGCAGGGTAGATTTAGGATTATGTGCGTCACGCTGTATAATGATTCGTGGAGACTACCCATGACGATTGAACCCAAAGTCGAAACTCTGCCGACCCGGCTCGGCCAGGCTGTGCGCCATATCGAACCGCATGCCAAGCTGTCGTTGTCGGACATTATTTTAGGCGGACAGGATGGATTAGTCAACGTGCTGGGCGTCGTGCTGGGCGTCGCGGCCGCGTCGAGCGACCCGCGCATCGTCGTCGCGGGCGGGCTGGCGGCCACGTTCGCCGAATCGATCTCGATGGGCGCCGTCGCCTACACCAGCACGCTCGCCGATCGCGATATGTACCTGAGCGAGATCGAGCGCGAGAAGCGCGAGATCCGCGACATGCCCGACCTCGAGCGCAAAGAGATCGAAGACATCTTCGCCGGCTGGGGCTTCGAAGGCGGCCTGCTCGACCAGGCCGTCGAGCAGGTGATGAAAGACGAGCAGGCCTGGGTCGACGTGATGATGCATAACGAGCTAAAGCTGTCGCCGGTCGATTCGGCCAGCGCGCTGCGCAGCGCGCTCGTCGTGGGGATCGCCGCGATCGTCGGCTCGCTGATCCCGCTCGCACCGTTCTTCTTCACCCTGCCGCCGCTGTCCACGCTGTCGATAACGGCCAGCATTGTCATCGCGATCGTTTTGGCTGCTGTGGCATTGTTCGCGATGGGAGCGTACAAGGCCAGGACGACAGTCGGACATCCGGGCAAGAGCGGCCTGCAGATGGCCGTGATCGGCACGGTGTCGGCGTTGGCTGGATACTTCGTCGGCGCGCTGTTCAGTGCCCCGCCGGGGCCGTAAGACCGCCTGAAATAGCCATTGCCAAAGTCCAGTACTTTGTCGAAGCGAGGTGAAACGATGTTCAACAAGATCCTGGTGGCTTACGACGGCTCACCGCACAGTGACCGCGCGCTGGATGCGGCCCTGGCGCTTGCGAAGTACACGCAGAGCGAGTTGGTGCTGGTGCACGCCCACGACAAGATTCCATCCTACCTGGGCGACCCGAACTTTCAACAGGCCGTCAATCGCGCCGTCATCGCCGGCCGCGAGCTGCTCGAGACGGCGGCTAAGCGTGCCCGCGCTGCCGGCGTTCAAGTCATGACCAACGTGCTGGAAGGCCCGCCTGCCGAAGCGATCTTGCGCGTGGCTGAGGCGGAGCACTGCGATTTGATCGTCATGGGCTCACGCGGGCTGGGCCAACTGAAGGGGCTGCTGCTCGGCAGCGTCAGCGAACGGGTGCTGCAGCACGCTGCGATCCCGGTGATGATCGTGCGGTGA
>DASSFZ010000309.1:0-7719 GCA_035693785.1 Anaerolineae bacterium | reverse complement strand
CGCCGCTTCCTCGATCGACAGTTTGTGCTCGCGCGCGAGGGCGACCACGTCGCGCCGGGCGACGGTGCAGAGCAGCCCCCACTGAGCGGCAAGCGCGCTGACGAACTGCGCGTCGGCATCAGCTTCCGCGCCACGCAGCCCGTGGTTGAGATGCGCCACGTGCAGCTCGACGCCGAATTCGCCGCGCAGCGTGTTCAGTGTGTGAAGCAGGCACAGCGAATCAGGCCCACCGGACACACCGACGACGACCGTATCGCCGCGCGGGAGTAAATCGAAGCGACGGACAGCACGCCGAATCTCGGCCAGAACGTCCACGCCGACCATTATACACCCGCGATCGGCGCACTCGATCGCCTGGAACCTGCGTCTCCCGGCTCGCCGCGCCGTCCCTTCGACTCTGCTCAGGGCAGGCCCCGGCGGCTTGAGCCACGTTCAAAGTGAGGCTTGTTCACTGCGCCAGCGGCTTGACGCGCGGCCAGACATGCATGGCGAAGGCGATCGCTGCGCCGGCTTCGGCGAGCCGGCCGAGAAGGGCGATTGAAGGAGGCGCGTTGAGCACGGGAGCGAGACCCGCCAGGCACACGCCGGCGTTGACCAGCCCGAACGCCAGCCAGGCGAACAACTCGTTTCCGCGCGCAGGTCCCCGGCTGAAACGGGGCAAGATCCAGAAACCGACTCCCAGGATGAACTGCGCCGTCCAGCCGATCAGCAGGAACTCGACGTGCGCGGGCAAGAGTCGCCAGGCCCACGGCGCGAGCGGGATGCCTTTGTTGAGGAGCATCAGCCCGCCGAAGGTGAAGCCGAGCAGAAGATAGAGCAGCGCAGCGCGGATCGCCAGACGGCTCAGTCGAGGCATGTCAACGGCGTCGAATCTCGTGATTACACACATGTTGGGGCGACAGTTGCACTGTCGCCCGGCGTCCGCAGTGCAACTGCGGACCAACGGATGGATCGCGTCACTTGACGCGCCCCCACGTGTTGGCGACGAAGGCCACGCCGGCCAGCCACTGCAACATGGCGGAGATGGCCAGCAGCCACCCCCATGCGCCTTCTGGCTGCGCGGCTTGCATCGGCTCGCCGATGGCACGCAGGATCAACCCGATGTTGAGCAAAACGTACGTGGCCCAGGCAAGTCGGTCGCTGCCGCGCGGCTTTTCGCGCGAATACTTCGGGAACATCCAGTGCACGATGCCGAAGATGAGCTGTGTGATCCAGCCAACCATCAGTAGATGGAAGTAGACCGGGTTGAGCGCAGCGAGCGCCGCCGGAAGGTCGAATGCGGGACGCGCCGCCAGCACAACGCCGGTCGTGAGCGCGGCGACGAAATAGATCAGGGCGGACTTGACGAACCAGCGGGTCAGGGTAGGCATCGTTTCGCCGGGAGATTCAGGTAGTCGATGCCGAGGGCCGCTGCGAGCGTGCCGAGCGGAATGTGCGCATCGTGTTGAACAAGAAAAGCAGAATGGCTATGGCGTTGAGCAGGCCGGCCCACATGCGCAGCGAGGGAGACGCGGCCACGTCGCCGATGATCCGGATGACGAGCGACACGTGCAGCAGGAGGAGATGCGCGTAGAAAGACGCGTGGAACGCGAGAGGCAGATTCAGGATGGCGGGTAGGATGATCGGCGCGTGGCCGAAGATCATCGAGAACACGAACCCGAGCAGCACGCTGTGCAGCGCCGCATCGTACACCTGGCCCGCGCTGAAGTTGCCGAACAGCCACAGCCCGCCCGCGAACAGGAGCCATAGGTAACCGGGCAGCAGGCAGGCGGCGATGAAACGCGTCAACCCGCTCTGCCGGATCGTTCGCCGGGCGACGTCGTGAGCCAGAAGCCAGGCGCCCATCGCGATTAGGCCCGCGCCGCTTACCCTCACTCCGCTCAGGAAGTCCCACAACGTGAGCGCCAACCCGGCCAGGAACACGGCGATGCCGGCGAGGTGCGTGATCAGCGCGCGGCGGCGCAAGAGCAGCACGCGGGCCAGATCGAGCCGTTCGCCGGCGATTGTCAGCACCAGGAAGCCGATCCACCACACCGCCGCCTTACCCGTGGAGCGCCCCGATAGCCACAGCAGGTTTCCAAGGAACCATAGCAGCGCGCCGGCGGCCATCGTCGCCGTGTCCCACGACCGGCGCAGCCGCACGATCAACCCGAATGCAACGAGCAGCACGAAGCTGCCCAGCGTGATCAACGCGCGTCCAATTTCGTTCGGCAAGCCGAGCAGGAGCACGATGCCTCCCAGGCCGGTCAGCAGCGGCGCGAGGTACGTCCAGACTCGGCGTGCTCCGGGCCGCGCTGCTGCGGAGAGCGCCACCGCGCGCTCGAGACTGATCAGCGTGCCCAGAAAGCCCGAGATCATGAGCGGCCCGTGCAAGAAAGGTAACGCGGGCTGCCACGCCGGCCACTGCCAGCCGATCCGGATCAGCCCAGCCCATAGTCCGGCGAGCAGCGCCAGCATGGCTGCCCCGAGCAAGGGCAGGTGCCCGCGCAGCCCGGTCGTATTCATCACTTTGCTCCTGGCATCCTATTGCCCGGTCTCAGTAGATCCAACATTGTCAGCGGAGGCGGCTCCCATGCCGCCGATTTGCGGGCGTGGGAGCCCGCTCTGCTTCAAAAATCGGATTTACTGGTCTTGAGGAGCAGCAGCAACATGACGACGCGTGTCCTGGCGCGGATACTGTGGGCAAGGTGCGCGGGCATGTGCACCCACGTGCCTGCCTGCGCGCTCATCGTGTCGGCGCCGAGCGTCAAATCGGCTTCGCCTTCCACGAAGTGCAGAATAGCCGGCTGCGAGGCCGTGTGCTCGGACAATTCCTGCCCCGCCGCAAAGCCGAACAGCGTCGCCTTCAGATCGTCTCCGCTGTACAGCGTGTGACTGATAATGCTGTCGGCCGGGACGTCCGGTAGTCGCCGCGCCAGGTCGGCGGCATACGTGTAGGTGGTGGACATTGGCGGCAATTGTAACACGATGGGGACTTCGGCGGCCCACACGCGTGAGGCGGCGCTCACCTGACCACGCCGCCTCGAGGGAATGGCTGAAAGGGCGCACGAAGGCTCAGACTTCGATAGTCTCTTGAGACTTCCGAAGTCTTACTGGCTCTCGGCGAAAGGATCGTTGTAAGGATTCGTCCCAGCCCACTTGCAGTGGACGTGGTCGTTCAGGTTGCACTCGACGTCGTGGGTGCAGCGTTGCTCGACCACGCGGAAGCTCTCGGTGCCGAGGAAGTCTGCCGTGGGGTAGACCCGCTTCTCGATCAGGGCCACCTCCGCGTTGGCGGCCGGGCACCAGTGCGATTTGACGACGGTCCACTCGTACTGCTGCGAAGTAGTCATGAGCATCCTCTCGAGAGCCGGCTTTTCGGCTAGTTCTATTCGGGAACGTAGGCTGGCATCCCTATGCCAGCCTTATCCGAACGGCATGAGGATGCCGTTCTACAGCGTTTCCCGACAAAAACCATGCTAACGGTAGCATGTTCTCCAGCCGTCCCCTAGTGGCATCTGTCACCTGCCGCCTGTGACGGCTTTCACCCCGTTTCGCCCTATAACCCGCCAGTTGACAACTCGCCTGCGCCGAATTATGCTCTTGCCCCAGTCCACCTGGAGATTGCAGGGATGCATGCGCATAAGAGATGGCTTGCCGGTGTGTTGGCGTGTTTGCTCGTCGCCTCGCTGCTGACCGCTCCGCGCCGTCCGGCCACCGCGCAGGAATCGACGCCCGCGCCGGAGCGCAGGCCGTTTATACTGCCGGTGACCGATCCACCCGGACCGGGTACCTGGTATCTGGGTCAAGCGTACGGCAACACCGTCGGCGCGTACTTCCAGCGCGACACGACCTATCGTGCCGGGCAGGGCTTGCATTTCGGCCTCGACTTCGCCATGCCGTGCGGGACACGGCTCGTCGCCATCGGCGACGGGATGGTCGCGAAGGTCGACGCGCCGGAGCACGGATCGCGGCCGCACAATCTGCTCATCCGGTTCGACGCCGGCTACGTGGCGCTGTACGGCCACCTGTCTGAGCGCCCGAACCTGCAGGTCGGTCAGCGCGTGAAGCAAGGTGAGTTCGTCGCGCTGAGCGGCGACTCGTTCGGCACGTGCCACTCCGCGCCGCACCTGCACCTGGAGATTCGCAGCCCCAGCTACACGATTGCGTACAACCCGGTCGAGCTGATCGAGGCCGATTGGGATTCGCTGGCGCTGATCGGCGCGTTCAGCCGGGGCTTCGAGCGCGACCTGGACAACCCGCGCCAGTGGCAATCCCTCGACGATCAACCCGATACCTTATTCGGCGGCCCACTTCTTAACAACTACGCCAAGCCCTGGCCGCCCGATTGGTTCCGCAGATGACGGCTTACAAGCGTTTTTGGACGCGGATGAACGAGGATGAACGCGGATCAAAGATTCTGATCGGCGCAATCCGCGTCAATCCGCGGCTGACAAATCTCTTAACCGTCGTGTTCTCTGCGATTCTTGTGATGCTGGCGGCCTGCGGGCCGAGCCAGCTTGAGCAGAGAGTCGTGATTGTCGTCGCCACTCCGACGGCCGATCCGGCGCCTGTCGTCGTTGCCCTTCCCACCGATACGCCAACGCCTTCGCCGACGCCAAAGCCGCCGATCAGGCAACTGACGGCGGGCGGCTGCTGCGCGCAGCCCTTCTGGTCGCCCGACTCGAAGCAGGTGAGATTCATCGACAAGCCTTCGCCCGATGTACCGGTAGGGGTTTACGCTGTCAATGTGGGTGAGCCGCCCGGCGAGCCATTCCTGGCTCTCGATCTGATTGGCCTGTATTCGAACGATCTCAGGTTGATCGCATATCCCGAAGGCCGCGACACGATTGTCGAGCAGTTGGATAATGGCGAGCGCTGGGTGATCCCGAATCAAGGCCAAGCCGTCGTGTTCTCGCCGGAGGGCAGGCGTGTGGCCTGGGAAATCGAAGACATCGACGGGCCGTTCGATCAGCGCCGCACCGACATTTACCTGTCGCGCTACACCGGCGAAGATCCGGTGCGCGTGACGACGGTGTACGGCGGCGGCCTGCATGGCTGGCTCGACGAAGGACGCATTCTGTTCAGCGGTCGCCCGTCGCTCGACGTGCGCGAGCGCACGCTGACGGTGCTCGTCCTCACGACGAACGTCGCGGTCGATCTGGTGACGGCTGAGCGGATCGCCGGCGTGGCAGCTTCGCCGGACGGCGAATGGGTGGCTTACTTTATCTCATTCAACGAAGATCCCGGGCGCAGCGGCATCTGGGTTCAGCGCACGGATGGCCCCGAGGCGCACAGGCTGGATTTCTGGGGCGCGTACCAGTGGCGCGACGGCACGCGACTGCTGTACACCCCGGTTCGCGAGTCGCCGGACGAGCCGTTTGTGATTTGGGAGTATGATACGGCGAGTGGCCGGTCGCGTAGTGTGACCGATCCCGTCACCGCGCCGATTCAGATCGCGAACGGAGATTGGAGAGTCTCGCCGGACGGGCGCTACGTGGTATACGTCAACAGCACAGATCGCAACTTGTGGTTGGTGGAGCTGGCACCATAGGAGGAAAAGGTGCGACGCACCTCTAACCCCCTCCGCTTCATTGCGATGGCAAGAGTGCGTAACACCTTTGCTTGACTCTTGCTTCCCAGCGCATATAATAATCTGGTATCAAGATATGTTCGCATCCCACAGCCGCTCCGGTTTGTGCCGCAGGCGAGAAGAGAAGGCCAGAGGGGCGCCTTCTAGGGGTCGTGCCTTTTGTAGCCAGCCAGGAGGTCTACTATGAAGAACGAGTCGCTGGATCGCTTGATCGCTTACGTGTCTATCCGCTCAGTGGGAGGTGTGAGCCTGTTCTCGGGGAGAGCGGTGATTAACCAAAGCACCGTCGGCGAGTTCAGGTCCACGAGCAAAGACACGCACGTTGGCTCCGGCAAGCTGCAGCAGCTCGGATTTGAGATTGAGCGCGTGGGGCCGTTGAGCGTGCGGATTGCCGGCCCGGCCAAGCTGTTCACGAAGAAACTGGGTGTGAAGTTCGAGAAGCGAGAGTCCGAGACCCTGAGCGCGTTGGGTGTCACGCCGCCCTGGACTCCCACGCTGGCAACCTCGGCCAAACTGCTGGATACCGGGTTGCCCGAAGTGGAGGGGATAGCCTTCCCGGAACCGGTGGCGCTCCATGCGCCCAGCTCCAATCCTCCCAGTCCCCGTTACCATCACCTGAAAGTTCCGGCGCCCATCGTCAAGGCACTGAACGCGGGCCCCGTGCATGCGCAAGGAATCTACGGTCAGAATGTGCGGGCTGCCATGATCGACTCGGGCTTTCACTGGTCGCATCCCTACTTCGTTACCCGGAAGTACGACCTGAAAGTTTCACTGCCCGTGGACAGCGACCGAGACGCAAATGGTCATGGCACGGGAGAAAGTGCCAACCTGCTGGCCATCGCGCCGAAGGTGAGACTGCACGGCGTGTCCATGGATGATATCATCGAGGCCTTCCAGGTTGCTCGCGACGAACTGGCGGTGCAGATCATCTCGAACAGTTGGGGGTCGGCTTTAGATACGGATGGCCCGAACGGCTACTGGGACCCGTATTGGTCACTCGTGCAAGCTGAGATCGCGTTGTGCGTGCAGCAGGGGATCATCGTCCTCTTCTCCGGTGGCAACGGCGGAATGTCATTCACCGCCAGCATGCCGGAAACCATCAGCGCGGGTGGTGTCTACATCGACAAAAGCGGGCAGAAACTGGCCAGCGATTATGCGAGCAGCTTCGACAGCACCCGGTTTCCGGGGCAGCACGTCCCAGAGGTTTGCGGATTGACAGGCATGAAGCCACGCGCCATTTACATCACCCTGCCTATTCCTGCGGCCTGCGAGATTGACCGAAGTTTTGGAGGGCGCAGCTTTCCAGATAGGGACGAGACAAGCAAGAGAGATGGCTGGGGAGTGTTTAGTGGCACGTCGGCTGCTTGCCCGATGCTCGCCGGAGTCGTCGCCCTGATCCTGTCCAAGCACCCCGGCGCCGACCTGGCCGAAGTCCGCCAGCGGCTGTACCAGGCTCAGGATGTCACGCTGGGCCAGAGTGCGATGGGCGATCCGGCCGGACCGGGTTACGATGCGGCGACGGGGTACGGGCTGGTCGATGCCGAGCGAGCGTGTGCGTAGGGTTGATCCTGGAGAATGAACATGAAATCCCGAGGCCAGACAACTGAAGCGATTCGCGCCCACGTGGTGCTCAAAGGCGCTTCAGACACGGTTACCTCTGGCAAGCCGATTTCTTCAAAGAATATCCAGACCTATATGGCCGATCCCCAGGTGCGCGAACGGGCACGGGCCTTCTTGGAGAAGCAGGGGTTTTCTATCCGGCGTGTCACGCCACTGTCCATTACTATAGAAGCTTCTCCTTCGCGGTTCGAGACAGTCTTCCATGGGCGGCTCTCACAGTCAGAGGGTTTTTGGACCTGGTCGAAGTCGCCGGTGATTCCCGCTGAACTCAGCGACATTGTCGACACGGTCGTCTTTCCTCAGCCGACGAAGCCTCTGGCCCGATGAGTCGTGAAACCTGCCGCCCAACTATCTTGATGCGTGGGTACTGATCGATCTCGATGCACGTCATGTCGATCAGGGACCGGAGGGCGTGCCATGATCTGTTTCAACGGTTGATGAGGTTGTCGCGCCCGCGGTCGCTGCGGTCATACTGAAATAGCGGTGCAGGTCTTGCCTGCCGATGAGAACCCGTGCTGAGTTCCGAA
>DASSFZ010000308.1:0-13689 GCA_035693785.1 Anaerolineae bacterium | reverse complement strand
GAGTACCGCGCCAATTTCGTGACGCACCTCTTGCTCGCCGTGCTGAGCGTGGGGTGGACGGTGGCGGGCATCTCGGTGTTCTTCCTGCACACCGACGCCATCGGCGACTGGTCGTACCACCAGGTGCTCGTCGTCGTCGGTCTCTTCCAGGTATTCATCGGGCTGGTCGACGCTTTGCTCACGCCGAACGTGCAGGACTTCACGGAGCACCTGCGCCTGGGCACGATGGACTTCATCCTGACCAAGCCGCTGAATTCGCAGTTCCACGCCTCACTGCGGCGCATCAACGTCTGGCGGCTGGCCGACGCGCTGCTCGGCGCCGGTTTGATCGTCTACGCCACTGCGCGGCTCGACGCAGCGCCCACGCCCGATCGGATCGCGATGTTCATCCTCCTCGGCGCGTGCGCGGCCGTCATCATGTACGCGCTGGTGATGCTGCTGATCACAAGCGCGTTCTGGTTGGTGCAATTGGAGAACGTGATGGAGCTGCTGTTCACGTTTTACGAGGCGGGGCGCTTCCCGGTTACGATATTCCCGGCGTGGATGCGCGCGCTGCTCACCTTCGTCGTGCCGATCGCCTTCGTCACGACCGTGCCGGCCTCGGTGCTCTTGGGTCGATTAAATGTCGAGTTCGTGTTGTACGCGGTGGGGGTGGCGGCGATTCTGTTCACGGCCAGCGTGCTGTACTGGCGATACGCGGTGCGGCATTATAGCAGCGCGAGCTCGTGATCGCGCGACACTCTGCCAAGGAAATTGTCAATCAGCCGCTCGGCCTGCGCGCGCAGCGCCTCGGCTTTCATCTCGACTTCATTGAGGAACGCCGGCCCGTCCACCAGGTCGCCAGGTGTCACTTTAATCCATTCGGCCAGCATCGCGGGCGTGATTTCGGGGTGAAATTGGAATCCGTATGCCCGATCGCCGAAGCGAAAGGCTTGATTGGCGCAGCCGGCGGAACTGGCCAGCGCCACGGCGCCGGCTGGGATGTCGAACGTATCGCAATGCCACTCCACGGTCTCTAGGCCGTTTGACAACCCGGCAAACAGTGGATCGCGCTTGCCTGCTTCCGTGAGCGCGATCGGTGTGAGACCGATCTCAGGCGCCGCGTTCAGATGGACGCGCGCGCCGAGCGCTTTGGCCAGCAATTGCCCGCCCAGGCAAGCGCCCAGCACCGGCTTGTTCTCGGCCAGGGCTTTCTGGATCGCTCTGTTCTCTTCGACCAGCCAGGGATATTTGGCTTCCTGGTAGACGTTCATCTCCCCGCCCAAGATCAAGAGCAAGTCATAGCCGGACGGGTCGGGCACCCCGTCGCCAGCATCCAACCGAACGATGTGCAACGTGGCGCCGCGCCGGGTCAGCGCCTCGCCAAGGTAACCAGGCCCATCGTCTGAATCGTGCTGAAAGACGAGCACGCGCATGTTCAGAATTCCACCTGATAGACCCGCGCCGCGTTCTCGCCCAAAATTTGTCGGGCGGCGGTGAGGGCTTCGGCCTGGTGGAGCGCGCCAGCTGCCATCAGGTCTTCGAGAACTTTGGCCAGGCCCCAGCGCCCCCAGCGCGCGGCAATCCAGAAAATCTCCGGGATGCTGTAAGCATCCGTCGCAAACAGCACTTTGCTCGTGGGGGCCAGGCTGAGCGCCTGGCTCACCATCGCCGGGATGTCGGCGGCAATGTGAGGAATGGCAAGCGAGATGTCCATGAACACGTTGGAGTAGATGGAGGCTAAATAACTGAGTTCCCGCACGTAAGGATAACCGGCGTGCAGGATGACGAAGGGTACATGAGCATACTTGCCGCTCTGAAACAGGGGACGCATCAGCAGGGGGTTGGCTTGCAGCAAGTCCACGTCAGAATCGCCGAAGCCGGTATGGAACTGAACCGGGAGGCCCTGCTTTTCAGCGACATCGAGCGCGCACAGCGCCAGGTAATCGTTCAGCGGCTTCGTCGCCAGCCGCAGTTTACCCTCGCGCCGGGCCTGCTCTTTCACAGGCGCGAACGACTCGGCCGCCTCGATCGGCGACGTTTCCCGTATGGCTAGGCCAGTGCGGTAAGCGATGATGCTCTTGAGCGCGACGTAGCCAGCCGCGCGCGCTCCTTCGACCGCCGCAACAAAGGCATCGACCACGTGGTCGAAAGTATCGTGGCGCAGGATGAGGTCTTGTGCCATTGTCTCCAGTCGCAGCACCGGCTCAACGCGGCATGGCAGGCGGGTTTTCAATTCATCGTGAGTGTAGCTCTCGCCGCCCTGATAGCCGTAGTCCATCAACAGGAGGGGGATATTCGCGTCGCGGAACATTCGCGCGGCCACTTCGTCAGGCGAGATTGCGGCTCGGGCCGCCAGCACGGCCTCGGCCGCCGGCGCGCAGCCGAAGAAGGCCGCTAGTTCTTTGACCGCCCAGCGGAAGAACACGGTATTCGGAACATGCTCGGCACGTATGACGTCATCGCTGCTTTCGGTGAAGAAGCGCTGGAACTCGCGCGCACTAAACGGTCCCCCGTGGCGCAGCAGCGAGTGGCAGTGGTGGTCGAGGATAGGGATGGAGGACAGGTCGAGTGGCATAGTCTTTTCAGAACTTCCAGAAGTGGTGTCTGGTCTCGAAGGCCTCATCCTCTTTGCTGAATGACTCCCACTCCAGCCGCTTGACCGCAAGGAACGATCGCGCGAGCAATGGGCCGAGCGCGTCGAGGAGTACCTGATCTCTTTCGAGGTTGTCGAGCGCCTCTTTCAGTGTCGTCGGGTAGCGCCGAATGCCGCGCGCCGCGCGTTCCTCGTCGGAGTAGTTGCCCGGGTCAATCAGTGCCGGCTCACCGGGCATGAGCTTCCGCTTCACGCCGTCCAGCCCGGCGGCGAGCAATCCGCCCAGTGCCAGGTACGGATTAGACGAGGGATCGGAGGCCTTGAGTTCCGCGTTAGTCGAACCGGCGCGATCGGACTTAAACGTAGACGGGATGCGGACCGCGCCTTCGCGGTTGTCCGGCCCCCAGGCGGTGTAGGCCGAGCTCCAGAAGTGCGGTTGGAGGCGGCGGTACGAGTTGTAGGTTGGGCAGGTGAGCGCCAGCAGCGCGGGCAGGCGATCGAGCACGCCGGCAATAAAGTGGTAGCCGAGCGGGCTGAGACAATAGGGGTCTTTCAGATCATGCATCACGTTGCGCCGGCCGGCCTTGTCCCACAGGCTGAAGTGAATGTGCGCGCCGTTGCCCGCCTGATTGGGGAACGGCTTCGGCGCGAGCGAAGCATACAGACCGTGCTGGAAGGCCACGTTGCGCACGGTGTCGCGGTAATAGACTTGCCGGTCGGCGGCGGCGAGTGCGGGCGCGTGCCAGATCGTAAGTTCCTGCTGGCCATGCCCGAGTTCGGGGTAATACTGATCGACCTGGATGTCCTGCGCTTCAAGTGCGGCGACGATGTCGTCCATCACCGTGGCGGCCGTCGTCATGCCGACCGAGGAGAAGCACAGGCTCTCGTCGAGCGGCGCGTACGTGCCATCGGCGTTTCGGGTGGCGAGGATGAATTCGCACTCGAAGGTGGCTCGGACGCTGAAACCTGCGGCGGCACACGCCTCGATCTGCCGCTTGAGGAACGCGCGCGGGCAGGCCGGCCAGGGCGTTCCATCGAGCTGGCACATATCCACCGTCATCGCCGCCGAATGCGGCGCATACGGCAGAATCGTGAAAGTTTCGGGGTCGGGCACGAGGTGGATTTCGCCGACCGGCCCCATACCCTCGACGGGGGCGAGTTGATCGAGCATGTTCATCGCTTGCATCGCCACGGTCAGGCCAATGCCGTCGGTCAGGCGCCTGGGCAAGCCCTCGATGTGGGTCAATTTGCCACGTGTCACACCGCCGTTGTCGGTGTAAAGGAATCGCACCAGGCGCACCCCGGCCTTGCGAGCGGCCTCGGTCACGCGATCCGCAGGCGCTGCGGCGCGGGCAGGACGTTTGGGAGGCATAGGTCTCTCCTTGCCTCACCCTCCCCCTGGCCCTCTCCCGCTCCTGACGTTCCGTCAGGAGCGGGAGAGGGTTGGGGGTAGGTGAGGTCATAGGAACTCAAAGTATTCCGCCATTTCCCACGGGTCGACGCGCTGATTGAAATCGTCGGCGTCGTAGTTGGCGCAGCCCTTGCGCGCCTTCTCGATCTCGTGGCGCTTGACGGCGACGAACAGCTTGATGAATTCCTCGCCCAACGCGGCACGCAGCGCCGGGTCGGCCTCGAGCGCGCTTAGCGCCGTTTCAAGGCGCGTTGGCAAATCGGCTACGCCGGAGAGTCCGTAGGCGATGCCGGGCGTCTCGGCGGGCGGCTCGATCTTGTTTTTCAGCCCGTCCATCCCGGAGGCGACGCAGGCCGCCATCACCAGGTACGGATTCGACCCGCCGCCCGGCGTGCGGTTCTCGACGTGCGCTCCCTCGCCCTTCAACCCTTTGATCCGCACGCCGGTCGTGCGGTTCTCGAAGCCCCAGGTGGCGTTCGTCGGCGCGAACGAGTAGAGCTTGTAGCGCTTGTAGCAGTTCACCGTCGGCGCGACGAGCGCGCAAATGGCTGCCGCGTGCGCGATCTGGCCGCCCAGCCACCAACGGCATGCTTCGTTCAATTCCATCGGGCGGTTGGGATTGGAAAAGGCATTCCGGCCCGTCCTGGCGTTCAGCAGGCTGTGATGAAAATGGCAGCCGGAGGCCGACTGGTCGGCGTAAGGCTTGGTCATGAACGAAGCCATGTAGCCGCTGCGCTGGGCAATCTCTTTGACACCGTTCTTGAAAGTGAAGGCCGCGTCGGCTGCCGCGATACCCAGTGCCGGAGCGAAGTTGATCTCCATTTGCCCTGGGCCATACTCGGCGTTGGCGGTGATGATGTCCACGCCCACCCCGCTCATGCCACGCAGGATTTGATACACAAGGGCTTCGTCGAAGTTGTTGCGCAGCGTGGCGAAAATCTGGATGCCGGGGTAGGGTGGCTGGCTCCCGTCGCGCGAGACGAAATAGAACTCGTACTCGTAGCCGGAAAGAAGATGATAGCCCATCGCTTCGAGTTCGTCCAGCAGCTTGCGTGCGACGGCGCGCGGCGCGGCCACCGCCGGACGGCCATCTTGAAAATACGGCTCGCACAAGAGACGTGCGGTCTTGTCGGCCCACGGCAGCACGCGATAGGTGCTCAGGTCGGGGCGGATACGCGAGTCGGGGAAACCGAGTTCTTCGAGGTAGCCGGTGTTCGGCGCGACGCCGGCCTGCACGTCGAAGCCGAGTTGGCCAAGCAGAAAGTTCAGCCCATGCTCGGTGAAGTAGCGCAGGTGCCGGACGGGCACGGTCTTCGAGCGGCTGATGCCATGCGTGTCGGTTTGTTCAAAGCGGACATATTCGACCCCGTCAGCGGCGATCTGTTTTTCGAGCGCAGCCAAGGGGTCGGTCTTACGTGCGGGTGTTCTACGGGCAGGCATAAGGTTCTCCTTTTACGTGTGACTGCCGACAGATATGAGTCCCTCACGCTGTGAGAGGATGAGTTGTATCAATCCGGCGACAAGTGCCGTGCGCGGCACAATGCTGTCGGCCTCGATGTACTCGTCCGGGCTGTGATCGAGGCCGCCTACCGGCCCGAGGCCATCGAGCACGGGGACACCCAGCGCGGCGATGATATTGGCGTCTGATGCGCCTCCAGTTGCCGCATCGTTCACTTCAAACCCCAAATCGCGCGCGGCGTTCCGCGCAAATTCGACAAGCAAGGCAACCGCCGGGGTCTTGGCCATCGGCGGGTAGTGAAAGCCTCCGGCGACTTCCACCTGTGTTCGCGGAATCGTCGTGTGGCCGGCAAGATCAGCTATCGCCTGGGCGAGCGCCTCGGCCCCGGCCGGGTCGGCCGCGCGCGCATCCACCCGCACCCAGGCCTCCGCCGCGACGACGTTGGACTTCGTGCCGCCGCCGATCACGCCGGCGTTCACCGTCACTCCTGGCGCGAGACCGTTCAAACGGTGGAGCGCCATGATCTGGTGCGCGAGCTCGAGGATCGCATTCGCACCTTTCTCCGGTTCGACGCCCGCGTGGGCGGCTTTCCCTATCACCCGGATCGTATATTCACCCGAGCCCTTGCGCGCGCTGACGATGTCGCCATTGGCGCGCGCGGATTCCAGCACGAGCACCGCATCCATCTCGCGCGCGATCGGCGCGTACAGCGATTGCGAAACGGGCGAGCTGACCTCCTCCTCGCTGTTGAAGAAAAACGCCAGCTCCGAGAAGCCTCGAAAATCCGTAGTCTGGAGCGCGCGCAGCGCGTACATCCCGACCAGCAGGCCGCCCTTCATGTCGCACGTGCCGGGGCCGACGATCTTCGCGCCGGCGAGGCGCATGGGCCGGGCGGCGGCCGTGCCATCGGGGTAGATCGTATCGAGGTGGCCCATCAACAGCAGGCGTCCCACGCCATCGCCGCGCAGTCGAGCCAGCCAGCAATCGCCATATTCGACTTGCGGCAAGCGCTGAACTTCCCAGCCCCAGGCTGCGCACCGCGCGCCGATCCATTCCCCGACCGCATCCACCCCGGCCTTGTTGTGCGTGCCGCAGTCCACGTTGACCAGCGCGGCCAGGTCGGAGAGGAAGTTAGGGCGAGCGGACTCAAGAAAAGCAATGATAGGGTTCACATCCCAATTTCCAAATCCCAACTTCCAAATCCCAAGGGTTAGGCAGGGTCGAGAGAACGCTTGCCCTTGTTGATGAGGGCGCTGAGGATGCTCACAAGTTCGACGCTTTCTTGTTCCAATGCGTGACCTTCGGAAGACTCCGCGCCAGCGGCGCAGATCACACGGATCCAATAGCGCGACTCACGCGCTTCTTTTCGGGAGAGTGTCCACTTGTACACCCTGTCTTTCGGCGTGTCAGCGCCGTCGGCTTCTTCGACATTCGCCCCAATCGAAGTGGCCGCTTCTCTGCCATCCCACCTCCTCCTTTATTTTTGGGATTTGGTATTTGGGATTTGAACTATAGCCTCACAGTTATCAGAGCATCGAACTCAGGGAACTGCCAGTTCCCCCAGTTCCCTGAGTTCCTTTAGATCCGTCCGCCTTTACGGCGGGGGCACCTTCTCGGGAACGAGTTCGGCGCCGAGCGTGAACTTGCCGTCCTTGACGGCGATGACGGTCACGCCTTTCTGCGGCACGTGCGCCTCCGGGCTGAAGGTGATCGAGCCGGTGATGCCAGGGAAGTTCTGGGTTTCCTCGATGGCCTTCTTGATCGCAGCCGGGTCGGTCGAACCGGCCCGCTTGATGGCATCCGCGATCAGGTACATCGTATCGTAGCCGAGGGCGGCGAAGGCGTTCTCCGGGTCGTGTGCGTACTCGGCCTTGTAGGCCGCGATGAACTTCTTGATGCCTTCGGTGCCGCCGGTGGCGTCGATCAGGGCGTGGGTCGTGAAGAACACATTCTCGGCTGCCGGGCCTGCGACGCTTACCAGGTCCGGTGTGTCGTAGCCGTCGCCGCCGACGATCGGGCCGGTGAGGCCGGCGTCGCGGAACTGCTTGACGACCGGGCCGACGTTATAGGGCATCGCCGAGATGAAGTAGAAGTCGGGCTGCTGGGGCAGCGCTTTCACCTTGGCGATCTGCGCCGAGAAGTCGGTGGCATCGGTTTCGTACGAGTCTTCGAGGACGATCGTCCCCCCCAGCTCGGTGAAGCGTGCTTTGAAATAGCCGCTGAGCAAGGTGGTGTACTCGACACCTTTATCCCACAGCAGATACGCGGTCTGGCCGTAATTCTTGAAGCCGTACTCCGCGCCGACGGCTGCCTGCACATTATCGCCGAAGCAGGCCAGGAACATCATGTCGCCGACCTGTGTGGGAATCTTGGGCGAGGTGGCGCCGGCGGTGATGAACGGCAGCCCGGCCGCCTGGATCGTCGGGCCGGAGGCCAACACCGAGTCGGTGTCGGTGAAGCCGATGACGGCGACCACTTGATCTTGCTCGACGAACTGCTTGGCGATCTGTGCCGTCACGTCCATCTTGTACTGGCTGTCGTGGACGACCAACTCCACCTGGCGGCCGAGCACACCGCCGGCGGCGTTGATCTCTTTCAAGGCGAGTTTCGCGCCGTTGGCCGCCGGCACGTCGAGTGCGGACTCCGCGCCGGTGAGGGCGAACCCCCCGCCGATCTTGATCGGCCCGGTCGTCGCCGCTCCCCCGCCACAGGCAGCCAGCAGCAGGCTGGCGATGCCAGCGAGAGCGAAAAGTTTGCCTTTCATGGTGGCCTCTCCTCCTTAAGTGAATCGTGAATGTCCGGGCAACCCGCACAGTGTAACTCTAACTCCCAACTCTAACTCTAACTCCTCACTCTAACTCGATGGCTCACCTCCTTTCATAAACAGGCGATTGAAGGCGATCTCGCGCTGGCCGAGCAGGCCCCCGCGTCGAAAGATGATGAGGAGGATAAAGATCACGGCCAGGATAATCTGGCTCATGCCATACAGCAGTGTGGCGTCTTCGATGCGGCGCAGCGCTTCGGCCAGCCCGACGACCAACACCGTGCCGATCGCCGACCCACTCACCGAGCCCATCCCCCCGACGACCAGCATCGTGATCACGCGGAAGGTCAGGTCGAAATAGAAAACGGTCGGTGAGAACGAGGTGATGAAATGTGCGTACAGCGAGCCGGCAACGGCCGTGAAAAACGCGCTGACGACGAACGCGAGCAAGCGCGGCGGCAGGACAGCGATGCCGATAGACTGCGCAGCCCACCGATCCTCCCGCTGTGCCAGCATGGCCCTCCCAAAGGGCGACCGCTTGATCCGCCAAACCACGTACAGCGCCACCAGCGCCCAGGCCCACACCCACCCCAGGTCGGTGTAGGGCGTGACGTTGGAAAACGTGCGCGAGCCGCGTGTGAAGTGATCGGCGTTCAGCAGGATGACGCGGACGATGACGAGGAAGCCCAGCGTGGCGACGGCGACGAAGTGCCCCGACAGCCGCATCAGCACCAGCCCGACGAGCAGCGCGACCAGCGAGACCAGCAGGGCGGTGACGAGCGTTGCCGCCAGGAAGCCGAGTGGAAACGGGCCGAGGTGAAAATCGAAATGGACGCCGGCAAGCCCCGCCGGCAGGTTCGGCAGATATTCCTGCTTCTCGCGCAGAGGGAGTGTCAGGATCGCGGATCCATACGCGCCCAGCGCCATAAAGCCGATGTGCCCCAGCGAGAACACGCCCGTGAAACCGCTGGAGAGATTCAGGCTGAGGACGAGGATCAGAAAGATTCCCAGGTTGATGAACAGCCCCTGCCAGTAGGCGAGGCCGGAAGCTTGCAGAAGCGCCAGGACGATGACCAGGCTGAGGAGCGCAGTGATCGGCCCGGCCGCGCGGCGCACGCGATGGATGTCGATCATTGCATTTCCTCCCGCACGCGCCGGCGCAAAATCCCGTTAGGTCGAAACAGCAGCACCAGAATCAGCGCGACGAATACGAACGCATCGCGGTAACTGGTGAGAGATGCCGGCAGCCACTGTTTGAGAAAGGCCTGCGCCTCCGGCGAGACCAGGCCCGCCGGCAGGATGTCGCCGATGCCGGGAATGGCGGTCAGAAACACTTCCAGCCCGCCCAGGACGTACCCGCCGACGACCGCGCCCGAAATGCTGCCAAAGCCGCCAATGACGGCAGCGATAAAGGCTTTCAGCACGGGAGTAAATCCGATATATGGATTGATCTGCCCGGCCTGCACCGCGAACAGCAGACCGGCGACGGCGGCCAGGCCCGAGCCAATCGCAAAGGCAGTGGCGATCACCCGGTTGATGTTAATTCCCATCAATTGCGCAGCGGAAATATCTTCGGCGGCTGCCCGCATCGACAACCCCAAGGTTGTGCGCGTCACGAACACTGAGAGCAGGACGAGCAAGATCGCACCCGCAACCAGACTGACAATGTTCAAGCGCGGCACCGTAATCGGCCCCAAGGCAATCACTCCATTCAAGATCTCGGGCGAGGGGAATGCGATTTGGATCGGCTTCTGAATCCGGCGCGTGAACAGCAAGGTGCCGTTCTGGAGAATCTGGCCGACGGCGAACGAGGTCAGCAAAGCCGCCACGTCGGGCGCGCCACGGATGGGGCGGTAGGCCACGCGTTCCATGAGCAGGCCCACCATCACAGTCCCACCGATCATCAGCAACAGCACCAGGCCCAGCGGCAGGTTGGCAAATAAGGCAAACGCGGCGAAGTAAGCGGCCACCATCATCAAGTCGCCGTGCGCGAAATTGATCAGGCGCAGAATGCCGAACACCATCGCCAGCCCGACGGCCATCAGCGCGTACAGGCTGCCGATGCTCAGCGCGTTCACCAATTGCTGGGTCACATACACGAGCATGATCACGTTCCCAGGTACGTGTGCTCGACTTGCGGATTGGCTTTCAGCTCAGCCGCCGTTTCTGCCAGGATAATCCGTCCCGTCTCCATGACGTAGCCCCGGTCGGCGATTCCAAGCGCGAGACGCGCGTTTTGCTCGACCAGCAGGATCGTCGTCCCGGCGTGCTTCAATTGTTGAATCGTGTCGAAGATGGCAGCGACCAGCAAGGGGGCGAGGCCCAGCGAGGGTTCATCGAGCAGCAGCAGCTTCGGCCGGCTCATCAAGGCCCGGCCGATGGCGAGCATCTGCTGTTCGCCGCCAGACAGGGTGCCGGCCAACTGCCGGCTGCGCTCTTTGAGCACAGGGAAAAGTTCGTACACTCGCTCGCGGTCCTGGCGTATGCCGTCCGGGTCCCGCCTCCGTACGGCGCCCAGCCGCAGATTCTCTGCCACCGTGAGACGACCGAAGATGTGCCGCCCCTCCGGGCAGTGAGAGATGCCGAGGGCGACGATCTGATGCGGCGGGAGGCGATCAATCGGCTGGCCGCGATACTGCACGCGACCCCCCTTCGGGCGCAGCAGGCCGGAGATCGTCTTGAGCGTCGTCGATTTGCCGGCGCCATTCGAGCCGATCAGCGTGACCAGTTCACCCTCCGCGACGGTCAGCGAGACGCCCTTGAGCGCGCGGATGCTGCCATAATAGACTTCGACGTCATGCAGTTCGAGCACGCACCCATGCTCCGATCAGGTTCGAATGGTCTTCCCCTAAATAGGCGGCGATCACCTGTGGATCGGCCCGCACCGCCTCCGGCTTGCCCTCGGCAATGATCCGTCCGTAGTTCAACACGATGATGCGTTCGCACAGGTTCATCACCAGCCGCATGTCGTGCTCGACGAGCACGATGGTCAGTCCGAAGCGCCCGCGCAGGTCGAGGATGAGTTGGTGCAGCGCGTCGCTCTCGGCCGGGTTCATGCCGGCCGCCGGTTCGTCGAGCAGCAATAGCGTCGGACCGGTCGCGAGCGCGCGTGCAATCTCCAGGCGTCGCTGGTAGGCGTAGGGCAGGCTGGCCGCCGGCCGCTCGGCAAAGTGGATGAGGCCGAAAAGGTCGAGGTACTCCAGGGCGCGCGCTTTCACTCTCGCTTCCTGGCGGCGGAAGCCTGGCCCGCTAATCAACGTCTCCCACAGGGATGTGGCCGTCCGCAACTGCGCCGCAGCCTGAACGTTCTCCAACACCGACAGCGATCCAAACACTCGGATGTTCTGGAAGGTGCGGGCAATCCCCAGCCGGGTGATGCGCGCCGGAGGCAGGCCGGTGATATCCTGATGCTCCAATTGAATCCGGCCAGCCGTCGGAACGAGAAAGCCCGTGAGCAGATTGAAGCAGGTCGTCTTGCCCGCGCCGTTTGGACCGATGAGGCCCAGAATCTCACCGGGGCGGACAGCCACCGAGAAGTCCTGCAGGGCCTGCACGCCAAGAAAGGACTTAGCCAGTCCATGAGCCTGAAGAATAGGCTCGGATGAATCGGTCGGCACGAGTTTCATAGACGATGACAGCGGTGGAAGCGCTGATCGTGAGTGGTGCGCTAAAGTATAATTCCAGTCAGCGCGAAGTCAAATTTCCGTGAGCGCGGCGTCGCTTAAATATAACCCTCTTCGCGCCAACGTCAAGACCGTTCGAAGCGCGCGCTGCTCACCTTCGTCGTCGCGAGCTCGTGATCGCGCGACACATCGTGTATAATTAGGACGTGAGGTGAGACATGGCTCGGCAGGCACTCAGAGAAGTGAATGCGCCATACACGGTCAATTCAGAGGATGAAGCGATCGGGCGCGACACTATCGTTATCCGGCGCAGCGGTGAGCCGGTAGCAGTCGTGGTGCCGTATGCCGAGTACGTCGAACTGCTGGCGCGCCCATCCGCGCAGCCATCTGAGCCTGTATCCGGCGATCCCGACTTTGAACGCGAACGCGCTGCCTTTCGTCGCCTTTTGCCTGAATTGCTCAAAGCGCATCGCGGCGAATGGGTGGCGATTGTGAACGAGCAGGCGGTTGAGTTCGGCCCAGACTTCGGCAGCGTGATTCTTCGCGTGCGCGAGCGATTCGGCCAGCGAGCGGTGTACGTTCAGGAGATTCTCGAAAAACCTCGTGTGTACAAATTCGGATCCCCACACGTTATCCGCTCATGATGATTCCTTACGATACTTCGCTCATCCCACCCGCACCCTTTCTGTCCGCTCATGTCTCAAATCTCACGGGTAGCGCAGAGTCTCCACCGATCCCGGCCAAGGTCGATACCGGGGCAGATGTGACGGCTATCCCTGCTAACTTGGTGAACCAGCTTAACCTCGTGCTGGCAAGCGAAATCCAAGTGGAAGGGTATAACGGGCATCGTGCCACACTCCCCTGCTATGACATCGTCTTGCGCGTCGCACATTTGCGTGTGGTCGGTCTGTCGGTGATCAGTTTCTCGGAAGACTATATACTGCTCGGCCGTGACGTGCTTAATCTCCTTCGCTTGCTTCTTGACGGCCCGGCCCTGTGGCTTGAAGTTCTGTCCCCTCAATCTCCTTCGTAGCGAACGTTGACGCCAACCGGCACTGAAGCAGCGCGAGTACATGGTAAGGCCCGCAACAGCGATGGCGAGAAGGCGGCCTCACGAAATACACTGGCAATTCTGTCGCCTATGGAAGCCGATTGCGCAAACAGGTATTCGGGCGATAATAGAGGAGGCTAATTGCGCGAATTTGGCTTTAGCGTGGAGAAATAAAATGCAAGGCTGGCGCAACCTCAACCACGGCGACGATCGCATTGAAATCCACGACACATTGGCCGAGGCCCGCGAGAGATTTGGTGAGAATTTTCAAGGCTTCGTGTTCACCCTGACCCGCGCTCAAGCCGAAGCCTTGTTGCAGGGCAAGGTGGTGGCGTTCGACATTGGCGGCAGAGAGTATGCCGGATTTATGCTGGTGCAGGAACCCCCCGGCCCATGAGCAGTCTCCCGCGCGATTTTCGCCTGATAGTGAACGACACCGTTGGCGAATGGTTGCTCCCGCCGGTTGTGCCGTCGCGCGGCAGTCTTCCTGTCTATGTCCGGCGGCTGCCCTTACTGGCTGGCTTCGCCTGACGCGGCACAAGCGACACCTTCACGTCCGCGCCCAGCGCGTCGTCGCGGTGTCTACACGTACACGCTCAGATTCGGTCCCGCATACGCATCATACACATGCTGGTACACCGCCTCGCATTTCTGCTGATACAGGTCGTCCGTATAGGCCCGAGGCAGGTCTTCCAGCGCCCGCTTGATCGCCACCCGCACGGCGGCGCGGGTCTGTTGCCGGCGGCGCCATTCGAGCACCAGCCGCTCGGCTTTCAGCGTGTCGAGCAGGTCGCGCGCGATTTGCT
>DASSFZ010000307.1:0-8501 GCA_035693785.1 Anaerolineae bacterium | reverse complement strand
ACTCAGGGATTCCGAAGGCGATTCGAAATCCCTGAGTTCGATGGCAGATGCTGGAGGGCGGATGTCTGGGCTTTGCCCTTACGGCAGGTAATCGCCGAATGTACCGTAAAGCCAGTCCAGGTCGTCAGCCTTGTCCACGCGATACACACCGCCGGTGCCGGCGCAGTTGCCGTTGAGGCCAAAGGAGGTGACTCCGCCGATAGTGTTCGTTTCGTCGATGAAGTTGGGGCCGCCCGAGTCGCCGAAGCAGGTGCCTCCGGTCGCGTGGTTGTTTGACAGCAGCAGGGAGAAGTCGCCCACCAGGCCACCGTTGATCTGGATCAGGTGGGGATAGGCTACCATACGCACTCTGACGTTGTGTTCCTTCCAGGAGGCCGCATCAGGGAAGCTTTCCTGCAGGCCATAACCCACAGCCGTAAAGGTGACGTCCTGCAAGCCGCGTTCCGTTGCCATCACGTCTAACACATCTTGTTCGGGCAGCGCGCCGTACGTCTCCATTCTGACCCGCTTATCAAGCACGACGACGCCCAGGTCATAGAGGTAGAAGGCGTTGGGGTTGTAGTTGGGGTGCGTGTACGGCGTCCCCCCCACATCACCATCGAATGGATAGCCGTTGGCAGGAATGCCTGATTCGACGTCCGCGTCAAACCAGATCTCTACATGCGCCGCAGGGGCTTCCGTGCAGTGACCGGCCGTCAGAAACAGCTTGGGCGAAAGCAGCGTGCCGCTGCAGCGCCATAGGGGGTTGCCATTGGCATCTTGGGCCACCATCAGCCCCACGTAGGGATGGCCCTCCCCGTCCAGGACTCCGTCCGTGACGGCGGCCGCAGAGCCGGCCAGAATCGCGAGAAGGGCTATCGCGACTGTGAGGGCGATCCACGTCGATCTGCTTCGCGAGGAAAACGGTGAGTTCTTCATGTCTGATTTCTCCTTTGATGTTGAATTGAACGTCGATCCATGCGCATTATACGCCAGCCGTGGGCATAATCACGTGTGCATCTTGTTAGAATTGGTATGTTTTGCGGTTAGAAAATCTATGTGGAAAACGATCCCAGATCGCCGGATTCGCGGCAACATTTCTCCTCCCCATCGACGTGCGCCGATGGGGAGGAGCTTTGAGTGTGGCGAGATCGTCACACGCTGTGCGACGGAGATTTGTTGCTACGGCGTAACACTCTCGATCACGACATCGGCCGATCCGACCAGGACGTTCGTGTCCGTGCGCACCTGCACGCTGCCCAGCAGGACACGACCCGCAGCCGGCGCGGCGTTGGCGACGACGGAGCCGGACACCGTCCATACCGCTCCGGTCGCGCGAAGCGTATCCGCATCGGTCACGCTCACCGAGCCAAAAGCCGGGTTGACGAAGACGTCGACGTAGTTATACGTCGTCGTCCCGGCCGGGACGGCGAACCCGTCGATCCTGATTTCCCAGTTGCCCGCCGCCGGATTGGGGATGGTCACCGACTCTTCCGAGTCGCCGTCGGCGCTCTGGCCGGCCAGCACGCACGTCCCACTCGTGCAGTTATAGACGAACAGGTCGAGGTCGGCCGCCGGGTCAGACGGGCTGCCGATCGTCGCGCGCAGCGAGGTCGAGCCGGTTATCACGACCACGGGGTACACCTGCAACTCATCGTTGGCGATGCTGAAGACCCCACGCCGCGCGCTGCCGAGATTGCCGCCACCCACGGCGCGACCCGTGAACGGCCCGAACAGGTTGGTGATCGTGTACGGGCGAGTGATCGACACGCCGGCCGTCGCCGATGGGATAACGTCAGGGTTCGGCGAGACGCTCGCACCCAGGATCGAGGCGGTCAGCGTGTAGGCCGCGTTATCCGAATCGGACGAGCGCCGCGCATCCACCGTCACTTCCCACACGCCCGCCTGCGGGTCCGTCACCGTCCGGCTGGTGGGGCTGACAGGCGTGGTCCCGATGAAGCACCCGCCGGGCGCCGGTGGGCTGTAGCAGTTGCTGACGGCGTTGGAGTCGACGCCCAGCCCCCATGGGTGCCAGCGCAGGAAGCGCATCTGCCCCGTGCCGGTTATCAAGTTCGGGCCGGTGAAGTCGACCTTGAACGCCGGCGTGCTAGCCGGGATGCGGAAGAAGTAGTGGGGTACCTGGCTGCGGCCGAGCGTGCCCGTCTTGACGACGGTATAACCGCCGCTGGCCGTGAACTCGCCGGACGCGACGACGACGTTCATCGTCTGGTAGTCGATGCCGGCCGTGCCGGGATCGTCCAGGTTGAGGATCGCCGAGTGCGCGCCAGGCGTGGCCGGGTTGATCGTCACGTCAAGATCGACCGGCGTGTTCAGCGGCAGCGCGATCGAAGACGCCGAGCTGAACGTGTCGTCGTCGTTCCCCACCCAGCTCAGGTTGTAGAAGATCGGCTTCGAGCCGCCACTGCTGCGGACGAAGGTGTAGGTGCGGACGTAGGACACGCCGGCCGTGACGCCTTCGCGATCGTGAATGCCCACGCCGACGCCTGGCGTCGCCAGGAAGTCGCTGAGCAGCGTGTTGACCGGCACCGCCGACGAGATGTCCACCGTATTGATGTTGGTCTTTAGGAGATTCCACGCCGCGCCGACGTCGATCAGGCCATTGCCCTGATCGTAGGCCTGGAAGCGCGCCTCGTCGAGGAAACGAGCCGACGAGTTCATCGCCTGGCGGAGCTGATCCGGCCTGTACTGCGCGCCGACCTGCTTCGCCGCGCTGATCAGGAGCGCCGCCGCACCGGCAGCCTGCGGCGCAGCCATCGACGTGCCGTTGAACAGCGAGTAGCCGGGCGGCAGCGTGTATGGCAGGCCGCTGCCGGGCTGCCACAGCGGGGTGGACGAGATGGCGTGGCCGGGCGCGACGACGTTCGGCTTGAAGCCGCCATCTTCACTTGGGCCGCGCGACGTGAAGTGGTGAAGGTTGTCCCACTCAGGCGCATCCGCGCCGTAGTTCTTCTGCCACCCGTCTTTGGTGATAGAGGAGCCGATGCTCATGACGTCGGTGGCGACCGACGGATCGCCGACGGTATTCAGGCCCGGGCCACTGTTGCCGGCCGAGATGAACATCTGCACCTTGTACGTTTCGATCAGGCGATTGTACAACAGGGCGCGGGCATTGTTGCCGTCGTTGAGCGCCGGCAGGCCGCCGATCGACATATTGATGACGTCGACATTCGACTGCTTGGCGGCGTAGATCATGCCCTCGATCAAGGCGAACGACGTGCAGCCCGTGATGAACAGGCAAACGCGCACTGACACGATCTTCGCGCCGGGCGCTGCGCCGGTCATCGCACCGCCGAACAGGCTGTTGCCGGCGGCGATGCCCGCCACATGCGAGCCGTGCGCGCCGGAGACGATGCCGATGTTGACGAACTTGAGCTTGCCGTCGGTCTGGACAACGAAGGGGATGCGCTCGGCCACCGCCGTCGCCGGGTTGTCCACGCCGAAGTAATTCACGTCGTAGTTGACCTTGTAATCGGTCATCGGCATGTCGTCGGCGAAGTTATTGTTCTGGTTCGTGTCGACCCAGACCGTGCTGCTGGCAGTGTCCCACAGCACGGCGAAGATGCCGCTGCTGCCGGTCGGGTTGCCGTCGCGGTTGACATCGGTGCCCAGCTCGCCGCCGAGCCGGAAATCGCGCTCATTGAACAAGCCGATGCGGTACGAGCCGGCCGCCGGCGCCGTGTAGGTCACTGTAATGAAGGTGAACGTGCTGCCGCTGACCTGGTTCTGCATATCGACCCAGGTCGGGTCGGCTGAAGTTCCCGTTCGGAGCAAGGGGTCGGTAAACGTGACCCAGTCGACAACCTTGCGCTCGCCCGTGCTGGTCGTCAGCAGGCTCGGGTGGTCAAGCGAGGCGCCCGTGTCGAGGATGCCGATCGTCACGCCGCGGCCGTCCCATGTCGGGTTGGCGGCCATGAACTGCGACGCGCCGGTATCGCCGATCGGCATGTACGGGTTGTTGTTCGGCGTGCCGGGGCCAGGCGGGGGCTGTGGCACAATCGGCGCGATGCCGTCGGGACGCGGGTCCTCGAGCGGGATGATCTCGTTGAGGTCGACGGCCTCGACGCCGCTCAAGCGCGCGGCGGCTTCGACCTTGTCGATTGGGACGATCGCCCGAATGTAGTCAATATCGTCCTCACGAAAACGCACCGTGCCGCCCAGACTCTCGATGCCCTGGACCACACGCCTGTTGGCGCCGCGCAGCGCGGCGATCAACAGCGTGACCGTCGTCTCACCCTGCGCGCGGGCTTCGGCGAGCAGTTCGCGGTCGTGTTTGCCCAGCTTATCGCCGCCCTGCCCGGCGAAGGCAGCGCCGGTCACGGGTACGAGCGCCAGCACAAGCGCCGCAGCGACGATGAGAAGCATAAGTTGACGCATGTTTTTCCCCCATTGGAGTGAGTGATGGAGCTGCTAAAAGGATGGGAACTCGAAACTGGCGTAATCGTTTACATAAACCTCCTTCGCAGAAAGGCCGTCACAGCTCCACGCAGGCCCTCTGGCGCTGAGCCTAGCTCGTCATCCACGCTATGGCGCGACGACGAGTGTGTCGGCGTAGATGTTCTGGTTGCGATTGCCGACGCTGTTGGTGTCGCCCGGCCCGGGCGTGAGATCGCACTCCTTGGCCGGTACGTCGCGGTTGTCGGTCCAGGCAACATGGACGACGTGATTCTCGCCGTCCCAGCGCGCATCCAGCTCGATGTAGTCGCCGTGGAAGGCGACGCTGCCTCCACCGAACATCTGGCAGTTGCCGTTGTGAGACTTGTCTGTTACGCGGGTCTCGCTGCTGAAGGTGGGATAGGCGTTCCCGCCGCAGTTGGTGCAGGCGTAGAAGACATCCAGCGCTTCATTGGCAGGCGTCGTGCTGTTCCGGAAGTCGTACCAGGCGACGTGCAGCGCGCCGTTCGACACCTCGATCGTCGGCCAGATTTGATGCCGGGCGCCTGGATCCGTGTTGACCTGCACCGGCGCGCCCCACGTCGCGCCGCCGTCGATCGAGCGCTGGACGTAGATGTCGTAGTCGCCGGCGAAGCTCTGGTAGGCGACGTAGACGACATCGGGGTCAGTGTTGTCCACGGCGACGAAGGCGAAGGTCGGCGTGCGGAAGGCAACGCCGGGCGCCTGAGGCGCCGAGATCGCCGCAGTCGACACCGGCTGGCTCCAATGGCTGCCGCAGTCTGTGGATTTCACGACCTGGATCGAGGCTTGGTCAGAGTTGGACGTGAACGTGCGGTAGGCGACGTAGATGGTGCCATCGGATGCGACGGCGATGTCGGAGCCTTGCGTGTAAACCGTTCCGCCCTGACCTCCCGTAGAGATGGTGCTCAACTGGGAAAAGCTTGCCCCACCGTCGCTCGAGCGGCTGAACTTCATCGGGAACGAGCCGCCGACTCCGTGGAGACTGGTGAAGCTCACATAGACACTGCCGGCGCACGGGCTGGCCGCAGGCGAGTTCAGATCGAGCTCCATCCACTCTTTGTCGACGAACTGGCCGGCGAAGGCGAACGGCTGGTTGGGGATGGCGAAGCCGACCGCGCCGCGGTCGACGATCGTCGTGCCGGCATAGGTGAAATGCGGCGGCGAGCCGGCGGTCGTGGTGGTGCTCGCTGTCGCTTCCGTTCCAGGCGTGAAGTTGTACTTGGTGACGTAGACGACGTTATCGACCGGCCGGTCCGGCTGGTCGAAGTTGCGATTGAAGGCGATGCCTGCGATGTACAGGTTGCCCGCCGCGTCGAAGCGCACGACCGGGTCGCCCGACCCATCGAGGTCCTTGATCGGCGAGCTTAAGCCTTCAGGCGAAGTGTCGGTCGGGAAGCCGGGAACCATCGTGTTGTAACCGTTGGGGAATGGGGCGGCTCCGAACCAGGTCGCCCCGCCGTCGAAGGAGAGGTAGACCGGCATCCAGGAATCGCCGAAGTAGGGGACCATGCGGTAGTCGTTAGCCCCAGAGGCGATGATATCGCCTACTTCGCCGGTGACGGGTGAGGCCGCTCCGCTTATGGCGACGGTAGGTTCGTTCGACTGGCGGTTCTGGGCATCCTTGCTCGGCGTCACGTTTGCCAAACCACCGTCCACGTTATTGTTGTCGTCCGTCACCTTGACGTCTTTGCCGTCTTTGACGCTTGGTCCGCCTGGGCCTGCCAGCACGCTTGGCGCGAGGAGCAGGCTCATCACCACCACGGACAGCACAAGCAGCTTGATCAGTCTGACTTTCATGTCTCTTTCCTCCCTGCTGATTGGGTTGAGGTACAACACGCCGCAGTTGCCTGGAACCCGGCACGGTTTACGGATGTGCACACCGATTCTGTGATCGCTCGGTGCTCTTATCACCTCCTTTCAATCACTCAGTTCGAGTCTGTGTGACACGCACGCTCTGCGCCAGTCAGGATGTCCGCTCGGAAGGTCTCGACGGGACAAGAGCGCAATGCTAGAGAAGTGAACATGTTGAACCACAAGCAGACCAATTCATTATACCGGAGCCGGATGCAACAGGATATGGCTATTTTGTATGAAATGGTATGATTTGCGGTTAGAATGCTTATTCTTGCAGAGCCTGGTATGACCAATTGCCCATCACGAGATCACGATTCAACACCTCACACCGAAATCAAAAAATCCTTACCAGAGACACGCGAGAGGGCCGCACCGGGCGGCCCTCTCTTTGACTATGTACGCTCCACTCTACGGCACGAACGGCGGCAAGCCTCCGACCGTGTGCGGACACATCATCTGGTTATTCTCGCATCCGATGGACGCGCCAGGCGGTCCATAGACTCCTGTTACTCTGGCTGACCTTGCTGCACAGGCCCAATGCGGTACGGCCGCATCATCTCGTTGTCCTCGTGCTCGACGATGTGGCAGTGCCATACAAACTGGCCCGGCGTGTCGAACTTGGCCCGCAAGCGGGTGACCTCACCTGGATAGGAAATAACTGTATCCTTAGGGCCACTCTCCCAGGCTTCAGGACCTCGCGGAACTCCAACCGGAGTGACATCAGAAATGTGGCCCATATCCTCTGTGAAGGTGATGGCCTGCCGGTTCACCACTTCAAACGTTATCTCGTGGATGTGCATCGGATGGGCATCGGCTGTGAAGTTGTAGAACTCCCAAACTTCGGTGTCACCCACGTTCGGGATTTCGCTGACCGGATCGGCCCAGTGCTTGTGCATCGCCATGCCGCCATCCACATTGCCCAGCACGGCCTCCGATGGCCCGTCGTGAACATTGGACATCATCTCGATCAGTGCCAGAGGCCGCGTGAATGTTTCAGCCGGAAGCGGCGCGATGGCCGGCAGCACAAGGAACTGTGGTGGCGTGGTGGGATCGGGCGCAACCGCCGGTACGACACGGAACTCCATCACCTGACCGGTCGAATCCGGGTCTGAAGGATCGAAGTCCACATCCGGGACGCCGCCGCCGAACGGCTCGTCCGGGCCGACGTTGCCAAGGACGTAATTGCCAACCGGCACGTTGGTGAAGTCGACGATCATGTCGGCGCGTTCGGCCAGGGCCATGAGCAGCCGGTTGCCGTGGTCGGCGGTGATGTTCACCGGCGCGGCCAGGAAGCCACCCTCGTTGCCGATCTGCCACACTTCCACGCCGGGGATGTTGCTGAAGTCCAGGATCAGGAAGCGCGACTGGCAGCCGTTGAGAAAGCGGAAGCGGTAGCGGCGCTGCTCAACCACCTGGAATGGCCAGGTGTTGCCGTTCACCATGATCATGTTGCCGAAGAACTCGGGGTTCCAGATCGGCGAGACGTTGCTGTCCGGGATGAACGGTCCGGTGAATTCGTCGAAGAAATCGCGCCCGGCCGGATAGAACAGCGAGCCGTCGTCGTTGAAGGAGCGGTCCTGGATGGCGATGGGGATCTCGTAGTAGGTCTTGTTCGGCGGGAACTTGTCACTCGCCTTGGGGGCGGGACCCGGCAGCACGGCCGTGGTGCCGAATCGGCTGTCGATCACGGCGGCGTCTCCAGCCGGCCCGCCGCGGATGAGGTAGAAGCCGGCCGGGCCGGCGTACACGTTGAGCCGGGTCATGCCCAGCGCGTGGTCGTGGTACCAGATGGTCGAGGCCCGATTATGATTCGGATACTGGAAGGTTGCAAATCCGGGCCCCCAGGTGGCGCCGAATTTCGTCGCAGCCTTGCCGGCGAAGAAGTTGTACCAGGTGCCCTCCCTGGCGTAGCCTTCAGGGATACCGTTCGCCGCGGGCAGGTACCAGGCCTCGGCATAGCCGTCGCTCTCGTCGCCGACGCCAACCGCGCCATGCACGTGGGTGACGATCGGGACGGGGCCGGTGTACGGGCCGGGCGTTGAGGAAAAGTCTGGCCGCGAGTCACGCGGGCCACTACCATACGCCGGGTCACTGCCTTGCGGCGGGTTGGCCCAGTGCAGTGTCGGATCGACCGGCAGCAGGTGCGGTAGGAAGTTACCGGTAACTGGATCCTTCAGGTCGTTAATCCACTTGACGCGGACCGGCCTCCTCCACATGGCCTCGATGGTGAGCGA
>DASSFZ010000306.1:0-2858 GCA_035693785.1 Anaerolineae bacterium | reverse complement strand
GGCGTGAAGCGGGCCAGCTCGCGACCGTTGAGCAGAATCGTCATCGGCTGCGGCGAGAGTGGCGACGGGCGGAATTCGTGAAGGTCCAAATGGAGATGCAGGGGCGCGCCGCTGCCGAGGCCGGGCAGATCGATGCGGGCGTCGCCATCCGTCCAGCGATACGTCACGCCGAACACTTCTTCCGGCGCGTTGAAGCCTTGCGGCAAGTGGATGTCCTCGGCGCTCGAAGCCATGTCGAGCGCGATCGGTGCACGCGCCTGGTACGCGACGGCCAGCGCGATTACCGACAGGACGAGCAATGCGAAAAGTGGATTGCGCCGCAGGAAGCGCATCACGGTGCGACGACCTCTATCGTGGATAATAGCACCCGATCGCCCGGCGCCACCTCCCCTGGACGCGCCGCAAAACGCTCGAGCGTGATGGGATTATACAGGCCAACCTGCAACCGATAGGTGCCCGGCTCCACGCTCGCATCCACCGGGATGACGTGGTGCTGAGCCACGACGTCGCCCGGCTCGAGCGTGGTGAGCGCCGCGCCGAAGCCATCGTGCTGGCCGCGGATGTTTCCCTGTGAGTCGAGCAGATGGACGAAGATCGTCATCGGCGGCGAGATGCGATCGGTCACTTGCCAGTAGGTGATGGCATCCAACACTCGGCCAGGAGTGACGCGGTCGCTGCCCACCTCGTAGCCCACCAGCGACAGGCCATTATCGAACGCGATCGGCGGCGAGAGTGGCGTCTCGTCAGGCGCGGCGAAGACCGATGCACGGAGCGCGTTCAGCTTGCTTTGAATGATCGAGGTCGCATCCAGTTCCGACACGGCATATGCGTTATCACCGAGGCGAAGTGAATCGACCGGCACCGCCCGCGCGTGCGCCTGTTCGGCTAAGTCCGGCGCAAACGGGATGAAGTCACGCACGATGTAGCGCGCCGGATGCGGCGTGAAGACGAAACACTCCGGCCAGGCGCACCACTTGGCGCGCAGCGGATGGTCAGGACGCACACCCAGCGCATGGGGGGGCACGTCGGCTGCGCGCGGCCCGGCGATCACGGCGCGGTCGACGTCCGCGCCGGGCGGGTATCGCCTGTCGTAGATCAGGATCGAGTACCCGGCCCGATCGATCGGCGTCATCGACTCGAACGCTTCATAGATGTTGAAGCGGTCGAAGACCATGCCGATCCGCAGCGCCGTCGCGCTGACGGCATACAGGCCCGCTTCGAGACTGTACGACGTGAAGCCGTCGACCTCGCTGCCGAAGGCGTTGAGCGGATAACCGGGGATGCCGATGGCACGCACGCCGTAGCGATCGGGATAGGCCGTCCCGAAGAAACCGAGGTGCAGATTCTCGGGCCGATGCGCATCGATCCAGTCCTTCAGTGCGGGCAAATCCTGTCCCCAGTCGAGGTTCGAATCGACCAGGTGCTGATAACCGGCCTGCGGCCCGCCTGCCACTTCGTTGAAATACGAGAGATAGTGCGGGAAGATCGACAGCGTGCCGGCGATCAGCCACATCGCCAGCGCGGCCGCCGGGACCACGGCCCAGCGCGGCCATGTGAACGTGACGACGCGTGACGCGATGAGATACACGAACGGCAGCACCGGCAGGATGTAGCGGTAGCCCAGTTGCAGGTTGCCGAACGATGCGGCGACGAAGAACAGGGCCGCCGGCACGATCAGGATGCTCGTCTCGCGCCACTCATCCCTCCACGGCCAGCGGATCAGCGCGACGAGCGCGGCCAGCAGAACAGGCAGCGGCGTCTTGTACAGCATCGCGGCGACGAAGTAATGCGGCCAGCCGGTGGGCGACAGCTCACCGTCCAGGTAGTTCATGCGGCCTTCGCTGCTCTTGGCGAGCATGCCCACGAACGATTCGAAGTACGTCGGCGCGGGCACCGGCGTGCCGGCGCCGTCGATCGGGCCGAACTGGAATCCGTATACGATCCAGATGACGAGCCACGCGATCACCAGCATAACCGCGAAGGAAAGCGCGCGCCGGGCAATTTCACCACGAAGCCACGAAGCCACGAAGTCTTCTCGGTGACTCTGTGTCTTTGCGATTTGTCGAGGATACACGAGCAGGATCAGCGCGAACGCGGGCAGCAGCGTGACGGCGATGAACTTGGTGCTCAACGCCGCACCCAGCGCCAGTCCGGCGAGCAGAATGTTGAGCCAGGTTGGACGCCTGAGAGAGTGCCACAGCCGCCATGCCGCCAGCGTGACAAAGAAAGCCAGACCCAGATCGAGCGTGGGGATGGCATTCGCGATGAAGTTGGGATCCAGCGCCAATAGGAAGGTGGCGAGCAACCCGGCCTTCGCGCCATACAACTGTTTTCCCCACAGGTATAGCAATAGGCCGAGCAGCACGCCGAACCCGGCGGCGACGAGTCTCCCCGTATGGACCATGCCCTGGGCGTCGGCGTTGGCATGCCACAGGAAGACGTCTGAGAATAGGTACACGTCACCCCACAGCGCGTAGGCCGGATGATCGAGCGGCAGGTTGAGATCCGATCGCAGCAGCAGCGGCAGGGACGTGATGATCTCGAATAGCGGCGGGCTTTGATTGCGGTGCAGGCGCAGGTCGCCGGTCTTGAGGTACGAGTAGCCCAGCGTGACGTGATACTGCTCGTCGAACATGACCGAGTTGCGCGGTGAGGCGAGCGCCGCCTGCAAAAAGAAGAGGCTCAAAAGGACAACAAGCCCTAACCCGTATGGGTGCGCGCGCGTCATGCGACGTGCGTTCTGGAGGAACGGCATCCCTATGCCGGTCGGCAAGGTATCACCTGAGCGCGGCGGAATCGATCTCGATCGGTCCGAGTGAGACGTGGTCGGATTCGATCCCGTCGGATGTCACGACTTC
>DASSFZ010000305.1:0-16184 GCA_035693785.1 Anaerolineae bacterium | reverse complement strand
ATCGCTGCAATCCGGATCTCGCGACAAACAATCGGTCATTCCGGTCCTCGATCAACTCCGCGCCGACCGCGCCTTCATGCGCAACGTCGCCGCCTGGGAGCGCATCCCGCCGCGCGCGGCCCGCTACGCGCCGGCACCCTCCACGCTCCACACTCGACTCCTCGACGTATTACGCACACAAGGTATCGAACAACTCTACACGCATCAGGCGGCGGCGATCGAATCGACTAAACGCGGCGAGAACCCCGTCGTCGTCACGTCGACTGCCTCCGGCAAGACGCTGTGTTACAACCTGGCCGTGCTCAACACACTGCACCGCGAGCCATCGGCGACGGCGCTGTACCTCTTTCCCACCAAGGCCCTGGCGCACGACCAAATCTCCAATCTCCAATCTCTAATTACCGCTCTTGGCGCAAACATCTCCGCCCGCGCGTACGACGGCGACACACCGCGTGACCGCCGCAAATCGGCGCGCGAGGCGGGTGGCCTCGTCATCACCAACCCGGACATGCTGCACACAGGCATCCTGCCGCATCATACGCGCTGGGCGTCGCTGTTCGAGTCGCTACGCTACGTCGTCGTCGACGAGCTGCACGCGTATCGCGGCGTGTTCGGCAGCCATTTCGCCAACGTCCTGCGCCGCCTGAAGCGGGTATGCGGTTTCTACGGCTCCCGCCCGCAATTCATCCTCACCTCGGCGACGATCGCCAACCCGGTTCAACTCGCCGAGCGACTCATCGAGGAGCCGGTCACGCTGATCGACGACGACGGCGCGCCGCGCGGCGAGAAGCACTTCATCTTCTACAACCCGCCGCTGATCGACCCCGCGCTGGGCCAGCGCCGCTCGTCCGTGCTCGAAGCGCGCGACGTCGCGGCGCGCTTCTTGCTGGCCGGCGTGCAGACGATCCTCTTCGCCCGTGCGCGGCTCACCACCGAAGTCCTGCTCACCTACGTGCGCGACGCGGTGGCGGCGCAGGGCGGCGATGCGAGCGCGATTCACGGCTATCGCGGCGGCTACCTGGCCGAAGAGCGCCGCGCGATCGAGAAGGCGCTGCGCGATGGGTCGGCGCGCGGCGTCGTCGCGACAAACGCGCTCGAGCTGGGCATCGACATCGGCCAGCTCGATGCAGCCATCCTGGCCGGCTATCCCGGCACGATCGCATCCACCTGGCAGCAGGCAGGCCGGGCGGGCCGGCGCGCCGACGCATCCGTCGCCATCCTCGTCGCCAGCGCCGCGCCGCTCGACCAGTTCCTCGTGATGCATCCACGCTTCTTCTTCGAGCGCAGCCCCGAGCACGGCCTGATCGCTCCGGATAATCTCGTCATCCTGACCAATCACCTCAAGTGCGCTTCGTTCGAGCTGCCGTTCGACGCAGGCGAGCAGTTTGGACGCTTCCAGCAAACGAGCGAGCTGTTAGACGCGCTGGTTGAGGAGGGGATTCTGCACAGAGAGAAAGCGAATCAGCGAGCCGGCGAATCGGTGGGTCAGCGCTATTTCTGGATGGCAGATTCTTACCCGGCGCAGGATGTCTCGCTGCGAACGAGCAGCGCCGACACCATCGTGATTCTCGATTCGAGTGGGGGCCGGGCGCAGTCGATCGGGCAGATCGATCGGGACACCGCTCCCGTCCTGGTTTACGAAGGCGCGATTTACATGCACGAGGGTCTGCAGTATCTGGTCGAGCGGCTCGACTGGGAGAACGGCCAGGCGTTCGTGCGACCGGCGAGCGTCGATTACTACACCGACGCGAGCAGCACGGTCGACGTGCAGGTGTTGGAGGAATTCGAGCGGGCCGAGGCCGGAACGACGATCAAGAGCCAGGGCGAAGTGATGGTCACCACACAGCCCGTCGGCTTCCGCAAGATCAAGCTGTACACACACGAGACGCTCGGCCGGGGGGAGATCGACCTGCCCGAGCAGCACATGCAGACGACGGCGTACTGGTTTTGCGTCGAGCCGGCGCTCGCCGATCGCTTGACGATAGAGGGCATCCTCTTCGCGCCGAACGATTACGGCCCGAATTGGGACGAGCAGCGCGAGGCCGCTCGCAAGCGCGACGGTTATCGCTGCCGGCAGTGCGGAGCGCCGGAGCCCTCACCCCAGCCCCCTCCCGCCGGAAAAACGCCGGCAGGAGAGGGAGGGCGCCAGCACGACGTGCATCACCTTCGCCCGTTCCGCGAGTTCGCTTACGTGCGCGGCCAGAACGAGAACTACAAGCAGGCGAACGCGCTGGAGAACCTGATCACGTTGTGCACGGCCTGTCACCGGCGCGTTGAAGCGGCGCGTGGTGTGCGCGGTGCGTTGGGCGGGTTGGGGCAGGTGATGCGCCAGATCGCGCCGCTATACTTGATGTGCGACCCGCGCGACATCGACGTGCTGGCCGAGGCTCGGTCGCCATTTACAGAGCTGCCGACGATCACGATTTTCGACCGCGTGGCGGGCGGCATCGGCCTGAGCCAGGAATGTTTCGATCTGCACGACGACCTGCTGCGCGCGGCGCGTGACCTGGTCGCCTCGTGCCGCTGCGAGAACGGCTGCCCGGCGTGCGTCGGCCCGGCAGGCGAGGGAGGATTAGATACGAAAGCCCTCACGCTCAAGCTGCTGAAGGTTCTGGCGGGATAGTTCCCTACGTCGGCTAGTGTCATTCCGAACGCAGTGAGGAATCTCTCCTCCGTCGGGTATCAGGTGTCGGATCGTAAGGAACCCGGTTATATAAAGGCCAGTCCCGGTCGTGGCGGGGGCTCACGGCCGGGACGGCAGCCAAGGGAGGAGGAGAATCTGTTTCTCTGGCAGCCAGGGGACCGCACAGAGAACGGACTCAAACTCTGCAACTACCTGGGGTGGGCGATAAGGTAATTGCTTATGTCCAAGTCTAGATACAGGATATACCCGCCATCGTTTGCACCATAGTGACAAACGGCATGCTGCGCATATGACAACAGTCCAGGCTGTGCAGGACAATACAGACAATTTTTCTCCCGATTATCGGGTATTTGACTTGCGCGGGTCGCACTTCGACATCGGCCGCGCACTGGGGCAGTCGACGCCTCGTTTCGAGATCGTGCCCTGGTGGTCCCCGTCGCCGCCGCTCGATTTTGCGCTGGCGTGCGCCGCGCTGGCTGGCGACGTCCATCCGCCCCTGCTCGACGAATATCGCGGCTTCGCCCAGGCCCAGTCCATCCGATATGAGGAGCTTTTGCAGGGCGTCTGCCGGGTTTCGCTGCGGCAGCGCGCCGTCGGCGGATGCACGTCGTTCGCCTGGCGGCGAGAGGGGCGCATACTCGTCGGCCGCAATTACGACTTTCGCACGCTGCAGCGCATGCGGCTGCGCATTCGCCTCGCGCCGGATGTGGCGCTTCCAACCGTCGGCATGCAGGGCAGCGTGCCGGGCGGTCGCTACGACGGCGTGAACGCGCACGGGCTGTTCGTCTCGCTGCACGTCGTGATGGCCGACGATCCCGAAGAGCGTGCGCCGGGCCTTCCCTTTCACCTGGTTCCGCGCATCTTGCTAGAGACATGCCGCACCGTCGACGAGGCGGTCGATCTCGTCACACGCATGCCGCATCTGAACGCCTTCAATTATCTTCTGGCCGATCCGGCTCGCTTCCTCGCCGTCGAAGCGCACCCTTCACGCGTGCGCGTCGTAGAGCCGGCGGGCGATTGGCTGGTCGTGGCAAACCACTATCGCCATCCGGATATGGTTGCGCTGCAGGGCCGGCGTGAGGCGACCGGGTCGAAACAACGGGCGGAGCGAGCCGAGGCATTGATCGAGGGGGATATCGAGCTCGAAGCGATCCTGCGCGATCACGCTGGGCCGCTGTGCGAGCATCGTGCGCACAATAACACGCTGTGGTCCGTCGTCGCCGATCTCGGCGCGCGGCGCATCGCCTATGCGCCGGGCATGCCCTGCGCGGTGGCGCATCAGGCAGTGGACTGGCCGTCGCGCAGCCTGCCGCATTAGGAGAAATCGCGCAGCGTGACTATAATCGTCCTCTGGTACTGGATCGCGCTGTCTTAACTAAGACTTGATGATCGCATGGGGGGACATGTCTATGCGTGCTCAACCTCGTTACATGATCTTGCTCGTCGTCTCCGCTGCCATCGCGGCCAGCCTGGCCTGCACGTTGGGCGGCGGCGCCGAGCCACCGCCGACGACGCCGACGAGCGTGTCGCAGATCACGCTTACGCCGACGCAGGAACCGCCGAGCCTGACTCCAACCGTCGTGACGCTGGCCGCGCCTCCGACGGCGACCACCGCCCCGCCGACTGACACGCCTGTGCCCACAGCTACGCCCATCGTCGGAACCGGCCCCGGCGGCTGCGTGCTGAAGGGAACGTACATCGCCGACGTCACGATTCCTGACGGCACGGTGCTTGCGCCGAATGCAGCGTTTGTCAAAACGTGGCGTATTCGCAACGACGGCACGTGCACGTGGGATGCCGGTTATCAGCTCATCTACGCCTCGGGAAGTCAGATGAGCGGCCCGGCGGCGGTCGGCATCCCGGCGGCAGCGCCCGGCCAGACGGTCGACATCTCTGTCAACCTGGTCGCGCCTGGGACGGCGGGCGAATACACCGGCGTCTGGCGGCTGCGCGCGACCAATAACGCCATCTTCGGCGGCTACACCGTCGTCATCAGGGTCGCCGGCCCGCCGACGCCGACGGCCACGCCGGCCGGCGGTCCCTGGAGCGGAACGTGGGATACAAGTTACGGCCAGATGATCCTCGTGCAGACAGGCAGCCAGGTAGTCGGCGCGTACGACAATAACTTCGGCACCATCAACGGCGTGGTCGCGGGCAATCGCCTGAGCGGCACGTGGGCGGAGACGAGCGGCGCCCGCGGCTCGTTCGATTTCTGGATCGAGGGCAGCGGCCTGCGGTGGCACGGCAACTACGACAAGTCAAACCCGTGGTGCGGCCATCGCCCCGGTCAATCCGATCTCGCGCCCTGCCTCGTGTCCACCTGGTACGGCGCGTGGACGACGAAATTCGAAAGCTCTGTTCCCTGCGGTGACATGACGCTCAACCAGATCGGCGACAGTATCAACGGCAACTGCTCTGGCGGCGGGACGATCGTCGGGACGGTGAACGGGAACGTGCTGCAGGGCACGATGACGCGCAATCCCGGCTCTCCGACGCAGGTGACCCTGCCGTTCAAGCTCTTCCTGGTGTCCGGCGGCGCGCAATTCCAGGGTAACTACAACGGGACATCCTACTGGTGCGGCTGGCGCAGCGGGTCGAGTGAGCCGGCGCCGTGCCTGAAGAACTGAATAGACGTGATGTTCGAAGGGCCATGACGATGCTCCACAACTGAATCGTGATGCATGAAACGTGAAGCGCAAGGGATGCTTCACGTTTCACGTTTTACGCTTCACGCATCACTCATCACGGCTTCCAACCCGGCTTCGGTACTTCGGCGGGCGTGGCGAACGGTCCCGCGCCGAGGTCGTCGAAGTAGCCGTGCAGGTTGAGCGCGCCGTAAGAGAAGATCGCCACGCCGGGTGCGCCGGCGTCGCGCGCCGCGTCGATGCGGACGACGATGTCGCCGAAGTCGGCGTAGTCGGCGTAAATGCCGGGAACGACGTAGCGCCCGTAACTGTCGGCGACGAAGCCCTGCATGCGCACTGTCCAGGCGGCGAGGTCGTGCCTGACGTCGAGGGAGTACAGCATCGGCATGTTCGCGTCGACGATGCCGCTCGCCAGCCAGCCTTTGGAGTCCTGGAAGTATGAGTTGTAGCCGCTCGTGTAGCTCGGCCATACGGCGGCGCTCAACCAGGCGTCGGGCTTGACGGTCGTAACCGCGGAATACACGCGCGAGACCAGATCGTTGACTTGCGCGCGCTGAAAATCGGGCTGCCACTGCGCGAAGGTCAGCGTCGGCGAGAGCGCCAGCGCGTCGGTGTAAGCTTGCCGCGTGAACGGATCGTGCGAGTACGCCGACGACGGATAGCGCACCAGATCGAGGTGAATCCCGTCGATGTCATAGCGCACCGCGAGATCGGCGGCCACGGCGGTGATGTGCGCGCGCGTGAGCGATAGCGCCGGCGTGGCCCACAGGTAGTCGCTGCACGTGGCGATGCTGGCCGGTCCTGATGTTGTCCACACGCGCCACGCATCCCACGTCGTCGAATACGACAGCGACCAGAAGAGATGCGTCGGCGTGACGGGATTCGGCGGCGCGCCGAGTCCACACAACCAGGTAGAGAAGACGTTGACGTAGGCATGCACCTGAATGCCCTGCGCATGCGCCCGCGCGACGAGGTACTCCAACGGATCCCAGCCCGGATCGACGCCGAGCGTCTTCGTCAGCTCGCCGGTCATGCGCGCAGCCCACGGCTCGAGACCAGGCGCGTAGTACGCATCGGCAGTGCCGCGCACCTGGAACAAGATGGCGTTGAAATTGGCCGTCTTCACGTTGTCCACGATTGTGTCGATCGTCGCCGTCGTCGGCGTGACGTGGAAGCCGGTCCAGTCGAAGCGGCTGATCCACACGCCGCGAAACTCGTTCGGCGAGTGGTTCCTGGCGAGCAGAGGTAAGTAGGCTGTGGCCGTGAGAGTTGGCGAGGCGACAGAGAGATGGGTCATTGGAGATGGGGCTGCTGGCACTGGCGCGGCGGGCGGCGGCGATTCGGTGTAGCCATTCTCGTAATACCAGGCTTCCAGCCCGCCCACGCGCGCCCACACATCGTCGGGGTCGGACTGCGACGGGTCGGGGTGAGCCGCGCGCGTTGGCAGGGTCAGCAGGGTCGCCGCGATCGCAGCAGCAGCCAGCATCCCGAGGGCAGCGAGGCGTGTGAGTCTGGTTCGACGTGTCATAGTGGCGAGAGTATATCATAGCGCGACTCGCATCAGGGGATGCGATCCCCTCCGGCCCGCTCGTCCGGGGTCTGTGGCCGCCGGGTGACACACCCGGCGGGAGCAGAGCCGAAGCGCACCGCGTATTCTCAGTGTCTCAGTGCCTCAGCGATCCTTGCCACCGCCGGGTGACACACGCGGCGGGAGCGGAGGAGACCTTCTGCGCCAGATGTGTCATGCCGAGGAGGAACGACGAGGCATCTCTACCCCGGTGCGCCGTGTTCGCCGGTCGGAGGAGAGATTCCTCACTCCGTTCGGAATGACACGCCACAAGTGGCCGAGCAAGATACCTGCCATCGAGTATTCTCAGTGTCTCAGCGATGGAGGGGGTTACCAATCTAAGCCATATGTGTTATAATGTCTTGCGCTTAAGAACATCTGTACTACCTTCACTATGGCAAAGGATTCTACGAAGGGTAAGTCAACCAGGGGCGGCGGCAGGGGCAAGAATGGCAGGAAATCGCCCCAGGGCGGGCCGGCGATTCGACTGACGCTCGACCAGAAGCTCGATATCCTGGGGTTGTTCCTCGTCGCCCTGGCGCTGGTGACGATTCTGAGCTTCCTGTCGTCCAACCAGGGCGACTTGACCGGCGCGTGGCTGCAATTCCTCCGCGACACGTTCGGCCTCGGCGTGGTCATCGTCCCTTTAATACTGGGCGCGATGGGGCTGTGGCTGTTGGCGCGATCGTTCGAGCGCATCCCCCGGCCAAAGGCGTCGCAGGTAGTCGGGTTCGCGCTCACGTTCCTGGCCGCGCTGACGACGCTGAGCTGGATCCAGCCGGCGACGGAATCGGCGCCCGGGCTGGGCGGGGAGATCGGCGATTGGTTCACGCGCCTGGTCTCCGGCGCCGTCGGCGATTTCGGCGGCGTGATCGTGCTCGTCGCCTGGTGGCTGCTCGGCATCGTCTTCCTGTTCGACGTGACGCCGAGCGAGATGGCGGCCTGGATCGGGCAGAAGATTCGAGCGGCACGTGCTGCGCGGGCGCCGGGCTACACGATCAACACGCCGCGCAAGGCGAACGGTTCCGGTCAAGCGACGCCGCCGAAAGTGATCGGCGGCGCGCCCGATGCGACGACCCTCCCTGTTCGAGCAGAGCATGCGCCGCGCACGGCGCCCGTCGTGGAGCAGCCCCCGCCTGCTAAATCGATTCCGTCCGGCAAGCCGGAGGCGCCTGTCGCCGCGCCCCCTGCGGCGCCGGACTCGACGCCGGAAGGCGTGGAGCCGACCGGCCCACTCTTTCCGCGCATCATCGGCGGCGGCCAAATCTGGAGACTGCCGAATATCGAGGAAGTCTTCGCACCCGGCAGCGATGCGTCGATGAGCGAGGACGACATCCGCTACAAGGTTGGCGTCATCGAGGATACGCTGCATTCGTTCGGCGTCGAGGGTAAGGTCGTCGAGGTCAATCGCGGACCCGTGATCACGCAGTTCGGCATGGAGCCGGGCTTCATCAATCGCGCTGGGAAACAGACGAAAGTCAAAGTCAGCAAGATCAGCGCGCTGGCCGACGACCTGGCGCTGGCGCTGGCCGCCAGGAGCATTCGCATCGAAGCGCCGGTGCCGGGCCGCAACGTCGTCGGCATCGAAGTGCCCAACGCCGAGACCTCGATCGTGTCGCTCCGCGACGTGATCGAGAGCGAGGCGTTTCAGCGGATCAATTCGCCGCTGCGTTTCGCGCTCGGCCAGGACGTGGCCGGCCAGCCCATCGCGGCCGATCTGAGCATGATGCCGCACCTTCTGATCGCGGGCACGACCGGCTCGGGCAAGAGCGTGTGCGTCAACGCCATCGTCTGCTGCCTGCTGGCCTACAACACGCCCGACGATCTCAAGTTCCTGATGGTCGATCCCAAGCGCGTCGAATTGACGCTGTACAACGGCATCCCGCACCTCCTGGCGCCGGTCGTCGTCGACCTGGAGCGCGTGATCAGCGTGCTCAAGTGGGTGACGAACGAGATGGACAGCCGCTACCGGCGCTTTTCCAGAGCGGGCGCGCGCAACATTGCCGACTTCAACGCACGTGTGGCCGCCGCGCCCGACGGCGGCGAAGAGAAGATGCCGTACATCATGGTGGTTATCGACGAGCTGGCCGATCTCATGATGCTGGCGCCGGACGAGACGGAAAAGCTGATCTGCCGCCTGGCGCAGATGGCGCGCGCGACCGGCATCCACCTGATCATCTCCACACAGCGTCCCAGCGTCGACGTCGTGACGGGCCTGATTAAGGCCAACTTCCCGGCGCGCATCTCCTTCGCCGTGGCTTCCAGCATCGACTCGCGCGTGATCCTCGACACGGCCGGCGCGGAGCGCCTGCTGGGGCGCGGCGACATGCTCTTCATCTCCCCCGACTCCGGCGCGCCTCAGCGCGTGCAAGGTTGCTTCGTCTCCGACGCCGAGGTGCACAACATTGTGCGCTATTGGAAGGGGATGCGTGGGGCGGAGACCACGCTCGCCGAGCACGTGCCCGCCGAGATGCTGCCTTCGCACCAGCCGCTGTTGTTCGACGACCTGGGCAAGGATGACGCCGCGGGCGAGCACGCGCCCGAAGACGACCTGCTCGACCGCGCCATCGAAGTCGTGCGGCTGCAGAGGCGCGCGAGCATCTCGCTGCTGCAGCGCCGCCTGCGCATCGGCTACACCCGCGCGGCTCGCCTGATCGACTTGATGGAAGAGAAGGGCATCGTCGGCCCGGCCGAAGAAGGCAGCCGCTGGCGCGAAGTGCTGGTCGACGCGCCGAGGTGAACCCCACTGCACGACACGGATCTCGCACGGATTACACGGATAGCGCGTGCCCGTCTATCGTGTTCAGAATCCGTGCCCATGAATTTCGTGCGGATAACACGGATAGTACCTGTCCGTGCATCCGTGTCCAGAATCCGTGTCGTGCGCTTGCCTCGCCTCCTGTTTTGCACTATAATCCTCAGTGCATCCCCGCAGTGCATCGTTCGTCGACATGAACAAGAGAGCTTCTCCGAGAGGAGGTGATCGCGCGAATCAAACCGGTTGATTCTCAGTTGGTCACGTCTGACTCACATCCAATGTTTCTCTAAGGAGGAGAGCATTCCATGCGCAAGATGTTCATCACAACAACGTTGTTGGTGTTGACGTCGTTGCTGCTCACGGCATGCCCGGCACCAGCGGCATCACCGACGCCGACGACCGCTCCCGCTACTCAGCCACCACCCCCGACTGCCCCACCCGCCGCAGCGGGCAAGGTCTGCCAGGTGACGGACGTCGGTGGCATCGACGACAAGTCGTTCAACCAGACGGCGTGGAAGGGCGCGCAGGATGCCGCCGAGGCGCTGGGCTGGGAAAACGTCTACCTGGAATCGCAGCAGCAGACCGATTACGAGAAGAACATTAACGAGTTCCTGGGTTCGGACTGCAGTCTGATCGTGACGGTCGGCTTCCTGCTGGGCGACGCGACGAAGGCGGCGGCGGAAGCGAACCCGGATCAGAAGTTCCAGATTCTGGACTCCGCGTACGATCCGGTGATTCCGAACGTGTGGGGTCAGGTGTACGCCACGGATCAGGGCGCGTTCCTGGCCGGGTACGTGGCCGCAGCGGTGACGAAGACCGGCAAGGTCGGCACCTTCGGCGGCATCAACATCCCACCCGTCACCGACTTCATGATCGGCTTCGAGAACGGCGTGACGTATTACAACGAGCAGCATGGCACGAACATCGAAGTGCTCGGCTGGAGCACCGCCGCGAATGACGGTCTGTTCACGGGGAACTTCGAGAGCACGGACGACGGGCGCCGCATGGGCGAGACGCTGATGGACGAGGGCGCGGACATCATCATGCCGGTAGCCGGTCCGGTCGGCCTGGGCACGGCGGCGGCGGTGCAGGAGCGCGGCGGCGCCTACCTCATCGGCGTGGACACCGATTGGACGGTGAGCGCGCCGGAGTATGCCGACATCGTCCTCACCAGCGTCGAGAAGCGCCTCGACCTGAGCGTCGTCTCCGCGGCTCAGGCAGTGGCGGACGGCTCATTCAGTGGTGGCACGCAGCTCGCCACGCTGGCGAACGGCCAGATCGGCATCTCGCCGTTCCACAGCCTGGACAGCATGGTGCCTGACAACGTGAAGGCCGAGCTGGAGGAGGTGCAGACGGGCATCATCTCTGGCGAGATCGAGACCAAGGCCATCCCTCCGAGTGAAGGCAAGGTCTGCCAGGTGACGGATGTCGGTGGCATCGACGACAAGTCGTTCAACCAGACAGCCTGGAAGGGCGCGCAGGACGCCAGCGAGGCACTGGGCTGGGAAGCGGTCTACCTCGAATCGCAGCAGCAGACCGACTACGAGAAGAACATTAACGAGTTCCTGGGTTCGGACTGCAGCCTGATCGTGACGGTCGGCTTCCTGCTGGGCGACGCGACGAAGGCGGCGGCGGAAGCGAACCCGGATCAGAAGTTCCAGATCCTGGACTCCGCGTACGATCCGGTGATTCCGAACGTGTGGGGTCAGGTGTACGCGACGGACCAGGGCGCATTCCTGGCCGGGTACGTGGCCGCGGCGGTGACGAAGACCGGCAAGGTCGGCACCTTCGGCGGCATCAACATCCCACCCGTCACCGACTTCATGGACGGCTTCGCGCTCGGTGTTGCCTATTATAACCAGGAGAACGACACGAACGTCGAAGTCCTCGGCTGGGATGTGGAAGCCCACGACGGTCTGTTCACGGGCAACTTTGAGAGCACGGACGACGGGCGCCGGATGGGTGAGACGCTGATGGACGAGGGCGCGGACATCATCATGCCGGTGGCCGGGCCGGTCGGCCTGGGCACGGCGGCAGCCGTGCAGGAGCGCGGCGGCGCCTACATCGTCGGCGTGGACACCGACTGGACGGTGAGCGCGCCGGAGTACGCCGACATCGTCCTCACCAGCGTCGAGAAGCGCCTCGACCTGAGCGTCCTCTCCGCGGCCAAGGCCGTCGCGGCCGGCATCTTCGCGGGCGGCACACAGCTCGCCACGCTGGCGAACGGACAGATCGGCATCTCGCCGTTCCACAGCCTGGACAGCATGGTGCCCGACGAGGTCAAGGCCGACCTGGAGCAGATCACGGCGGACATCATCGCGGGCACGATCCAGACCAAGCCGTGACCCCAAAGACCTGTGAGGTCTTACAGACCTCACAGGTCTGTTATGGAATCGTCGGCGGCGAGGCGAGACTGACTCTCCGCCGATTTTATCTACCTGGAAAGACTCGACGGGTCTCGGAGACCCGTCGGGTCTGGGTGAGGTTCTTATGCCTCCCGTCCTCGAATTACGCAATATCACAAAGCGCTTCCCCGGCGTGCTGGCCAACGATCACATCTCCCTGACGCTGGAGCCGGGCGAGATTCACGCGCTGCTCGGCGAGAACGGCGCCGGCAAGACGACGCTGATGAACGTCCTCTACGGGCTGTATCACCCCGACGAAGGCGAGATCATCGTTCGCGGGAAGCCGATCAAGGTCGCCAGCCCAACGGACGCGATTCGTGTTGGCATCGGCATGGTGCACCAGCATTTCATGCTCGTGCCCGTGCTCAGCGTCACCGAGAACGTGATGCTCGGCGACGAGATGCTCACCGGCGGTGTGTTTCTCGATCTCAGGCGGACCGCCGAGCGCATTCGAAGTATCTCAAAGCAGTATGGCCTGGAAGTCGATCCCGATGCGTTGGTCAAGGACCTGCCGGTCGGCGTGCAGCAGCGCGTGGAGATCATCAAGCTGCTCTTCCGCCAGGCCGACATACTGATCCTGGACGAGCCGACGGCGGTGCTCACGCCGCAGGAAGTCACGGAGCTATTCAAAGTCATTCGATCGCTCGTCGATCAGGGCAAATCGATCATCTTCATCACCCACAAGTTAAAGGAAGTGTTGGCGCTGGCCGATCGCATTACCGTGTTGCGAGTGGGACAGGTCGTCGGCACGACGACGCCGGCCGAGGCGAGCGAGGCCCGGCTGGCGGCGATGATGGTTGGGCGCGAGGTCATGCTCGAAGTCCAGAAGGAGCCGGCCCAGCCGGGCGAAGTGGTGCTGCAGGTCGAGGACCTCGAAGTACTCGACGATCGGCTCAACGTTGCCGTGGACGGCGTGTCCTTCGAGGTGCGCACCGGAGAAGTGCTGGGCGTCGCGGGTGTGCAGGGTAACGGGCAAACCGAGCTGGTCGAGGCGCTCACCGGGCTGCGCGCGCCCCTCGAGGGCACTGTTCGCATCCTGGGGCACGACACGACGCACGCGACGCCGCGCCGCATCACCGAGCTGGGTGTGGCGCACGTGCCGGAGGATCGCCAGCGCGACGGGCTGGTGTTGACTTATCCCGTCTCGGCAAACATGGTGCTGTCGACGTATTATCTTCCACCCTTCGCGAGGGGGATGGTGCTGCAGGACAGCGCGATCGACGCGGCGGCCATGGAGCGCATCAAGCAGTTCGACGTGCGCGCGCCGGGCATTGATACATCCGCCGGCTCGCTGTCGGGCGGCAACCAGCAGAAAGTGATCGTCGCACGCGAGTTCTCGCGGCCGATCAAGCTGCTGATTGCTTCACACCCGACGCGCGGCCTGGACGTCGGCTCGATCGAGTACATTCACAGCCGCATCATCCAGAAGCGCGATGACAGCGTGGGAGTGCTGCTCGTCTCGCCCGAGCTGGACGAGATCATTGCCCTGGCGGATCGGATTGCCGTGATGTATCGCGGCCGCATCGTCGCCATCGTCGACGCGGATGCCGCCACGAAGGAGTATCTCGGCCTGCTGATGGCCGGCGTCGATCCGGCGACGCTCTCGCCGCCGCAGAAGCGCGAGACACGAAAAGTGGAAGTGGTGTTCTGATGGCACAAACAGACACGACCGTATCGACCCCCAAGGCGGCCAGCCCGATGCCCAAGACCTCTCGCTGGCGGCAGTTTTGGGGAATCGCGCAGTTGCCCGTGCTGGCCTTCGTGATGGCTATTCTCGTCGGCGGCGTGATTATCGCACTCAGCGATTTCACGGTGCTCGAGGAACTGACGAAGGCCGTCAACAGCCTGAACTTTGTTGGCCTCGCGCTCACGATCGCGGCCATCGCCGCGCTCGCTGGCGGCGTCTATGTCAGCCGGAACACCGAATACGCGGCGAAGCGCCTGGCCATTCGGACGCTCACGCCCTGGCAGGGGCGAGTGTTGAGCCTGGCGACCCTCGTCGGCGGCGTCGTATTGCCGATCCTCTTCCTGCGCGCGGCCGGGTTCGGCCCCGTGCTGGATGCCGCCTGGGTGGCGGTCATCACCGCTTACGGCGCCTTGTTCGAAGGTTCAATCGGCAATCCCGCTCAGATATGGTCGGCCCTGCAGAGCGGCGATGCGACCGCGATTTCGAGTGCGTTTTACCCGATTTCCGAAAGCCTGGTCGCGACCACGCCATATATCTTCGCCGGTCTGGCGGTGGCGATCGGCTTCCGCGCCGGGTTGTTCAACATCGGGGCCGAAGGGCAATTGTTCATGGGCGCGATCTTCGCGGTGTTTGTCGGCTACTCGTTGACGGGTCTGCCGTGGATCATCCATTTGCCGCTGACGCTGGCCGCCGGCGCGTTGGGCGGCGCGGCATGGGGGTTCATCCCGGGCATCCTCAAAGCGAAGGTCGGCGCGCACGAAGTCATCAACACGATCATGATGAACTACATCGCCTTCCGCCTGAGCGACTGGCTGCTCACCGGGCCGATGCAGCGACCGGGCTCGGTGCCGGTCAGCCCGATGATCGAGCCGAGCGCCTACCTGCCGCGCTTCTTCCAAGACCCGCTGCGCTTTCATGGAGGGTTCTTCCTGGCGCTGGCGGTGGCCGCATTCGTGTACTGGCTCTTATTCCGCACGACGCGCGGCTTCGAGCTGCGCACGGTCGGCCAGAATCCCAGCGCGGCGCGGTACGCGGGCATGAGCATTACGCGCAATATCGTGCTGACGATGTGCCTGTCCGGCGCACTGGCCGGGCTGGCCGGGGCGAACGAAGTGCTCGGCGTCAATCACAACCTGGCGCAGGCTTTCTCTTCGGGCTACGGTTTCGACAGCATCGCGCTCGCGCTGCTGGGCAAGAGCCATCCGCTCGGCGTGGTGCTGGCCGCGCTGCTATTCGGCACGCTGCGCAGCGGCGGGACGCGCATGCAGAACGTGGCTCAGATTCCGATCGACATCATCGCCGTGGTGCAGGCGCTGGTGATCGTGTTCATCGCCGCGCCGGCGATCATTCGCGCCATCTACCGTGTGCGCGAGGAGCGCGCGATAGGCGAAGTGTTCACGCGTGGCTGGGGTGCTAAAACATGACAGCGAATGCACTCGCGAAAACGACGCGTCGACTCACACCCGCCCAGGCGGCCGAACTGGCGCAGCGCACGCGTTACCGCGTGATCGGCGCCCTCCTCGTGCTGCTGGGCGTGGCCGGTTATGTGCTGTTCGCCAACAGAGTCGATCCGTCCGCCGTCAGCACATTCGGCATGAATACCGGCAGCGCGGGCGCAGTCAGGCTGGATGACTGGGTCGTGCCGACTTACTCGTTGATTACGCTGCTGTCGGGGGTTTCGCTCTTTGTGGGCGCCTTCCAGTTCGCCCGTGGCTTTGCCAGGTGGACGAATGCCGTCTTCGGCCTGGTCATCCTGATGTTCCTGTTCTCCTTCCTGACGTGGGCGACGGCAGACAAGTCGATCAACCTGGCGGCGCTGATCAAGAATTCGCTGCTGCGATCGGTGCCACTCACACTGGGCGCGTTATCGGGCGTGCTGTCTGAACGGGCCGGCGTGGTGAACATCGCCATCGAGGGCATGATGCTCTCGGGCGCGCTGGCCGGCACGATCGTCGGCAGCCTTGCCGCGCAGTGGTTTCCTCCCGAGCAGTACGGCGCATTGAGCTTGTGGATCGGGACGCTGGCAGCGGTGCTCAATGGGCTGCTGCTCTCGCTGGTGCACGCCGTCCTGTCGATCCGTTACAAGGTGGACCAGATCATCAGCGGCGTCGTGATCAACATCTTTTCCACCGGCATCACCAGCTTCATATCGGCCAAGTTCCTGAGCGAGTTCGCGCAACTGAATAACCCTGGCATTTTCCCCCCGACGCCCGTGCCGGCCCTCTCGCAAATCCCGTTCCTGGGCGGCATTCTGTTCGACAGCAACATGTTCACTTACGCCATGTACGGGCTGCTGATCGTCGTGCACGTTGCACTGTTCTACACGCGCTGGGGCCTGCGCACGCGATCCGTCGGCGAACATCCCAAGGCCGCCGACACGCTGGGCATCAACGTTTTCCGCACGCGCTACGTCGCCGTCATGCTCAGCGGCATGATGGCCGGGTTCGCCGGCGCGTACTTCACGCTCGGCTCGGTCGG
>DASSFZ010000304.1:0-11415 GCA_035693785.1 Anaerolineae bacterium | reverse complement strand
CGCCGCCGCTCATGGGGCGAAACGTGGGGGATGCCTCGGCGTGCTCAGACTTTGATGCCAAGCACCTTCTCGACGCTCTGCAGCAGCTCCTGCGGGCCGAAGGGCTTCGTGACGTAGTCGTCGACCTTGGCGATGTGAAGGCCGAGCACCTTGTCAATGCTCTGAGCCTTAGCCGTGACGACGATGACCGGAATCTTCTGCATCTCGGGGTCGGCCTTCATCTGCTGGTACACTTCCCAACCGTCCATATCCGGCATCATCAGGTCGAGGAGAACGAGATCGGGTTTGACGCGCCGCACGGCCTCCAGGCCCTCTCGCCCGCCCATCGCGCCGGTCAGCTCGAAGCCTTTACGGCCCAGGATGAGCTTGACCAGGTCGATCATTTCCGGCTCATCCTCGATGCAAACAACTTTCTTCTTCTCTTCGGCCATGCTGATTGTCGCTCCTTATGGATGAACGAGAGTCCGGCGAATTGCCGGGGCGCTCCTGCACCAGGCCAGGCTAGCGGCGGCTAACTCCGCTGAGGATTCCGGCCTGCGAATTCCTACAAGTCTACACCAAAAGAGGGCAAGTGTCTAGTACTGGTGACGACCCCTGACGCCCCGCAAGTCCGTTCGCCCGCAGTGGCACTGCGGGCGCCGGACGACAGTGGAACTGTCGCTCCAACTCGTGTGCGATCGCCAATCATTAGGACTGCTGCCTGCGGCTCATGACGTGGTGGATCATGTCGAGTAGTTGGTTCTGATCGTAAGGCTTGACCAGATAGCCATCCACTTTGGCCAGGTAGAGCGCCAGCGCCTTGTCGGCGGCCTGCGCTTTGGCCGTCACGACGATGACCGGCGTGTCTTTCAGGTCGGGTTCGGCTTTCATCTGGTTATAAATCGCCCAGCCATCCACCTCGGGCATCATCAGGTCCAGCAGCACCAGGTCCGGCTTTTCGCGCCGGATGATGTCGAATCCCTCGCGGCTGTCGTTGACGGGGACGACCTCGAACCCCTTGTGGGCCAGGACGAGCCGGCCCAGTCGGAGCAGCTCCGGGTCGTCCTCGATCCACACGACGCGGTGTTTGGGGCCTGGCATGGCGATGATGACTCCTCGTCTGTCGGGGCGCTGCGCCTACTGCCGGCAGAAGTCGCGCACCGTTTCGTACAAGACCTGCACGCCGAAGGTGAGCGCGTCGACGCTGATCCGCTCGTCGTGCGCGTGGATCAGGCGGTCGAACGGCTCGTCGGGGCGCAGCCGGAGCGGCGAAAAGCCGTAACACCGTGCGCCGAGCTGGCTGAACAGCTTGGCGTCCGTCGCGCCGGTGAGCATGTGCGGCACGACGATGCCGTCGGGATCGTATCGCCGCAGGCCGGACTCGATCGCGCCGAACAGCGGCGTGTCGGCGGGAACCTCGAGCGGCGGCGAGTAGTGCTCGACTTCGACCTCGATGTGCCGGCCCAGGCGCGGTTGAAGCTCGGCGAGAAATGAATCGCGATCGAAGCCAGGCAGCAGCCGCCCGTCCAGCGCCGCCACGGCTTCGGACGGGATGACGTTCACTTTCGTTCCGGCGGCCAATTGGGTGGGCGACACAGTGTTGTGCAGGCTGGCGCGCAGGCTGCCGGCGACGCCGTCCCGGCCCACGCGCGCCTCCGCGATGCGGTGCGTGAGCGGGTTCAGCAGCGCGCGCAGGCCGATCGCTTGGGGCCAGTCGAGCGCGGCCGCGACGCGCCGAATGAACTCGGCGGCCGTCGGCGTGACGTGCAGCGGCAACGGCTTGCCGGCGGCGCGGTCGATCGCGCGGGCGAGCTGGAGCACGGCGTTGTCTTCTTTCGGCACGGACGCGTGGCCGGGCTGCCCCCGAGCGCGAATCTTCATCCAGCACACGCCTTTTTCAGCCGTCATCACGGGATAGAAACGCCGCCCCTCGAAATGCAGCGAGTATCCGCCGAACTCGCTGATGCCGTATTCGGCGCGGACGAGATCGGGGTGATGCTTCACCAGCCATTCCGCCCCCGCGTCGCTGTCGATTTCCTCGTCGGCCGTGGCGGCGAAGATCACGTCGCGGCGGGGCGCATCGCCGCTGCGCTTGAGAAGCAGCATGGTCATCAGCTCCATGGCGACCATGGCTTTCATGTCGAGCGCGCCGCGCCCCCAGATCTGCCCGCCGACGACGGCGCCCGAGAAGGGCGGGTGGGTCCACTTATCCGTTTCAGCGGGGACGACGTCCGTGTGCGAGTACAACAGCAGGGGCGCGGCCGAACCATCGCCCGGGTAGCGCGCGATCAGGTTGGCGCGGCCCGGTTCCGCTTCCAGCAGCAGCGGCTCGTAGCCCTCGGCGCGCAGCACGCTCGCCAGATAGTCCGCTGCGGCCGATTCGTTGCCGGGCGGGTTAGTGGTGTCGATGCGAAGCAGCGCCTGGAGATGGCGCACGGCTTCTTCACGGACGGCGGACGGATTAAGGGCGATCATCGGCTCGACCACACGAACGCGTCACCGCAGACGCCGAAGGCGCGCGGCGGGTGCAGTCAAATCCTGACGAGTAAGTTTACTCTATTTATCTGGAGTTTGGCAAATCACTGGAGTCGAGTCTTCAGGCGGTCATCTCTGGCGGTCAAAACCGGTTAAAGCCTCGACTCCAACCCAAGATATGACACTGGCCAAAGTCCAGTATTTATTTGAGGCTACAAGCGGCGAAGTTGCAATAGGGCGTTAGGGTCATTATAATGCGCACACTCCCGTGAGAGCAACCCGACCCGAATGGAGCACGCTATGCGACTAGCGCGCGCAGGCGACCTGGCCCTCTTCATCAGCCGCGATCACAAGCAGTTCCTCACCCAGCTACAGCCCGGCGAGAGCCTGCACACCCATCGCGGCATCATCGCCTTCGACGATTGCATCGGCAGCGCGTGGGGGCGGGACATCCGCTCGCACCTGGGATATCCTTTCGTGGTCCTGGAGCCGTCGACGGCCGACCTGGTGCGCCAGATCAAGCGCACGACCCAGATCATTTTCCCCAAGGACGTCGGCTACATCCTGATGAAGCTGTCGATCCAGCCGGGCATCACCGTCGTCGAGGCCGGGACCGGCTCCGGCGGGCTGACGCTGGCGCTGGCTCGCGTCGTCGGCTCGTCCGGGCGCGTGATCAGCTACGAGGTGCGCCCGGAGATGCAGAACCTCGCCCGGAAGAATCTGGAGAAAGCAGGCCTGGCCGGCTGTGTCGAGTTCAAGTTGAAGGACGTCGAATCGGGCTTTGACGAGACGGATGTGGACGCGCTGTTCCTTGACGTGCCCGAGCCGTGGCGCTGCCTGGCGCAGGCCGCAAGCGCGCTGCGCAGCGGCGGCTTCTTTGGGACGATCGTCCCGACCGCGAACCAGGTGATTCGCCTGCTGGACGTGCTCCGGGATCAGCCGTTTGGGCTGATCGAAGTCGAAGAGCTACTGCTGCGGGCGTACAAGACCGTGCCGGAGCGGCTGCGCCCAATGGACCGCATGGTTGCGCACACCGGATTCCTGCTGTTCGCACGCAAGATCGATCGCACCTGGCAGGCAGAGCCGGAGACGGGCGAGACGGCTGAGGGTGGTGAGTGAGCTACTCTTCTTCGCCTTCTTCCTCGACCTTGCCGCGTGCGATGACCTCCGGCTCGGCTTCGGTGGGCAGCGCTTCGACGGGCACGGCTTCTTCGGCGGCCAGATACGTGACGCGCGCCACCATCTCTTCCAGATCGGTAAGCACCTCGACAGTTGCCGGGACGTTCAGATCTTTCACGTACAGCGCGTCGCCGACGCTCGCCAGCCGTTCGAGGTCGACGCGGATGTTGTCGATCAGGTCGCCGGGCAGGCACTCGATCTCGATCGAGCCGATGCCGGTGACCAGGACGCCCTCGCCGCGCCGGACGGCCGGCGATTTGCCTTCGAGGACGATCGGCACCTCGACCGTGATCCGCTCCGTCATCGACACGGCCAGCAGATCGACGTGCAGGATCTGGCCGCTGATCGGCTCGCGCTGCACGGCGCGCGCCAACGCGTTCTGCATCCTGCCGCCGGTGCTGACGGCGATCAGGCGGCTGCCGCCGGCCTGCCGCAGCACGCGCGCCAGTTCCTTGGCGTCCGCCTGCAGTGACACCGCATCGGTCTGCGCGCCGTACATGACCAGCGGCACCTGGCCGTGGCGCCGCAGCGCCCGCACCTGCTTCCCGATGACGGTTCGAGTTGTCGTATTCAGTACAATTTGATCCATGCGTAGTAACTCCCTCAGAAACCAGGTTTCTCGAAGCAACCTGGTTTCTAGCGCCGCGACCGTTCCAGCAGCGCACCGAGCAGCGACAGCGCACCCAGCGCCGCGCCGAAGGCCAAACCCAGGAGCAGCGCGCCGCGCGCGTCGAGCGCCGTGTGGACCTGCCCGTCGACGTTGCGGCCAATGAAGACGACCGCGTTCACATTGCCGGCCTGGACGTTCTGTCCGATCAGCACCCCGGTGTTGCTATCTGCGAGCGTGATCTCGCCGGCCCGCAGCGCAACGGCGCTGCTTTGCTCGGCGGCGATGGCCTCCGCCCGGACACTGAATGCCACGCTGTTGCGCATGCGGGCGGTGTCGGCCTCGACGACCTGCGCCGCGCCCTGCAGCATCTCAACCCACTCGGCTTCGATGCGGGCCGCCGCCGATCGCACCAATTGCACCTGGTCGGCGTCGATCTGCTGCACCGCGCACTGCTGCAAGCGCACGATGTCACCTTGCACATGATCGATGGTTTGACCGGCGATCTCGACGGGTTTCGGCTCGGCCATGTTGCCCTCTGAATAGGTCATGCCACAAAAATGGGCTTGGCCTTGCGCCAGCCCATCCACGATGGTAAATTCTACATGCGAACGCGCGATTCGTCAAGATTTGAACTTTGACCTTTGGAGTTTGGATTTTTGATTTGCCCTGAGGACTGATCGGCTATGGCACCAGCCCCTTCGGCCCGCGATCCGTTTCGATGTGGCAGGTGTCGCACGCCGGCAGGGTGGCGCTTTCGTCGAGGTAGTTGACGGACTCGAAGCCCGTCACGTGCGCGAGGTGGCACGACAGGCAGTTGACCGTCGTCTCCAGCGGCTCGGGCTTGCCCTGCGAATCGGCGAGCGGATCGGGCGATCCGGGCGGCAGGTTGGGAGGCGCGATCGGCGCGACGCCGCTCTGGATCGCTTGCCAGGCCGCCGGCAGCTTGACGTGAAAGTGATTCTCGAACCCGGCGACGACAATCGCGTCGACGTGGCATTTTACACAACTGCGGTCGATCAGGTCGGGCAGGGCGGCGCTGCGTTTCTCGAGCGCCGGATCGCCCGCCCCGGCGAAGTGGATGAGCGTGTCGCGCGCGCCGAGCAACACGCTGGAGATGCGATCGCCGATCCGGCTCGCGCCGCGATGGCAGGCGATGCAGTTGAAGGCCATCTCGCGCGTGTTCATGTGGAGGCTGGACAGGTCGGCGGGCGTGCTGCCGTCTTGCGCCTGCCGCGCGCGGTCGAAGTACGCCTGCTCCGGCGGGCGATGGCACGAGATGCAGAATTCGTCGCTCTCTTCGAGGACGAGGCTGGTGAACGCGCCGAACCCGCTTCCCAGGAGTGCGATCGCCGGCAGCGCAACGAGCAGAAGACGAAGAAAGCCGCGCCTGCGCGGCTTCATCAAGGTTCCCTCAGTGTTCTTTGCGGCCTCGGTGGTAGAATCCTCGCGCGCAGGCTGGCTTGCCTCCGCTCCGACGCGCTGCGTATGGACCCCGTCGCGCGGGCGCGCGCGCCGCTGATCGTCTTGCGCACAATCGGGATGCGCAGCGCCAGCAGCAGCGCGACGACGAGTCCGAACCGGACCGGCTCGGTGATGTCGGACTTGACCAGCCACACGAAGTGAATGACGGCCAGCACGCCGGCGACGTACGACAGGCGGTGCAGCCGCTTCCAGCGCCGGCCCAGGCGTTTCTGCCAGCCCTTCGTCGACGTGAGCGCCAGCAGAAGCAAGATCAGAAACGCGGCGAAGCCAACGACGACATAGCGCTTCTCGGCGATCGTCTGCGCGATAAGCTCCAGATCCAGGCCGTAGTCCAGGTAGGCAAATGTGAACAGGTGCAGGCCCGCGTACGCAAACGCGTAGAGGCCGAGCGCGCGGCGCACGGCGAGCGCCTTCTTGAATCCGAACAGCGTGTTGAGCGGCGTGCAGCCGAGCGTCAACACCAGCAGGGCCAGCGCCGTGCGGCCGGTGCGAAAGGTGACGTCTTGAATCGGATTGACGCTGAGCGCGTTCTGCGACGCGTCCCAGATCAGGAGCGCGAGCGGAAGGAGCGCCCCGGCGTGGACGGCGACGCGCAGCCACTCGATTTTAATGTCGCGCATCAGTAGTTAACCCTCAAGTCCATGCCGGCGTACAAGTCCGCAACCCGGTCGGCGTATCCGTTGAACATCAGTGTCCGGCGGCGACCCGATTCGCCGATGCGGCGCTCGGTGGCCTGCGACCAGCGCGGGTGGGGCACCTCCGGGTTGACGTTGGAGTAGAAGCCGTACTCGTGCGACGCAGCCCGCATCCACAACGAAACGGGCTGCTCTTCGACCAGGTCGATCTTGACGATGGCTTTGATACTCTTGAAGCCGTACTTCCACGGCACGGCCAGTCGAAGCGGCGCGCCGTTCTGGTTCGGCAGCGGCTTGCCGTACAGGCCGGTCACCAGCAGCGCGAGATCGTTCATCGCCTCGTCCAGGCGCAGCCCCTCGACGTACGGCCAACTGTACCCCGTGTTGAGCTGACCGGGCATCTGCTGCGGATCGAGGATCGACTCGAAGCGCACATACTTCGCCGTCGAGGTTGGCTCGACCTCCTTCAGCAGCGACGCCAGCGGGAAGCCGATCCACGGGATCACCATCGACCAGCCCTCGACGCAGCGCAGCCGGTAGACCCGCTCTTCCTGCGTGAACTTCTTGCGCAGATCGTCGATGTCGTAGGTCTTGGGGTTGTTGACCAGCCCGCCGACCTCCACCTTCCACGGCTCGGACTTGAAGCTGCGCGCCAGTATCGCCACGCCCTGCTTGTCGGTTGTGAACTCGTAGTAGTTGTTGTAATTGGTGATCGCTTGATACGCGTTGATCGGATCGCCCAGCTCGTCCGTCTGGGCCTGTGTACTCAGGCCGGTCGGCGCGGGCTGCGGCGCGGCAGCCCCGGGCGCCTGCGCGCCGCACGCGGCCAGTGCCGCCGAGGCGGCCAGCGTCCCGGCACCGGCCATGAACCTGCGACGCGACAGGTAGACGTGCTCAGGCGTAATCTCGGAAGATCGGATCTTCGTCATCTTAACCCACCATGACAGAGGTAGGGGCAGGCCTTGCGCCTGCCCAGGTGGTTTGATTGTATTCACCACAGATTACAGGGTTCTTACGCGGTTCGACCTGCGCGCGGGCGATGCCGGACGATCAGCGCGGCGAGCGCGCCCACGGCAAGGACGATGGAGATCAGGCTCGCCGTGGGGATGCCGCCCAGCGACGTCCAGGCGTCGAAGCGGAACGACTCGACGAAGATGCGCACCAGCCCGTACCAGATCAGGTACGCCAGAAACAGGTCGCCTGCCTTCAAGCGTCCTGTGAGGCGGCGGCTGGCGACGATCAGCACGATGAAGCCGAGCACGTTGAGCGTCGATTCGTACAGGAACAGCGGATGGAAACGCGTGACTTCCTCCGGGTAACGGGTCAGGTCGACATACTCGTAGGTGCGGTGGGCGGCGTCGATGGAGAGGCCCCACGGCAGGTCGGTCGGCGGGCCGTACAGCTCCCGATTCACAAAGTTGCCCCAGCGGCCGATAGCCTGGCCGATGAGCAATGCCGGCGCAGCGTAGTCGATGTATCGCGCGAGCGGCAGGCGCCTGCGGCGCGCGTAAATGACGACCGCGACGAAGCCGCCGAGGACCGCGCCGAAGATGCCCAGCCCGCCCTCGCGGATGCCCAGCACGATGTCCTGCGGATGGTTCTGGTACCACGGCCAGCCGCAGTACGGCAGGTCGGCCGTGCAGCCGGCGGGCGTCGAGAAGACGTGGTATAGCCGGGCGCCGATGATGCCCGCCAGCACGACCCAGAACAAGCCATCCCAGACGACGTCCGAGTCGTCGCCGCTCACGCGTGCCTGCGTCGCCGCGATGTAGCCGCCCACGAGCGCGCCGATGACGATGATGATGCCGTAGAAGTTGATGGGTATCGGGCCGATGCAAATGGCGGGCCGGCCCGCAATCTCGCAGATCATGTGCTCACTCCTGGCTGTGGGTGGGCGGGATTATACCATTTTTGGCGTAACTGCTCGGCCGTCATTGCGAGAAATCCATCACTCTGGCGTGATGTGTAACTGGAGAAACTCTTCCGGCCAATGTCATGCCGAGAAGTCCATACCGCCAGTGGTGTGCGTGCGGACAGAAACGCCCGGCCGTGTCATGCTGAGCATCTTTTCGCGAAGCATCTCTACTCTGGCGTGCCGTCCTAGCCGGTTGTGGCAGAGATTCCTCACTGCGTTCGGAATGACACGGTAATGACATTGGCTGAGTAGTTATTTTTGGCTAATTGATACGCGTTATTCGGGTTATTCACGGATTGGTAAGGTACCAATCTCCCAATTTGTGCACGGAGCGTATCCGCACCGCCTGTCATTCGTTTTATCTACATAGAAGGTCACCCTGCGAAGGTTTCAAACATGCCAGTCGGTGTGCACACCAGGTAGACAACATCAGTCGTGTCGCTCAGTTTCTCGGGAACCTTCGCAAGGGTGAGCAGTAACCAATCTCGCACGATATGAGGTGAGCCATGCTCAAACATCGCATAACCGCTACGTTGATCCTCGCGCTCGTCCTGCTGGTCGCATCTCTCGGGACGGTCGCAGCCGAGGATGGCGGCGCAGTCGCCGGCGTCGAGACATCGGGTGACACTGCCCTGGCCAGGGGGGTCGTCCTCCGGCAAGCGCTCTTGCAGGATGAGACACCCACCTCGACGGCCACGCCGACGCCGACAGCGACGGCTACGTTGACACCGACGGCTACTCCGACGCCGACATCGACCGCTACGTTGACCCCGACGGCCACGCCGACGCTGACATCGACCGGTACGTTGAGCCCGACGGCTACGCCGGAGTTCTGCCATCCGGTGGCGCGCATGATCGCGCAGTTCTTCGATCTGACGTGCGCAGAGGTCACCGAGCTGCACGACAGCGGCGTGGGCTTCGGCGTGATCGCGCGGGCGTATCTCACCGCGCAGGCGCTCGACGACGAGGAAGTCTCGCCTGAGGACATCCTGGCGCTTCACCAGTCGGGTATGGGGTGGGGCAAGATCATGCAGGAGTACGGCGCCGCTGCCCATCCGGGCGGCAAGGGTCTGGGCACGATCATGCGCGACAAGTCGCCGGATGAGGACGACGAAGAAGGAGGCGCGTCGCCCGATCGTCTCCGACCCGGCAACAGCGGAAACGCACCCGGCCACAACAAGGGCAACGGGCCGCGCGGCCCCGGTCGCGGCAAGGGCAGGCCCTGGTAATAGTCCTGTGGTCTGGTGGTCCAGTGGTCTCGGTAGATCACGATTTCGTAGTGACGACTTCAGTCGTCGTTGAGACTTCCGAAGTCTGAGAGACTTCGGAAGTCTGAAGATAAGCGTAGAAGCGCCGGTCACGACCGGCGCTTCTGCATTCACACGCCAGACTCGGTAGATCGTAACTACTCAGCCGTCAGTGCGACCCCGCTGAGATTGCTTCGCAAAAAGACGCTCGCAATGACGTGCGGGGCAGGTGAGCGTTGTGTGCGACGAAGCAGTCTCCTGCACGGACGGCGATGCTCGCTGATGGGTGCTGAGATTGCTTCGCAAAAGACGCTCGCAATGACGCGGGCTGAGTAGTTACGGTAGATCCAATTTTCGCGGAGCGAGGCATGCTGCATGCCGATTCGCGTCGCACGTGTGACGGTATCATTGCAGGTTCATTTCCAAGTCGACTCGAGACGCAAGACATTGTCGCAATCCGCATACTCTTCTGACCGTGTGCACACCGAAGCCGGCGAGAGCGGATATCTGATCGGCAAACCTAACCGATTCTTTCCGGTTTTCTTACTGAAATCTTATGCAATTGCCATATTCTTCGAGCGTGTTGGGCGGTATATGGGTGGCGATAGCCTATGACATGCAAGAAGAAACTCACTGACCTGCACGAAGAATCAGGTCAGGCGCTGGTGGAATTTGCGCTGGTCTTGATGTTCGTGATCCTGCCGTTCACGTTCGTATTGATCGACGGGGCGATGACGCTGTTCTCGCAGGCCGCGATCACGAACGCGGCGCGCGAGGGTGCGCGGGCCGGATCGATCTCGCTGGGGCCCGAGCCCACGGTCACGCAGACATTCGCGCAGCAGGTCGCCGCTGCGGATGCCGAACGGGCGAACGACGTCCAGCAAGAGGCTGAGCGCCTGATCAGCCCGCTGGTGTGGTTCCCGTCGTGCACGACGACGATCACGTACAGTCCGGCGACGCCCGTGCTCGGCAATCCTTCCCGCGAGTTCGATTCCATCAACGTCGAAGTCTCTTGCCCTCGGCGACTGTTCTTCGGCCTGGCCGGCGCTTACGAGATCACGCTCGAGGCGCAGTCAACGATGCAGATCGAGCCTGCCGCTGTGAAGACCGGCCCATGAATATGATCGGTAAGCCTCTAACTACCTCGCGCACGCCGAATGACCAGGAGGGCCAGGCCACCGTCGAGATCGCCTTCCTCCTGCCGATATTGATGGTGCTGCTGTACGGCATCATCGCGGCCGGCTTCCTCTTCTACGCGTTCATCACGGTCAGCAACGCGGCGCGCGACGCCGCGCGTGCCGGCTCGGTGTATCGGCTCACGCGGGGCGCGAGCGGATTATCGCTGCTGGAAACGGTGCAGAACGCTGTCTACGATCCAGGTCCCAACCCCGACCGGTCGTCGCTCGGCTTTCTCAGCACGGCGCCGCCGAACTTCGACGTCGCGTCGGACGTGACTATAAGCTGGGTGGACGTCGACGCGGACAGCATAGAATCAGCGGGCGATCAATTGACGGTATCCGTGACGTATCGCTACACGCTGCCGATCCTGTCCGATATTTTCGTGCCGATGTTCCCGCAGCCGATCGTCATCGTGCGCGATGTGACACTGGAGATTCAATGATGAAGACACACCGGCAATCCCCACCCACGCATCGAGACGAGTCCGGCCAGGCCGCCCTGGTCATCGCACTCTTCTTTTTCTTCGTGTTCCTGGTCTTTGCGGCGCTCGGCGTCGACGGCGCCGCGTTTTATCTCGCCCGGCGCGATCTGCAGAGCGTGACCGACGCGGCGGCGCTCGCGGCCTGCACCGTGCTCACGCAGCCCCAGGGGGAGGGCGTGGATCCGAATGCTCTGGCGATAGAAGAAGCGAAAAACACAATCGCGGCGAATTAC
>DASSFZ010000303.1:0-20576 GCA_035693785.1 Anaerolineae bacterium | reverse complement strand
GATGGTCTTGACAGTGTTGATGGGGTCATCAAACCACGGGAAGCTCGAGCTGCCAAAGGGATACATAACAAAGGTGAGCCGCGTGTAGTTGTCAACCGTGTTACCGACGTAGCCACCTAAGGTGTAATTGGCGTCCAGGTTGAGCGGCAGAATGGCTCCGCCTCGCACGAAGACGGGGATGGTTTCCAGGTTGCTGACGCCATAGGTGACCGTCATCGGGCCGCTGTGCTGTCCACCGTTCCATAGATCCACCCACTCACCCCGAGGCAGGTAGATCGACTTGGTTGTCGCGCCTTGCGTCTCGACCGGCGCTACCAGCAACTGGCTGCCATACAGATACTGGAAGACTTGATTGACAGCCGTGGCATCGGTGGGAAACTCCAGCGGCATGGCGCGCATCATCGGGACACCGGTAAGGCTGGTCTGCTTGGCTTCGCTGTAACTGTACGGAACCAGGTTCATGTGGATGTTCGCGAATTTGGCGAAGCCGGTGCGCGCTTGTGAGTCACTCAGGCGCGCTTCCATGTTCCACGGCGATCGTGCGCGAGATGGGTTTGGGTCACCGCTGGTCTCGGAGTGGTACTCCATGATCGGCGTGAAAGCTGCCATCGCCGCACTGCGCAGGTAGAGTTCCTTGGTGGGGATATCGCCGCTGAATCCGGCCAGGTCCCAGCCCCAGAATGGCACACCGGACATGCCGGCGCTTAACCCCGCGCGGATGGAGTCCTGGAAGGCGCTGAATGTCGAGCGCTCGTCACCGGACCAGTAGCCGGGGTAGGCTTGAGCACCAGCCGCACCGGCCCGACTCAGCAGGATGCCGTTGCTGATAGTCTTCGTCTGCACGAAGTCATGAAAGGCGCCGATGTAAGATCCGGGGTAGGCGTTGCGCATCTCGTCGCCCTTCTTGCCGTTGGCGAAGGTGAGATTGCGCCCGTAGATATACTCGCCGCCATCGGTCTTGAACCCGTCGATGCTCACCCCGTTCATGTTGAACAGGTAGCCGCGCTTGCAGTTGGTCCACCAGTCGGTGGCAGCCGAGTTGGTAAAGTCAGGCACGAGGCTGTTCGCGAACCAGCGTCCGCCCGGGATGCGATACGAGCCGCCGGACCCGTCGCCCACGGCGTATCCCTGCTGGAGCATATAAGATTCATCGTTGTCCTTCTGGGTATATGGACTGCTCATCCACTTTTCGACCGGCGCCTGCCAGAGCAAGACTTTGATGCCTTTGTCGTGGGCGTTCTGCACCAACTGACGCGGATTTGGCCATTTGCCACCGACCGGGAAGGTGAAGTCGTTGTAGGTGAAGCAGTAGCTCCCCGGTTGAGGGGTGTATTGAGCATCGTTCCAGATGTAGAAGGTTGCCTCGTCGCTCCAGGCCTCAATCGCCAGTACCGTGGCCGGAATGTCGTAAGTGTCGGTGTTGTCGATCTGGGTTTGAGCCTCGGATTGTTTGTCCCACTCGTTAGCCATCATCCACGGGCCGAAAGCCCATTTGGGAGGCAATTTGGGCTTGCCGGTGACGTCGGTGTAACGCTGGATAATCTCGTTCGGCGTGGAACCGTAGATGAAATAGTAATCGAGCGTCGAACTGAGCGAGCCGCTCGTGTTCTGAGTGAAGCCATACATGTCGCTCAGGTAGGTGGCGATGTTGAAGACGGAGTAGTAGGTCGTGTTCAGGTAAACGCCGTAGTTGGCGCTGTTGATGAAGAAGGGAACGGGCAGGTAAGTGCGCTCACCGTGATCCAGATACTGGTCGACGGTGTAGATGTTGACATCTTTGCCGCGCTGGTTCAGCAAGTTGTAGCGCTCACCGAGACCCCAGAACTTCTCGGTGGTCGGCGTGTAGAAGTGGGTGCCGATTTTGGCCACCGCCGTGTCGCCATTGGTCAACCACTCGAAGATGCGGAAGACTGAGGGATCATACTCTTTGGCGATCAGGGTTTGGCCGTCAGCTTTATAGACGAAGAGGCGGTAGGGATTCTTCTGAACCTTCAGCTGCAGCGCGCTGGTGGTGACGGTGATGTAAGTCGCATCTTCGGAAACGGTGTAGTTGTTCAGGCCGGTGATATTGAGCCCTTGCCCGGTGGGTGAGAATTGCACCCGAAAGACCTGATCGCTGACGAAAGCCAGACGCATGGCCGGTGTGAAGTTGCCACCGGAGTCGCCGAATGTAAACCGCACGTAGTTGGTGTTGTTGGTGTGGCCGGTGACGTTCGTCACCGTGCTCCAGTCGGTGACGGTAAAGCTGAACGGGCCGGTGGTTCGTTCACAGCAGCCGTTCACGTTGGCGTGGACGGTGTAGGTGATGTCGTCACCTTTTTGAAAGGGGCCGAACGCGGCTTCCCAGTAGCTGTTGTTGCCGCTGTTGTATTTCCACTGCGCGCCTACATCGGACTGGGGCACGCCGTTCTTGGTCCAGGTGAGCCAGACCGCCTGGCCCCATTCGATCGGCCAGGTAGTGATCTTGATGTAGACCGTCTGGCCGGCCTGGGGATCGCGAGGACTCCGTTCAGTTGGCTCGGTTGAGTATAGGTCATCCTGGCCGTAAGGGTTGTGGTAAACGCCGCTCAAGGCGAAGGCGACCGGAGTGGGGAGCGCGAATTCAATCGAGGAGAGAAGCAGAGCAACGATGAGGAGCTTGGATAGCCATGCGAAGGACTTATGCTGTCTCATGGTAGTTTTCTCCTGATGAGTTGAATCTGCTGGACGTTGGGCTGCCAGCATTACGGTTACAGTACCCTCGCCCGCCGCCTGGAGGGGGTGAGAGCCTGATGTAAACGGCGCGAGTGGTGTTTTTTGTATTAGCTTCGTTCTCTAAACGAAGTAAGTCCGGCGAAAATAAAATCGGTCTTCAGCCGATCGCCGTCCGCTTCATGCCATCAAATCCACTGCCTTTTCCCGTTGTACCGGCGACTTGAACATCTCCCCCAACACGACGCACGCCGCCCCACGTGCCCACGTTTCATCGCCCGTCGCTTCGATAATAATCTCCATCCCATCGGCCAAGTCGTTGAAAGTGTGATCTTGAAGTGCCTTCCGCATTGGGCCGAAGCGCCACTCACCGGCGCGCACACCCTCCCCACTGACGATCACCAACTTCGGATTGAGGATGTTGGCAAGGGTAGCGATACCGATGCCTAACCATTGCCCTGAATCGGCCAGCAGCTGTCGAGCGAGTTCGTCGCCACCTTCGGCAGCGGCGATGATCGTCTCGAGCGTCAACGGCTTTGCCTCAACCAATATGGTCGGCTTACCTGCGGCGACGGCGAGTCTGGCTTGGCTAATCACCGCCGGGTCTGAAGCCAGCGCTTCCAGGCAGCCGCGCTTGCCGCAATCGCATAGCGGGCCATCCTCGACAAGCGTGATGTGTCCTAACTCCCCGGCGCCCCCCACAGCACCTCGATAGAACTGGCCGTTGACTACGATACCAGTGCCTACGCCTCGACCGGTCGTGATCACGGCGAAGTGGTCGACACCGTGACCATGGCCAAACCACTGCTCGGCAATGGTTAGCGTGTTGACATCATTCTCCAGGTACACGGGTAGTTTGAAATGAGCGGCGATAGGTTCGGCGATCTGCACATCGCGCCAGCCGAAAAAAGGAGAGTAGCGGCAAATCCCTGTCTCCCCATCAACCACACCCGCCATCCCGATGCCAATGCCCAGCACCCGTTGGCGGTCCACCTCAGACTCAGCAATTGTGACCTCAATGGTTTGGATGATCGCGCTAAGGATGGATTCCTTTGCCACGCCGACCGTGGAGGGCGTCTCAGTCCCTGATGTTGAAGAGGTACGCTCGTCACCCGAGGTTGGGTGGAGGGGAGAAACCTTCAGAGGAACAACGCGATGATAGAGCACTTGGGCATCCAGGTTAGTGAGGACACTGGCGATCGCGTTATCCATCAACTTCACGCCTACTACAAAACCCGCCCGGTGATTGAGACGCAATAGCACTGGGCGGCGGCCACCCCTGGACTCCCCTTCACCCATCTCGTGTACCAGGTCGCTGGCTGTGAAGTCAGCAACAATGCCCGAGATAGTGGCCGGGCTTAACCCTGACAGTTTGGCAAGTTCAACGCGGGAGATAGGGCCTTTGCTCTTGATGAGGTTGAGCACTAGGTTGCGATTGATTTCCTTGATCAGATCGCGGTTGCCTTTGCGCAATTGGGACAAGAAGATAGCTCCAGTTTATTCGTTCAGTGAATCAAGTTGATTATATAGCATTAAGCCAGATTGTCAAGAGGGTCAGCGGGCGCCCATGCAGCCGGGCCACGGACTTGACAATCTGAAAGTCCGTGCTATACTATACCCCAGTATAGTATATTGTCTTGGGAGTGTCCAGCCCCATATGCCGATCTACGAGTACCAGTGCGAAGACTGCGACGAGCGGTTTGAGAAGCTCGTGCGCATGTCCACCCGGCCCGAAGACGTGGAGTGCCCGCAGTGCGGCGCGCGCCACGCAAAGCGCGTCGTCTCCCTCATGGCCGCCGTGGGGCGGGGTGGCTCCTCCGCGAGCGCCCTGGCGTGCGCGCCGTCCGGCGGTGGCTGAGGATCCGTCCCTAGCGGCCCGTCGGGCCGCCTTCAAGAGAGGGCGAAATGAACGTATCACCCGAAGTCAAGACAGACCTGCTCAAGCGGCTCAAGCGCCTGGAAGGCCAGGTGCGCGGCGTGCAGAAGATGCTCGACGAGGATCGCGACTGCCGGGAGGTGCTCCAGCAGCTCGCGGCAGTGCGCGCGGCCGCCCATCAGGCCAGCCTGGTTGTCGTGCGCGAGCATGCCGCAGCCTGCCTGTTCAAATCCGGCGAGCAGGTCTCGCCGCAAGAGGTGCTGGATAGCTTGGTGAGTGTGTTGGAGAAAGTCTAGTTATGGGCGAAGTCAGCGTTCAGTGGATAGGCGGACAAAGATTCGTAGGAATCGACAGCACGAAGCACTCGGTCGTCATGTCGACCGCCAGGGAGGGCGTCGGCATGAGACCCAGCGAGCTTCTGCTGGTGGCGCTGGGCGCGTGCTCGGCGGTCGACGTCGTCGGCATTCTGCAAAAGAAGCGGATCGACCTGCGCAGCCTGGACATCAAAATCTCGGGCGAACAAGACCCCGATCCGCCGTGGACGTATCGCAAGATTCACGTCGAGTATATTTTGCGCGGCAAGGGCCTGACCGACAGGGCTGTTCAACAAGCCCTCCATTTGTCTGAAAAGAAGTACTGCTCAGTGTCCACGACGGTGAGCGGAGTGGCAGCGATTACTCAGTCGTATCAAATTCTGGAGGATGGAGATGCATAACGAACCGATTCATGTGAGCGATGCAGCGTTCGAGAAGGTGGTGCTGCAGAGCAATCTGACCGTGCTGGTCGATTTCTGGGCGCCTTGGTGCGGGCCGTGCCGCATGGTGGCGCCGTCGCTGGAGAAGCTGGCCGGCGAGTACGCGGGAAAGATCCTTATCGCGAAGGTCAACACCGACGACAATGCCGAATACGCGATGAAGTACGGCGTGCAGGGTATCCCCACGCTGCTGTTCGTGCGCGACGGCCAGGAAATCGATCGCATTGTCGGCGCGGCGCCATATCCCATCATCAAGCAGCGCCTCGACGCGGCGCTGTCGAAGGTAGTCGTTTAGCGTAGTGACGACTTCAGTCGTTAACAAGCGACTGAAGTCGCTACTACTTACTTCTTTCGCCGGCCGTCTTTGTCGATGCGCCCAGGCGACGGCGATCCGAACAGCGCGCTGTCGATCCGGCGCAGCACCCGCACCAGCCGCGAACGAATACCGGCCAGCCCGTACAGGAGTGTCTCGTAGACGCGCTCGAGGCGCGTTGGCTCGTGCAGCGGCGCGGGCCCGCTCCACTTGATGGCCGCTGCCCCCCAGGTCAGTCCGGCTCCGAAGCCCACCAGCACGCAGTGGTCGCCGCGTTTCAGCTTGCCCTGCTCGACGGCCTCGCAGATGGCGATCGGGATACTTGCGCTCGACGTATTGCCGTAGTATTGCAGATTGACGAAGAAGCGCTCCTCGGGCAATTTGAGCGCGCGCGCGGCAGCCTGGATGATGCGCAGGTTCGCCTGATGCGGGATGACGAGCTGTACGTCGTCCATCGTGAGGCCGGCCTTGGACGCCACCTCGCGCGCGGACTTGTCCATGATGCGCGCCGCGAAGCGGAAGACTTCACGGCCATTCATCCTGATGAAATGCAGCCCCTGATCGATCGTCTGGTGCGAAACCGGGTGCTTGCTGCCGCCGCCAGGGATGATCAGCAGCTCACCGCCGGAGCCGTCCGACCGGCATAGCGTGGACATCACGCCACCGTTCTGGCCGCTCGCGCGCAAGACGATGGCCCCCGCGCCGTCGCCGAACAGGACGCACGTCGCCCGGTCGTTCCAATCCATGATCCGGCTAAGCGTCTCCGTGCCGATCACCAACACGATGTTGTGCGCGCCCGACTGAATGGACTGCGTGGCCAGCGCCAGCGCGTACATGAACCCGGTGCAGCCCGCCGAGAGATCGAACGCACCGGAGTTCACCGCACCCAGCGCATCCTGGATTACGCAGGCTGTCGCCGGAAACGCGTATTCCGGCGTGGCAGTCGCCACGACGATCAAATCGATCTCGTGCGGTCGTACCCCCGCCCTCTCCAGCGCCTCCCTGGCCGCCGCCAATCCCATCGAGGCGGACGTGTCTTTCGGGCCGGCCACGCGCCGCTCGCGGATGCCGGTGCGTGTGACAATCCACTCGTCGCTCGTGTCGACCGTGCGCGAGAGGTCCGCATTGGTGACCACTCTGCTCGGGACGTACTTGCCCCAGCCGACAATGTGGGCGTGGCGTCCGTTCCTGAACTCGGCCATGGCACACCTCTACCTGCTGCTCACGAGACGTTCGAAGTCGGATCGGCGCCGCGGTTGTCGACGGAAGCGAGGATGAGGCAGGCATTGTGCCCGCCGAACCCGAACGAGTTCGACATGGCCCGGCGCACGACTTTCCGGCGGGCCGTATTCGGCACGTAGTCCAGGTCGCATTCGGGATCAGGCGTTTCGTAGTTGATGGTCGGCGGGATAATGCCCTCTTGCAGCGCCTTGATGCACGCGATCGCCTCGACCGATCCGGCTGCGCCGAGTAGATGCCCGGTCATCGACTTGGTCGAGGAGATCGACACATCGTATGCCGCCTCGCCGAACACCGTCTTGATCGCCGCCGTTTCGCTCTTATCGTTGAGCAGCGTCGAGGTGCCGTGCGCGTTGAGGTAGTCGATGTCGGACGGCGGCAAACCGGCCTGATCGAGCGCCATGCGCATGGCCGCCGCCGCGCCCGCCCCGTTCTCTTCCGGCGCGGTGATGTGAAACGCGTCGGCGCTGGAGCCGTAGCCGATCACTTCGGCGTAGATCGAGGCGCCGCGCTCCAGCGCGTGCTCGAGCGCTTCCAGGATCAGCACGCCCGCGCCCTCGCTGGCGACGAAGCCGTCGCGATTCTTGTCGAAGGGGCGGCTGGCCTTTTCAGGTTGGTCGTTGCGTCTGGACAAGGCCCCCATCGAGTTGAAGCCCGCCATCGCCAGCGGGATGATCCCCGCCTCGGCGCTGCCGGCAATGGCCGCGTCGACACGCCCGTGGCGAATCATCTCGGCCGCTTCGCCGATCACGTTCGTGCCGGTCGCGCACGCCGTCACGATGGACAGGTTCGGCCCACGGATACCGTAGGCGATGGCCACCGTGCCCGGCGCCGTATCCGAGAGCATCATCGGCACCAGGAACGGGCTGACGCGATTCGCGCCTCTGTCGCGCAGGACGTTGACTTCGCCCACGATCGTGCTGATGCCGCCGACGCCTGATCCGAGGATCACGGCCACGCGCAGTGTATTATCGGGCGTGATCTTCAGGCCGGAATCCGCGAGCGCCTGGCCGGTCGCGGCCATCGCAAACTGGGTGAAGCGATCCATGTGCCTGGCCTCCTTGCGGCCCAACAGCGCGACCGGATCGAAATCCTTCACTTCACCCGCAAAGCGCGTCTCGAATGCCGACGGGTCGAAATGCGTGATCGGCGCGATGCCCGACTTGCCCGCCACGAGGCTCGCCCACATCGTATCGACGTCGTTGCCCACGGGCGTTAACGCGCCCATGCCGGTGACTACCACTCGTCTCACGTTGTCCCCCTTGCGGATGGTGTATCCCGTGATTATACACGATCTGCAGCCGGCAGAGGTCGGTTACAAGGGCATATAACACAGACCCGACCTAAAAGATACGGCGCTACGTGCATCGCACGTAGTTTACATATCTCGCAAATGCAAGTATATTTCGATCCGACCCTGCCTTACGGAGCGGAACCGTCGATGGATATTATCCTGACCGCCCATACCTATTTGCGGTTGCTCATTTTGACGCTGGGCGCGCTGGGCATACTTCGGGCACTCGTCAGCCTGGGCACACGCCACGCGACGTTCATGCGCGTCGACGAAGTGTTGAGCCGGGGCTACACCGGCGCGCTCGACTTGCAGGCCGCCGTCGGAGCGATCCTGGCGCTGATGCTGCTGGCACAGTCCGATTCGGTGCGGTGGATTCATCCCATCATCATGCTGCCGGCGGTGTTCGTGGCACACCTCGGCCGCCGCTTCCAGGATCGCCCCGACCGCGAGCGGCAAAAGGCGCAGTTGGCAGTTTATGCCGGAAGTCTCGCCCTCGTCGCGGTGGGCCTGGCGGTGATCGGCGAGCTGCGGCTGGCTTGACCCCTTACCAGGTGCGTAATGACCGGTGACAGCGCGTTTGAAAAGCGTGCTATAATCTCGGGCACTCATCCCCTGAGCCGCAAACATGATCCTGATTACGGGTGCAACCGGCCTGGTTGGCCGGCAGCTTGTCGCGCGCTTGGCCGGGCGCGAAGACGTCGTGTGCCTGGTCCGGCCGGCGCGCCGCGTGCGGCAGTTTGCTCCGGGTGTCTCGGTGCGCGTCGTGTCGGGCGACGTCGACGATGTGCCCACACTGCGCCTGGCGATGCACAGCGTGACGTCCATCGTGCACCTGGCCGCCACCTGGCAGCCCTATTCGAGCGGACGCACCATCGAATCGGTCAACGTCGGCGGGACGCAGAATGTGATCGAGGCCGCGCGTGAAGTCGGCGTCGAGCACATTGTGTTCGTCAGCCCGATCGGGGCCGATCCCCATTCGGCCTATCCGTATCTACGGTGCAAAGGGCAGGCCGAGGAGCTGATCCGCACGAGCGGGTTGGCCTATACCACACTGCGCGCCTCGGCGGTTTATGGCGAGGATGACAAATGGACGATGCCTATGGCGATGGGCATGCACGCCTTGCCGTTCGTCTTTCCCATCCCGGGCGACGGGCGGTCGCGCCTGCAGCCGCTGTGCGTGCACGACATGGTGACGTGCCTGATCGCCTGCTTGAGTGACTCCAAAAAGATCGGGCAGACGATCGACATCGGCGGGCCACAGGTCATGACGTTCGACGAGGCGGTGGCCGAGATCATGAACGCTGCGGGCGTGAAGCGGCGCCGATTCCATCTGCACCCGAGAGTCGCCCACTCCCTCGTCAGGTTGTCTTCGCGCCTGCTCGGCCGCCCGCCGTTCAGCAATTCGGCCGTCGATCTGCTCGCGGTCAACCGCACCACCGCGCTGGACGCCGTCCCGTTCCATTTCGGCTTCCAGGCGGCGCGCATGTCCGACTCGCTCGACTATCTCAAACGGCCACGGCCGTGGCGGCGCATGTTCGTCCGCTATCTCATGGCGCGCGAGTGAACGTGGAGTTCCTTCAGTTCCTCGAGTTCCCGGCCGGGGTGCCGAAGGAAGCAGGGAACTGATTGGCACAGTCATGACAGACAGTTTCTCCATCCGGCCTCTCAAGACGATTGACGAATGCCGCCAGGCCGAGGAGCTGCAGCGCGTCGTGTGGCGCCTGGACGATCTCGACGTCACGCCGTCGCACGTGCTGCTGACGTTCGCCAAGAACGGCGGCGTGGTGCTCGGCGCGTTTGTCGTGAGCGGTGGGCGCGAGCACATGGTCGGCTGCGTCTTCGGCTTCATCGGCACGCGCGAAGGGCTCTATGCCCCGGAAGCGCCCGCGCAGGTGAAGCTCAAGCATTGCTCGCACCAGCTCGGCGTGCTGCCGGAGTGGCAAAGCCGGGGGGTGGGTTACGCGCTCAAGCTCGCCCAGCGCGAAGCCGTGCGCAGCCAGGCGCTGCGCCTGATCACCTGGACGTACGATCCACTCGAAAGCCGGAACGCCAACCTCAACATCGCCAAGCTTGGCGCCGTGTGCGATACGTACATCCCCAATCTGTACGGTGAGTTGCGGGACGATCTGAACCGGGGGCTGCCGACCGATCGCTTCCAGGTCGATTGGTGGATTGCGAGCAAGCGCGTCGAGACGCGCCTGTCACGGCGGCGCCCGCCGCTGACGCGTGCTCTCTATCAGCGCGCTGGGACGAGAATCCTGAATGAGGCGACATTTGACGAGCGCGGCCTTCCGGTGCCGCCCGATGCGATCGAGCCGCTCCACGACGATCGCGCGCTGGTCGAGTTCCCCGCCCTGTTCCAGGACGTGAAGCGCCTCGACACGCAACTGGCACTCGCCTGGCGCGAGCATACGCGCGCAATCTTCCAGCCGGCCTTCGCGGCGGGCTTCACCGTGATCGACATGCTGTACGAGCGCGACGTCACGCCGCGCGCCTTCTACGTGCTCACCCGCACCGAATCGAGCGAGGCATCGCCGGCAGATTGATCCGATCCAAACTCCAAACTTCAAACTCCAAAATCCAAAGTCCAGTCTCTAACCTCCAACCTCCAACCTCCAACGTCCAACTTCCAATGTCCAACCTCCAACCTCCAACCTCCGATCTGCACATCGAACGCATCGAGCTCCGTCTGGTGCGCATGCAGCTCAAAGCGCCGTTTCGGACCTCCTTCGGCACGGAGCATGAGCGCGAGTGCATCATCGTGTCGGTCCACGGCGGTGGTTTGACCGGCTGGGGCGAATGCGTCGCTTCGCGCGGCTTCGCTGCCGACCCCTTCCGCGCCACGACGGGGACAGGCGGCGCGTCGCGCCTGGACTGGCACCTCTACTCGTACGAGACGACCGTCACAGCGTGGCACATCCTGCGCGACTTTCTCGTGCCACAGGTGCTCGGTCGGCCGCTGTCGATCGATGACATGGTCGACGCCGGGCAGCAGTTGCGCGGCCATCCGCTGGCGCGAGCCGGGCTGGAAGCGGCGTTGTGGGACCTGACTGCGCAGCTCGAGGGTATTCCTCTATCTCGTGCGCTGGGCGGGACGCGCGAGCGCGTGTCGGTGGGCGTGAGCGTCGGCATTCAGCCTTCCTACGAGGCCCTCGTCGACACGGTCGACGCGTATCTGGCGCAGGGCTACCGGCGCATCAAGATCAAGATCAAGCCGGGGTACGACCTGGAAGCGGTGAAACGCATCCGGGCGAAGCATCCCGACATCCTTCTCCAAGTCGACGCGAACTCGGCCTACACGCTGGCCGACGCGCCGTTGTTCGAGGCCATGGACGAGCACAAGCTGCTGCTGATCGAGCAGCCGCTGGGCTGGGACGACCTCTACGAGCATTCCAAGCTCCAGCCGCGCCTGCGCACGCCGATCTGCCTCGACGAATCGATTCACTCACTGGGGCACGCCCGCCTCGCGATCGAGCTTGGCGCAGCGAGAGTGATCAACATCAAAGCCGGGCGCGTGAGCGGGTTCACTGAAAGCCGGCGCATCCATGACCTGTGCCAGTCGCGCGGTGTGCCAGTGTGGTGCGGCGGAATGTTGGAAACGGGCATCGGGCGCGCCGGCAACGTCGCACTCGCCTCGCTGCCGAACTTTACGCTGCCGGGCGACGTCAGCGCGAGCGATCGTTATTTTCACGAAGACATCGTTGATCCGCCTTTCACGCTCAACTCGGATTCGACCATCAGCGTGCCGATCAGCCCCGGCTTGGGGGTAGCGGTGAACCTGACGCGACTGGATGCCGTGACTGTCCGGCGCGAGGCGTTCGTGTGACCCCACTCCCATCTCCCCCTCTCCCGAAGTGCGCTTTTCCACTTCGGGAGAGGGGGCTGGGGGGTGAGGGCTGGAAAGAGGCTGGGGGGTGAGGGCTGGAGAGGGGCTGGGGGGTGAGGGCCGGAGAGGGGCCGGGGGGGTGAGGGCCATTTGCCCTCTGGCCCGTCTCGTATATAATGTGTGCCATCCTCCGTGAGCCAAAGTGTGTCTGTGCCTGCCGTCCGCGCCCGCTTGCGTGCCGGCCGTTGCAGGCTACCAGGCGTACGGTGAGGTGCCTATTATGAAGATCGTCGTTTCCGTTCACGAACTGGCGACCGAGACGCAGCTCGTCATCGACAACATGCGGCGCAGCAACGCGCCGGTGCTCATCGGCGATCCGAACAAGCCGGTGGCGGTGCTGATCGCGCTCGAGGAATACGATCGATTGCTGCGCGAAGCGCAGAAAGCGTCCGCGGCCGCTGCGGCTGCTGCGTCGGCTGGGGCGGCCGCGCCGGTGCGCGACACGACGCAGCCGCTTCCCGCGTCCAAGCCGGCGATGGCCGAGGCGGAAGCGTCGCCGGCTGCGCCGGTTCGGCCGGCGCACGCCGAAGTGCTCCCGGCTTCACAGCCTGCCAATATCGTTCAGCGCGCGGCGGCGGCCATTCAGGCCAACCCGGCCGCGCCGGCGCAGCCGAAAGTCGTGTCGCAGCGCGGCACGACTCTGCAGCCCGACCCGACGCTGGCGGCTGGCCGGGCGGCCCCGGCGCTCAGGTCGCGCCTGTCGAAGCCGCTCCCCCGGCCGCCTCAGCCGCTCAGGACACCCCGATCGCGCCCGCAGTTGTCGCTCGCGTCAATCCCCGGCGGCTGGCAGACAGTCGCCTTGATCGCCGGCATGCTCGCGCTGGGCATCGTCGGATTTGCCCTGATCATCGGGGCAGTCGGCGGCTGATCGAGCGACGCTGCAAACGGTATGGCCTCGCGGCTTCGCACGCATTCCACCCGGCGGCGTGTCCGCGCCGGCTTGCGCGATACGTGGGTGGTGCTGCGCGAGTTTCGCGGCCCGATTTTCGTTTTCCTCGTCGTTCTCGTCGGCGCGGCGGTGTTGTATCGCGTGCTCGCGTTGGCCGCGCATGCGCAAGACCCCGCCGTCGACGCGCCCTCCATCCCCGAATCCATCTACCTGATGCTGTCGATGATCTTTCTCCAGGCCGGCGCCGAGTTTCCCGAGCCGTGGTACCTGGAGATCTTCTTCTTTGCCATGCCGGTCATCGGCCTGGCACTGCTGGGCAGCGGCGTGGCGAATCTCGGCGTGCTGCTGTTCAACAAGTCGGCGCGCGGCAGCGCGTGGGAGGCGGCATTGGCTTCGACATTCTCGAATCACGTCATCGTCGTCGGCCTGGGCAAGCTCGGCTACCGCATCGTGCAGCAGTTGCTCGATTTCGGTCAGGATGTGGTCGCCGTGGAGGTCGAGCCGGACAAGCCGTTCGTCTCGCTGGTGCGCAAGCTGGGCGTGCCCGTGATCATCGCCGACGCGCGCCACGGCGACGCGCTCAAGTCGGCCGGCATCGAGCGCGCCACGTCGATCGTGTGCTGCACGCAAGACGATCTCACCAACCTCGACGTCGCGCTGGACGCGCGCGAGCAGCGGCCCGGCGTCAAAGTCGTTCTGCGCATGTTCGACGCCGACCTGGCGGCCAGGGTCGAGCGCGGCTTCGGCATTCACACCGTGTTCAGCACGGCCAGCCTGGCCGCGCCGGCCTTCGCAGCGGCAGCGGCGCGGGCGCACGTCGAGTATTCCTTCTACGTCGACGACCAGTTGCTGCACGTGGCGCGCGTGGCAGTGGAGCCAGGCTCTCCGCTGGCCGGGAAGACGATCGAGCAAGTGGAGCGCCAGCACGACCTGACTATCGTTCTGCATGGCCGCCCCAACGAAAAGCATCTTCACCCACGGTCGGACGAGGCGCTGGGCGCCGGGGATACCGTCGTCGTGGTGGCCTCGCTGGAGGTGTTGGGGCAGCTGGGATTAATATCGGATCGCCCGGTTCGTTGACCGTTTGTGGCACTTCGACTATAATCCGTTTGTCTTGACGTACGGATCGCATGTCAAATTTCCGAGTGAATGCTCCCGCCGGATTGTCAAATCCAGCGGCGGATTTGGCAATCCGCTGGGAGCAGGTGGGAACTTTCATTTGCGCGCCGTACACAATCCGCGCCGGTCGGCACGGTGATGCTTGCCAAGCCAACCGGCGACTTTCTTGCCTGGAGTGATCGCTTCGCATGGCTTCGCGCACGCTGGTGTGGCTTGTCCTGACCATCGTACTCGCCCTCGCTGCCGCGTTCGTGTCGCTGGCCTCCTCGATTCCGGTGAAACTGGGCCTGGACCTGAGCGGCGGCACGCAAGTGCTGCTGGAGGCCATTTCCGCGCCGGGGCAGACGCTCGACGATGCGGCGATGGAGCGCACCCGCCAGATCATCGAGAACCGCGTCAACGCCTTCGGTCTGACCGAACCGGTCGTGCAGCGGGCAGGCTCGAACCGGATTCTCGTCGAACTACCCAACGAGAAAGACCCGGCGCGCGCCGTGAGCACCATCCAACAGACCGGGCAATTGGAGTTCGTCGAGGCCGGTTTTGAGTTCTTCCCAGATGGCGCCATCCTACGCACGTCGACCAGCCCCACCCCGACAAACGTGCTAACCGCGACCGAAGGTCTGACGGGGACAAACCTGCTCAACCCGACGCCGCCTGCCACAGCGACGCCCGTCGTCACCGATACTTCTGCGCTTACGAGCACGACCCCCATCACGCCGGCTGTGCCGACGGTCGATCCGCTGGAAGCTCAATTCGGCCCGATCTACCCGACGTTGATCACAGGGGCCGATCTCCGGCCCGAATCGCTACAGCTGGACGAGGACGAATTCGGGCGGCCGGCGGTGGCCTTCGAGGTCGTCGCTGACAAGGTGTCGGTGCTTCAGGAATACACGACCGTGTATCAGCCAACGTCGAGTCGGCCCGGTGGTTACTTGTGCATTGTGCTGGACAATCGCGTGCAGTCGTGCCCGCAGATTCAGTCGGCTCTGCCCGGGAGAGGCATCATCACCGTGGGTGGTGACGTCGAGCAAGCACAGTCGCTGCTCACCCTTCTGCGCTATGGGGCGCTGCCCGTGTCCATGCAAGTCGTGTCCAGCAACACCGTCGGCCCGACGCTGGGCGAGGACTCGATCCGCGCCAGCGTCATCGCCGGCGCCATTGGCCTGTCGGCGGTCGCCGTGTTCATGCTGCTCTACTACCGCGTGGCCGGGCTGGTCGCCGTTCTGGCGCTGATGCTGTACGGCCTGGTGACCTTCGCGCTGTTCAAACTCATCCCGGTCACGCTGACGCTGCCCGGTATTGCCGGGTTTATCCTCTCGGTGGGCGTGGCGGTGGATGGCAATACGCTGATCTTCGAGCGCATGAAGGAAGAGTTGCGCAGCGGCCGCCGCCTGGGCGTCGCCGTCGACGTCGGCTTCGAGCGGGCGTGGACCTCGATCCGCGACTCGAACGTCTCGACACTGATCACCTGCGTGATTCTCTTTATTTTCGGCAGCCAATTCGGCGCGAGCATCGTCAAGGGATTCGCGCTGACGCTGGCCATCGGCGTGTTTCTCAGCCTCTTCACTTCGATTCGAGTCACGCGCATGCTGCTGCACCTGATCACCGACAACGTCAATCTCGAAAATCGCCCTCATCTCTTCGGAGCCTGATCTCAATCTCCAATCTCCAATCTCCAACTTCCGAAATGCAGGAGACTTATGTGGGACATTGTGGGTAGGCGCTACTGGTACTTCGCGTTCTCGCTGCTGGTCACCGTGCCGGGCTTGATCGCACTGCTGATCGGGCTGCTGGGCGGCGGACTGCCGCTCGGGATCGACTTCACGGGCGGCTCGCTGTTGAAGATTCGATTCGACGATACGCCTCCCCAGCCGGGCGACATCAAGGCGATATACGCCGAGTTCGACTTCGACGACAGCCAGGTGCAGACGCTGGAGGATAACGGCATCCAGATCCGCTCGCGGGCCATGGACGATGCCACCAAGAACGAGATCGCGGCCGTCATCGGCGACCGGCACGGCGCGTTCACCGAGCTGGAATTCAGCTCGGTCAGTGCGACGATCGGCGCGGAAGTCATCCAGGGCGCAGTGCAGACCATCGGCATTGCGACCGTCGTCATCATGGGCTACCTGTGGTGGGCCTTTCGGAGGGTGCCGCACGCGTTCCGATATAGCGTCGCGGCGATCTTGGGACTGCTGCACGACGTGGCGGTGATCGTCGGCATGACGGCGCTGTTCGGCCAGTTCCTGGGCTGGCAGGTCGATTCGCTCTTTCTCACGGCGCTGCTCACGATGCTGGGCTTCTCGGTGCAGGACAAGATCGTGGTGTTCGATCGCATCCGCGAGAACCTGCTCCGCCGCCAGGGCGGGCGCTACGAGCAGATCGTCAACCTGAGCATCATCCAGACGGTGGCACGCTCGTTGGTCACGCAGTTGACGATGTTCTTCACAATGCTGGCGCTGGCGCTCTTCGGCGGCATCACCATCCGTAACTTCATCGTCATCATGCTTGTCGGCCTGTTGAGCGGCACGTACTCGTCGATCTTCAACGCAGCGCAGATTCTGGTCGTGTGGGAGAACCGCGAGTGGCGGACGTGGTTCCGCCGCCGCCCGGCCGGGCAGGCGGCTTAGCGCGGCGTGTCATTCCTCGGTGTATCGTGTCATTCCGAACGCAGTGAGGAATCTCTCCTCCGACCGGCGAGCGCGGCGCGCCGGGGGCAGACATGCCTCGTCATTCTTCCTCGGCATGACACGCTGAACGCCGCTCGCCCACTGTCTCACGTCGAGAGGTAGGGCGTCAGCTCAATTCCGAAGCACTCGCGCAGCGCTGCCGCATATTCCTCTTCGCTGCCCAGCTCGACCTCGCGGCGCTCCCCTCGCTCGGTGATGATCAGCCTGTTATCGCTCAACGAGACGCGCCCCAGAGGCGTCGCGCGCGAGCAGATGCGCTTCTGCGTGAAGCTCGATTCGGGCGAGGTCTGGTGGTAGCGGCACATGCCGGCGAACTCTTCCAGCCGGCGTGGCTGAAGCGTGAACGCATATCCGTCCAGGATGGCGCCGTCCTCCCCGTACTCGAGCATCGTCAAGCCGTGGCCCTCGTCCCCGATGCGGTAAATGTGCCCATCCTGAACCTGGTCGCCTCGTTCGTCTAACCGCAGCGGAAGCCGGAACGAGTCACCGAAGCCGACGTCGGCCAGCCAGCGCTCCTCCAGGTACACCACCAGCACGAGATGATCGAACTCCGGGCTATACCGGCCATTGCCCTCGCGGACCCGAGCCGAATGCAGCGTCACGTCGAAGCCGAGTGCGTGCAGCAGCGCGGCGAACAGGCCGTTCAGCTCGTAACAGAAACCGCCGCGTCGCTCGCCGACGATCTTGTCGAAGAATCGAGCTTCGTCGAGGACGATCGGCCGGCCGAAATGGATGTCAAAGTTCTCGAACGGCACGGCGAGCAGGTGCGCCCCATGCAGCCCGCGCAGCGTATCGATCGCCGGCGCCAGCGGGCCGTCGTAGTCGATGCGTCTCAGATATGCGGCAGCGTCGATCATACGACACGAGCCTCAGGCCCGGTGATTGTCCAACCGGTCGAAGGTCTCGCCGAAGATCAGGTTGCGAACGTGATCGTCTGACAGGAACGCCTGTGGGAAACCCAGGCTGATCGGGCTGGCCTCGCCCAGGCGACGCAGTTGTTCGCCGGTTAAAGTGAACTCCAGACAGCCCAGGTTGTCTTTGATCTGCGCTTCCGTCCGTGCGCCGAGGATGGGGATGATCGGCGCGGCATGCCCGTTGCCATGCTGCCGCACCCAGTTGATGGCGACCTGCGACGGTGTGCGTCCGATCTCATCGGCCAACGCCATCAGGACATCGGCGAGCGCCTTGTTCATCTCGCCCGCGCTGCGGTTGCGTTTCGGCTCGGGCGATTCGCGGTTGTATTTGCCCGTCAACTCGCCGGCTTCGAGCACTCCCCACGCGAGCACTCCCATGTCGCAGGCGCGCGCCATGGGCAGCAGCTCACGTTCGACGGCGCGGTCGGCCAGGCTGTAGGGCGCTTGCAGCGCGATGCAGCGTGACCAGCCGCGCAGCTCGGCGAGCGTGTTCGCCTGCGCCGCGATCCACGCCGGCGAATCCGAGAGGCCGACATAGAGTACTTTTCCTGACCGCACCAGATCGTCCAACCCGCGCATCACTTCCTCGACCGGCGTAGTGAAGTCCCACATGTGCAGCCAGAGCAGATCGACGGTGTCTGTCTTCAGACGCTTGAGGCTGCCTTCCACCGATCGCATCATGTTCTTGCGCTGGTTGCCGCCGAAGTTGGGATCGTCTTTGCGTTCGGACAGCGTATACTTGGTGGCGACGACGAAGTGATCGCGATCCGAGGTGACGAAGTCGCCGACGAATCGCTCACTCGTGCCGTTCGTGTAGTTGCAGGCGGTGTCGACGAAGTTGCCCCCGGCCTCGGCGAAGGCGTCGAATATCTCGCGGCTGACCTCTTTCGATGCGCCCCAGCCCCAGTCCTCGCCGAACGTCATCGTGCCCAGGCATAGCTCCGAGACGCGCAGGCCGCTTCGTCCGAGCAGCTTGTATCTCACGTGACCTCCCTTGGAACCTTTGTCTTCAGATGATACACAAAGTCGCAATTCACTGCGCTGTCCAATGGATCAGGTTCCACCTGTACTTGCTGTCTGCGCTGGAGAGGCTTATGCCTTAGACCTGGCAGGTCTCGCCCACTATCGGGCGGAGCGGACCTCGCCCACAGCCTGGGCGACGGCGCGTGTGGGGGTTACGGCGTGATGCGCCGGAACGGCCCGGTTCGCTGCACCTTGAGCGTGTCGTTTTGTCTGTCGATGACGATCCTGATCTGTGTCGGCTCGGAGCGGTAACTCCCGTCCTGCCAGAAAAGCTCCAGGACGAGCACGTCACCCTCACTTTCGACGATATTGTACTTCCCGAAGGTGTGCTGCTCGAACATGCAGCACGCGTCGAAGCGGTACGTGCCGCGATCGAAGCGCCACACCGACTCCTGGAACTTTTCGGACACGATCGACCCCAGGTGCGGATCCGAGTAAGTCCACCATCCCTGGATGAACTGATCGTTCGGATCCGAGCGGCAGCCGGCGCCGAGGATCGCCAGCAGCACAATCAGCGGAAGCCATCGAGACCTGTGCAATCCGTGTTTATCTGCGTTCATCCGTGTCCTAAAAATCTTCGCGCGCCATGTAGTTTCTTCAGCGGAAAACTTTATCTATTTTCACGCGGTCGTGGCTTGGGTCTCAACCTGGCGACACGCTGGCGCAGGCTGGCGGCGACCGCGTCGGTGGCCGCGTCGCGTCCGAGCAACCCCAGCTCTCGCCGCCGGTAGGCGAGCTGCGTGATCGTCTCGCGCATCTGCAGCGCGCGCGCCAGCTCGGCCGGCCCACGGCGCGCGGCCTGGAGCAGAAACCGCGACCGGTTGCGCGGCGTGGACAGATAGAAGAACTCGTTCGGCGTCAGCGTTCGGAGATCGAGTTCTGCCTTAAGGTGCGCGCGGATGATCTCCTGGTCGCGGCGCAGCGACAGGACGGCGATCGCGACGACGGCGACGATGCCGGCCCACGTCGCCAGGATCGGGATGATCACCAGTCCGCTCCGGTCGCCGACCGCGAGATCGCGCCAGTAGTCGTTGAAGAGATGCAGCCCGATCGCGGCGGCCAGCGCGATGAAGGGAGCGGCGATGCGCAGGCGCCGATCTTTCGCCCAGCGCGACACGCCGAAGCCGATGCCGATGGCAGCGCCGTAGTATGCCTCGTTCAGGCCGAAGGCGATGCCGTTGAGCAGCACGGACGTGCCCAGGAGCTCGAACCCGCCGAACAGGAAGCCGGTGGCGTAGGTCAGGAGATTGATCGTCATCGAGTAGCCGATGCCGGCGAGCGCGCCGTACACGATGCCGTCGAGGATATTGTCAAACTCGCGGCGATAGCGGGTGAAGATGAACGCGATCGCGGCGAACTTGAGTGATTCGGTAATGACCGGCGCCAGCGGGCCGGCGACGAAGAAGCGCGCGACGACGGCGACGACGGCGCCCGGCAGCGCACCCCAGAGGAACGCCGCGCGCAGCAGGTGCGGCGGCTCCTTCTCGTGCCGATCCAGCCACGTCACGCCGCCGGCGTAGATGGCGGTCGGTAGGACGGCGCCCAGCAGCGCGAGCAGCATGCCGACGATGATCTGCTCGGGTGGAAGGTAGAACAGGACCGACTCGCGCGGATTGAAATCGACCGGCCTCCACAGCGTCCGCCTGGGGTGCACCCGCTGCTCGGGGGTGCCGTCGCCGTCGCCGTCGACGTCGAGCACGAAGTCGCAAGCATCGCATAACCCTGTCGTGGCCGATGCCCCAACCGGGAGGTCGAGCGGGTACTCGCGGCTGATGACCTGTCCGGCGGCGACGTCCGGCCATTCGACGATCAGGATGGGCGAGAGAGCTTGCTGCATCCGCAAGACCAGATCGAATCGGGTCGCGTCGTCGGCCGGATCGAGGACGAC
>DASSFZ010000302.1:0-2602 GCA_035693785.1 Anaerolineae bacterium | reverse complement strand
CCCCATCCGCCGCCAATGGCTGTCGACGACGCCCCTGCCGCAAATCCCGCGGGATTTTCCTTTCGTGATCGACTTCGCGCAGTCTCTTTACTTCCATCGCGAGGGCGATGGCCTGCTCACCGGCATGTCCAACCCAGACGAGGCGCCCGGATTCGACCAGAGCGTCGATAGAGAATGGGAACTGATAGGCATGGAGGCCGCCGCGCGGCGCATGCCGCTGCTGGAGTCTGCCGGCGTCGTATCACGCGTCGCCGGGCTATACGAAGTCACGCCCGACGCGCATCCCATCCTGGGCAGCACGCCCATCGAAGGCTTCCACGTGTGCGCCGGCTTCAGCGGGCACGGCTTCATGCACGGCCCGATCTGCGGCCTGCTGATGGCCGAGGAGATTCTCAACGGACGCGCGATAACCTTGGATATCGATCCACTGCGCTTCGAGCGGTTCGCGGCCGGCGCAGTGCGGGAGGAGTATAACGTTGTGTAATTGCGAAACGTAAAACGTGATGCGTGGCGAGTGGCGAGTGGGAGGTGCTGCGGTATGCGAAAGACTCCTCTTTGCCGACTGGCGAGGCAAGCGGTACAATAGCCGGGATGGTATTGGCGCTGGCGCAGATGAGTTGGAGGACAGACGATGGCTGTCAAAGACACCGCAACGGGCAAACAACAAGAGGCTCTCGCCCGGCGCGCGACGACCGCTCTGCCGCCGCTGGAAAGCGGCGATCGGCTGACGCGCCGCGAATTCGAGCGGCGGTATGACGCGATGCCAAACATCAGGAAAGCCGAACTGATCGAGGGAGTCGTCTACATGCCAACACCCGTTCACTACGCAGGCCACAGCAGACCCCACGGCTATATCATGGCTTGGCTCGGCGCGTACTGTGCCGCAACGCCAGGAGTCGATCTGGGCGACAACGCCACCGTTCGACTGGACATCGACAATGAAGTTCAGCCTGACACGTTGCTGCGAATTGAGCCGGCTGCCGGCGGGCGCTCGCACGTCAGCGAAGATGATTATGTTGAAGGCCCACCCGAGCTGATTGTCGAGATTGCGGGCAGCAGTGCCTCCATCGATCTGCACTACAAGTTGAGAGTCTATCGGCGAAATGGCGTTCAGGAATACATCGTCTGGCAAGTGTACGACCAGCGCGTCGACTGGTTTCACCTGAGCGAAGGCGAGTACACGCCCCTGATGCCCGATGAATCCGGCGTGGTCCGCAGCAAGGTCTTCCCTGGTCTCCACCTGGCAATTCCTTCCCTCCTTGGCGGCGATCTGGCGCGAGTGCTGGCCGTGCTGCAGCAGGGGCTGGCGACCGCCGAGCATGCCGAGTTTGTGGCGCGCCTGGCTCAAAAGACATAGCAGCAGAAACCTGGTTTCTTGAAGAAACCAGGTTCCTCGACGGTCCCGTGACTGATTCCCACAACCTGATCCTTCGGTCGTACCTGGCGCTTGGCGTTGGCGTCCTCAGTCTCGGCTTGTCGGCGATTTTTGTGCGCTGGGCCGGCGCGCCCGGCACGGTCACGAGCTTTTATCGCATGGCGATCGCCGTCGTCGTGATGGCGTGGCCCTTTTTTCGCCGCGCGAGATCGGGCGGCGGCCTGCCCCGGCGCGGGCTGCTCATCGCCGTGCTCGGCGGCCTGTTCTTTGCAGCCGACCTGGCGCTCTGGGCGACGGGTGTCATGATGAGCGGCGCGACTAATCCGACGCTGCTGGCAAACACGGCCCCGCTGTGGGTCGGGCTGGGCGCGATCGTATTTTTCCGAGAACGGCTCAGCCTGGGATTTTGGGCGGGGCTCCTGATCGCGATGGCCGGTGCTGGCCTCATACTTGGCCTGGATAGCCTGCGCGGCATCTCACTCGGCGTGGGCACGCTGGCGGGGCTGTTGGCCGGCATCTTCTACGGCGGCTACATTTTGATCACGCAGTGGGGCCGGGGAAGCCTCGACTCGCTCACGTACTTTTGGCCCGCCGCCGTCAGCTCTTCTGCCAGCCTGCTCGTCGTGTGTCTTCTGCTGCGCCAGCCGCTCACCGGCTACACCGCCGTCACCTACCTTAACCTTCTTGCGCTCAGCCTAATCTCGCAAGTCGTCGGTTATCTGGTGATCAATTATGCACTGGGTCACCTGCCTGCCTCGATCGTCTCGCCGACGCTGCTCGGCCAGCCGGTGGTCACCGCACTCCTTGCCGGACCTCTGCTCGGCGAGGCTTTGTCGGCATGGCAGGTCGCGGGCGGCATGGCTGTCCTCGCCGGCGTATTCATCGTGCACCGCAGCCGGCGCACAAGTTGACTCTTGCCCCTTTGCTATCTGTGAAGGCAAGCGGTACAATCACGAACGCGAATCGCTGTTTGCGCTTCACAGAGCCGGAGGAACGATTATGGCTGTCAAAAGCATGGTGACTGACTAGAAGACCATCTTGTGGGCTGGCTTGGCATGCACAGCGCAGCAACGCCTGGAGTTGATGTGGGTAACAATACTACTCCGCGTGTCCGATAAGGCATCGGCGATAAGCCATATGCGATAAGCCATATGCGACGAATTGTCGAATGTGTCCCCAACTTCAGCGAAGGTCGCCGGCCGGAAGTCGTCGAAGCGATTCGCCGCG
>DASSFZ010000301.1:0-2014 GCA_035693785.1 Anaerolineae bacterium | reverse complement strand
ATAGCCATTGGCGCCGCTTCATTCGCGCCAACTTGATCGCGCTCGGCGTCACGGCGCTCGTCGCCGGATGGTGGTTCGCGCGCAATCAAGTGCTGTATGGCGAAGCGACCGGCATCGAAAAGATGAACGCGATTTGGGGCGGGCGCGATCCGCTCCGCGATTTCTCGCTCGCGTTACAGGAGATTCCCTACTCGTGGTCGACCGTGTGGGGGCGCTTCGGATACGGGCAGATTCCCATGCCAGATGCGCTGTATCAGGTCATTTTCATCGTCTGCCTGATCGCGCTGGCCGGGTTCGTCGCCGGCGCCGTGCGTCATGGGCGTCGGGCTGGATGGGAGGCGCGTGCGCGCGCCGGCATCCTCGCCGGAATCGTTGCGCTGTTTGCCGGCGCCGTCTTCGGCTACATGACGATCAGCACAGCCGGCCCGAACGGTCGTTTTTTCTTCCCCGCCCTCCCCGCGCTGGCCGTGCTCATCGCGGCGGGGCTGCTGGAGTGGGTCAGGCGACGCGAGATGGCCGTATCATTCGTCGTCGCCGGATCGATGCTCGCATTTGCGCTCTACGGCCTGTTCGGCATCCTGGCGCCCGCCTACGCCCGGCCGCAGCCGCTGAGCCAGGCGGACATTGCCGCGATTCCGAATCAGACGGACGACACCTTTGCAGATGCGATCCGGCTGGTAGGCTACGAGGTCGACAAATCGGAAGTAACGCCTGGAGACAAGCTGACGGTCATCGCCTATTGGCAGGCGCTCAAGCCGATCGACAGGTCTTACACGGCTTTCGTGCACGTGGTCGACGGCGACGGCGTGATCGAAGCGCAGCGCGATACCTATACCGGCCTCGGCAATTATCCGACCGTGCTGTGGCGGCCCGGCGAGGTGTTCGCCGATCGATACACCGTCCACATTCCCGAGACCGCCTACGCGCCTCTGGAAACGGCGGTCCGCGTCGGACTGTACGAGCGAGGCGGGGAGCGTCTTCCCGCGTCGAACGGCGGCGACGGTGCGACGATCGGGCAGGTGACGATTCGGGGGCGCGACGGAGACTATCCCAACCCAATCCATCTAAACTTCGACGACAAGGTGCGGCTGCTGGGCTATGCGCTCGACCGGCGCAGCGCCCGGCCGGGCGAGTCGATCAAGCTGACGACGTACTGGCAATCGACCGGCCCGACAGATTTCGACTATGGCATCTTCGCGCACGTCGCCGCGCCGGACGATGCGGCGACCATCTGGGCGCGCACGCCAGGCCCGCCCGTGAACGGGACGCGTCCGCTGTCAAGCTGGGCGCCGGGCGAGATCGTCGTCGACGAGCGCGCGCTCACGCTCGATCCTCACACGCCGTCCGGCGTATACGATGTGCAAGTGGGCTGGTACGGCAGGCCGTCGTCGAAGCGACTGCCGATCCTCGCCGACGACGGGCACGGCCTCGGGACGCACGTGACGCTGACCCGTGTGCGGGTGGTAGAACCTTAACCACCAAGACACGAGGACACGAAGAAACTTCGTGTCTTTGTGGTCAAATCACCCGCTCGCGATCCGCGCCAGACGTGTCATGCCGAGGAGGAACGACGAGGCATCTCTACCCCGGCGCGCCGCATTCGCTGGTCGGAAGGGAGATTCCTCACTCCGTTCGGAATGACACAGTGCTGCGTTCGGAATGGCACGTCACAAGTAGCTGAGCGGTTACGGTATGGACGCATCTGGGCAAGAAACGCGCTGGCTGAATCGAACAACAGAGGTCATCATACTGCTGGCGATCCTGCTGGTCGCCGCCGCGTTTCGCCTGGTTCAGCTCGGCGAGATCCCGCCCGGGCTGACGCACGACGAAGCCGATCACGGAATGGACGCCGTCGCCATCTTGAACGGCGCGCGCCCGATTTACCAGACGGTCGGCTACGGGCGCGAGCCGCTGTACGATTACGTCGTCGCGGCGCTCATGCCGATCTTCGGCCAGAATTACCTGGCGCTGCGGCTCACGTCCGCGCTCGCCGGACTGCTGCTCATCGTCGTCA
>DASSFZ010000300.1:0-10181 GCA_035693785.1 Anaerolineae bacterium | reverse complement strand
AGATAGTAGTGTCCCACCGTCGTGTTCTGCACGTCGATGTAACGGCAGTGTGTGGTGACGTAGTCGCCCACCGGCGGCGTTGGCCCCGCGGCGAAACCTACGCTGCCCAGCGTGCCAATCCCCTCATAGCCGAACAAGTTGTAGTAGCCGGTCATTGCTGATGCAGCCTGCACGCTGGATTCGGTCTGCGGGCCGGCGTCTTGCGCCGCTGCCGCGCTCAAGCTGATCACCAGCGTCAGCGCGGCCAACCCAGAAACGAGGACGAGCGTTTTGCGAGTCATGACATAGCCTCCGTTTGAAAATGATTGAAATGCGCGTTCGAGTCACGATCCATCCGGGAATTCGCTTGATTGGTCATCACCCTCCTCTGATAGACTGGCCTGGATATGCGCCATCAGTTCCTCCAAACGACTGAAGCCCAACCGCTGGCGGTCGCGCCCAATGCCTTCCAGCGAGAAGCGCCAGTCCGACCCCTCGCGCCAGCAGCGAACAAGGTAAGCCTGGTACGGTCGCATATCGCGTGAATCGGAGTCTGGCGTATGGGCCATCGGTCATATTCAGGTTAATGTGCGAGAAAGGTATAATGGCACCGTCCGCAAATCGTCCGCACGGCGAGCCGGGAGCGCATGACGCCAAAGCCTTCAATGCCGATCGAGTTGAGGTTGTTGGGGCCGGTGCAGGTCATCTGGGAAAAAGGTAAGGCCCCGCGCTTTCGCTCACCCAAAGCGATCGCGCTGCTGGGCTACCTGGCCGCCGAAGCGCGCCCGATCTCGCGCGATCATCTGATCGGCCTGTTCTGGCCCGACGCGAGCGACGATCAGGCGCGAAGCGAATTGCGCCGCGTGCTGCACAATCTGTCTACGATTTTGCCGGGTTGCCTCGAGACCGATCGGCGCACGATTCACTTTCAACCCGCGCCCGCCGTTGACGTAGATATTGTGACGTTCCGGGAATTGCACGCGAAAGGCGACGCCGCGTCACTGGCGGCCGCCGCCGAGCTGTACAGGGGCGAGTTCATGGAAGGCGTGGCGCTGGCCGACTGCCCCGAGTTCGAAACCTGGCTGATCACCGAGCGCGAGCGCTGGCGACAGGCAGCCTGGCGGGTGCTCGACGCGCTCATCACACTGCATGCCCATCACGGCGAGTTCGATCAGGCGCTACGCTTCGCGTCACGGCTGGTCGCGCTCGATCCGTGGCGCGAAGAAGCCCATCGCCGGCTGATGCTCATGCTGGCCCGCACAGGCCAGCGCGACGCGGCGCTGCGCCAGTACGGTACCTGTCGCCGGGTATTGGCCGAAGAACTGGGCGTGGAGCCGACGACGGAGACGACGGCGCTCTACGAGCGCATCAAAGCCGCCGCGTCCCGATCGCCCAACCTGCCGATACAGCCGACCCCGTTCGTCGGTCGCCAGCCGGAATTGGCGGACCTCGCCCGACTGTTGGCCGATCCACACTGCCGCTTGCTGACGATCGTCGGGCCGGGCGGCGTGGGCAAAACGCGTCTGGCGACCGAAGTCGCCGCGTGCACCGTCAACGCATTCCTCAACGGTATCAGTTACGTCTCGCTCACGCCCGTGATGTCCGCCGAATTCTTGATCACCGCCGTCGCCGAAGCGCTCGGCCTGCGCTTCTCCGGCGCCGCATCGCCTCGAACGCAACTGCTCGATCACCTGCGCGCGCGCGAGTTGCTGTTGTTGCTCGACAATTTCGAGCATTTGATGGCCGGCGTCGATCTCGTCGCCGATATCCTGCGCCAAGCGCCCGAGGTTAAAGTGCTTGTCACTTCGCGTGAGAAGCTCAACCTGCGCGAAGAATGGTTGTTCGAACTCGACGGGCTGCCCTACCCGTCCGCCGGCGCGGGCGACGGCGCGGCGCTCGCCGGTTACGACGCGGTGCAGCTCTTCACGCACAACGCGCGGCGCGCGCGCCACCAGTTCGACGTCCACAGCGAAATCGACAGCGTCGCGCGCATTTGCCGCCTGCTGACCGGCTCGCCGCTCGGTCTGGAATTGGCCGCCGCGCTGGTGGCGACGCAATCGTGCACACAGATCGCCGACGACATCGCGCGCAGCCGGGATGCGCTGTCGGCCACGTGGCGCAACATGCCGGAGCGCCATCGCAGCCTGCGCGCCGTGTTCGACCACTCGTGGCGGTTGCTCACGCTTGATGAACAGCGGGTGTTTCGCCGGCTGTCCACGTTTCGGGGCGGGTTCACCCTCGCTGCGGCGCGGCAGGTCGCCGGGCTGGCGCCTTCGATGCTCAACGCGCTGGTCGCCAAGTCGCTGCTACAACGAATGGGCGACGATGCCGACTCGCCGCGTTACGACATCCACGAAATCCTGCGCCAGTACGCCGCCGAGATGCTCGCCGCCGAACCGTCCGAGCGCGAGCAAACATCGACGCAGCACGCCGGTTACTACGCGGTCTTTCTTCAGGAGCAGGAGCAGCGCTTCAACACATCCACAGTCGGCGAATCCCTGGCCGCGATCCGGCGCGAGATCGACAACGTCCGCGCGGCGTGGCAGCGACTGGTAGCGCGCCGCGATCTGGAGAGGATAGGCCATGTCATCGCAACGCTGCACAAGTTTTACGAAACACAGAACTGGTTTCAGGAAGGCAGCGATCAGCTCGAGCAGGCCCGCGCCGCGATCGCGCCGCACGCCGATTCGCTGTCGATGGCGGAGCGCGTCATATGGGGACGCTTACACGCGCACGAGGCGGGCCTGCTGTTGAGACTGGGGCAAGTCTCACGCATGCGCGCACTGGCCGAGGCGGCTGTGTCCCTGTTGCGCGGGCATGCCGGCACGGACACGCTGGGCTTCGCGCTCAACGTCGCGGGCGCGGCACTGATCCAGGCGGGCGAGTTCGTCGCGGCGCGGGCACGCCTGGAAGAGGCGCTGGCGCTGTATCGGCAGGCAGGCAACCGCAAGGAAACGGTGAAGGTTCTGGCGAACCTGGGCAACGTCGCCGGGCGCGCTGGCGACTATGCCTATTCCATCGAAACGCTCGGCGAGGGGCTTTCCCTCTGTCGCGAGATCGACGACCGGCGCGGCGAAGGGTTTTTCCTGAATAACCTGGCAGCGGTGCATCTCATGCTGGGCAATCTGGCGGAGGCAAGAACTCACTTCGAGGCGTGTCTGCCGGTCTGCGAGGAAACCGGCAACCTGTACGTCAAGACAGTCGCGCTGCAGAATCTGGGCGAGCTGTGCCTGAGGCAGGCCGATCACAGCCGGGCGCTGTTCTTCTGCGAGGAGGCCGTGGCGCTGGCGCGCCGGATCGACAGCGTCAGTCAGTTGGCGCGCGGCTTGAAATGGCTGGCCCTCGTTCAGATTGAGCGACAGGAGCACGCGACGGCCTGGGGGCATTTGCGCGAAGGACTACAGGCGGCACAGGCCAGCCAGTCGGCGATGATCATACTCGACATGCTCGAAGCGGCAGCCGTGTGGCGGCTGCGAAACGGCGAACTGGATCGAGCCGTCGATCTGCTAACGCTGCTGGTGCGACATCCGGCGACGGAGCAGCACACAAGGGAGAACGCCACGCGCCTGCTCAACGAATTGAACGTGACGCCGGATGCTCCGGCAGACGACGAGAGTCTACAGCTGGAAAAGGTCGTCCAGGCCTTGCTGGCTACTCCACCAACGCCTGCAGGATGAACGGGGTAAGCCACTTGCGTTTATAATTATGCTGCTGCCCCGTTCGCCTATCGGTACCCAGTGGGACCATTCCGATGATTCTTCTCAGCATAAAACGAATTGCCTCTCATGCCTGGCGCCGACTCGGCGCAGCCCCGGTTGCGATCAAGATTGTCGGCCTCGTCGTCCTGCCGCTGCTTCTCGTTCTGGTCGCGGGAGCACTGTTCGTTCGGCAGCGCCTGCTCATCCTTTTGGCTGCGCCTGAGCATCATTCAGCCAATTTCGATCTCGTCTTCACGCTGACGCGCGAGGGCAGCGCCGTCCTCGTGCTCGGTGCGCTCATTGGGCTTGGACTGGCTGTCCTTCTGACCTGGGTGCTCGTCCGCCCGTTGCGCAACCTGGTTCATGCCATGCGACGCGTGCAGGCGGGCGACCTGTCCGTCGAGGTATCAGCCTGGGCGCACGACGAGATCGGCGAGGTGCAGGCCGAGTTCAATGCGATGGTGGCCGGACTGCGCGAATCGCGCGAGGCCCTCATGCGGCAGCAGGGCGAGCTGGAAGCCCTCAATCACGAGAATACACGCCTGCTGGCTGAACTGCACGCGAAAAGCGAGCGACTTCAGCAATTGCTCAACCATGCGCTTTCGGCGCAGGAAGCCGAGCGCAGGCGCCTCTCGCGCGAGCTGCACGATGAGACCGGGCAGGCGCTCACTTCGATCCTGGTTCAATTGAAAGCCCTCCAGGACGAAACCGATCTCGATCTAATCCAGGATCGCCTGAACGGCCTGCGCTATCTGACTGGCCAGACGCTCGAAGAGGTGCGCCGACTGTCCATGGACTTGCGCCCGGCCGTGCTCGATGATCTGGGCCTTATCCCGGCCATCCGGTGGTGCGTCAAAGAGTGTGCCGAGCAGAAGGGGACGGAGGTCAACTTCAATACCACCGACTCGTTGGGACGTCTCCCTTCCGAAGTTGAGATCGTGCTCTATCGCGCGGTGCAGGAGGGGCTGACCAATATCGTGCGGCACGCGCAGGCGCAACGAGCCGAGATCAACCTCGCGCGTGGGCCTCGCGCGGTCTGGCTCACCATCATCGACGACGGGCGCGGGTTCGAATCGAACGACCGTAACGGCAAGGGGCTGGGACTGGCCGGGATGCAGGAGCGCGTCGCGTTGATCGGCGGGCGGCTCCAGGTGGACTCGGAAGCCGGCGGGGGCACGCGCATCTTCATCGAGATTCCGCTGGAGGAGGCGCAGCGTGAGTGAGGCCACTCGCGTTCTGATCGTTGACGATCACGCCGTCGTGCGCAGCGGTCTCCGCCTGCTGCTCGAAAAAGAATCTGACATCCGCGTGGTCGGCGAAGCCGAAGACGGCGCGCGGGCAGTGCGGCAGGCGCTCGATCTGCGGCCCGACGTGGTGCTGATGGACATCACACTGCCCGACTTCGACGGTGTCGAAGTGACTCGTCGCATCCGCGCGGCCTGGGCTGAGGCCCGCGTGTTGGCGCTGACCATGCACAGCGAGGAGACCCATCTCGTTCCCTTCATCGAGGCCGGCGGCATGGGCTATGTGCGCAAATCCGCGGCTGACCGCGATCTGGTCACCGCCATTCGAACGGTCGCGCGCGGCGAATCTTTCCTGCAGCCCGAAGGCGTACAGGCGATCGTTCAAGAGCGCCGGTCCGCGAAGTCCGGCCCACCTGCACCGGACGTGCTATCCGAGCGTGAGCGCCAGGTACTTGAACTGACGGCCAGAGGGTTCACCAGCCGTGAGATCGGCGAGCGACTGTCGCTCTCTTCACGCACCGTCGAGACGTATCGCGAGCGTATCATGGAGAAACTGGGGCTGGAACACCGGTCGCAGTTGGTGGAATACGCGCTGCGCCATCGTCTGCTGGGATAGTCTCTGTCCGTAAGAATCCCCACACGCTTGTCGAGAAAAATACGCGGCAAATCGCGGGCGACTCCCGACTGACAGGAGTCGCCCGTTGCTTCATAATGACGATGGCGCGATCATCGAAGGATCACGCAAATGGATGCGCATCGGCCTCCTCAGATCGTGGTCGCCGTCTCTCACTCTTGGCTGCGAAACACCTTTTCACAGTTGCTTCAACGTCTCCCGGTCGACATTCTACCGGTTGAGAACGTAGACGACCTGCTGATCCGGGCCAGAGCGAAGCCAGACGCGATCGTGCTCGATCCGTTCGCCTTTGGCAGGTCTAGCCTGGATCTCGTCACGCGGATTCGGCGCGAAGCCCACTACGTGCCGGTCATCGTGCTGCTGTCTTCCGACACCGGCGACTATCGCGATGCAGCTATGCGCCTCGGCGCCAATGCCGCCATCGCTGTCGAGCGGGCCGCCACCGATCTGCTGCCGACGTTGAAGACGCTGCTGGGACGCGCCAACCTGGTCAATGGTATCGCCGACCGCATTGCCCGGACCGCGCGCAGCAACGCGCCCGCCGGCGAAGCGGCGTATGGAAGTGACCCGGCCACGTTGAACCTTCGGGAGCGCAGCGAGCGCACGGTCGAACAGCGCGCAATGGTCCCCGAAACGCTTGCCGCGATTGAGCCGCCGGCAGGCGACGTGGCAACTTCACTCAAAGACGACGGCCGCGTCTTCCTGCGCGGCCTGTCGCTCTCGGCCGGCTCGCCGCACAGTTCCTCGCCGGGGCGGCAGTATCGCACGGCGTGCAACCTCAACTGTGGCGCGCACTACTGCGGCCTGGCGGTGACAGTGCATGATGGACGCATCACCAGAATCGAGCCGGCCGATTTCCCGGATGAACGCTACCGCCGCATTTGCCTGAAGGGTATCAGCCACGTGCAAATGGTGGCGCATCGAGATCGATTGCTGTACCCGCTCAAACGCGCCGGCCCGCGCGGCACCAGCGAATGGGAAAGAGTCTCCTGGGATCAGGCGCTGGACGAGATCGCCGATCGGGTGCGGGCGCTGCGGGAGAAGTTCGGGCCGGAGAGCCTGATGTTCTTCCCCTTCTCCGGCCAGTTGAGCGCGTTGAACGGCCTGACCGGCGTGTACCTGCGGTTGGCCGCCGCGCTGGGCGCTTCGGGCACCAGCCTGCGCGAGTTCGGCCTGGATAGCGCCGTGCCCAGCGGCATCGAAGACACGCTCGGCGAAGGCGCGGGCTATCTCGCCAACGACTACGCCGACCTGCCCAATTCCCGCCTGGTGCTGATCTGGGGCGGCGATCCGGCGCAGAGCCGCATGAACTGGTGGCCGTTCTTCGTCGAGGCGCAGCGGGCGGGAACGCACCTGATCGCCATCGATCCGAAGTACAGTGTCACGGCGGGCAAGTGCGACGAGTGGCTGCCGATTCGACCAGGCACCGATCTCTATCTGGCGCTGGCGATGCTGCGCGAGATCATCGCGCGGGACTGGATCGACAGGGAGTTCGTCATTCGGCACACCGTCGCGCCGCTGTTGGTGCGCGAGGACGATGGTCGCTTTCTCAACGGCTACGTGGTTTGGGATGAAGCCACGCAGCGCGCGGTTCCTGCTGAAAGGGCAAAGTCTCCTGCGCTCGCGGGTCGATTCGTCGTCAAAGGCGTCGCGTGCCGCCCGGCCTTCGATCTGTTGAAGGAGAGGGTATCCGCTTACACGCCGGACTTCGCCGCGCAGAAGACGGGGTTACCCGCGGAGCGGATCATTGCGCTGGCGCAGGCATATGCCACGGTCAAGCCGGCGCGGATCTTCACGTTGTATGGCGTCGATCGCTGGCATCACGGCGCGACCTTCGGCCGGTTAATCGCGACACTGGCTGCGCTGACCGGTAACCTGGGCGTGCCCGGTGGTGATGCGGGCGTGGATGGCTTCTGCGAAGGCGCTCTCTTCGACAGCGCCTTCTGCGCGCCGGGTGGCAAACTCCATCGTCCGGTGAACCCTCTGCGAATGCCCGAGCAAATCGTCACCGGCCTGCCCTACCCCATCAAGGCCATGTGGGTCGCCTTCGGCAACTGGCTGAACCAGTGGCCGGATCAGAATCGGCTGCGCCAGGAAGTGCTGCCCAAACTCGATTTGCTGGTGACCGTCGATCACTTCATGACCGAGACGGCGCGCTGGTCTGACTACGTGCTGCCGGCGGCGATGTTGTTCGAGCGCGAAGACATGGTCAAAGGGCCGGGACCGTTCGTCCAGTATCAGCCCGTCATCGTGCCGCCACCGGGCGAGTGCCGTTCGGACTTTGACATCGCGGCGGCGCTGGCCGGGCTTCTAGGCGTCAGAGAGTACTTCTCCCGGCAGCCGGTCGAATACCTGGCCGAGATTCTGGCGCAGGGTGACGCGTCGATGCGCCGGCTGTCGTTTGAAGAACTGAAATCGAAAGGCGTCCTGCAACGAGACCTTCCGCCCGATGCGCTTGTGGTGCATCGCGATCGGAAGTTCAAGACGCCGACCGGCCGGGTCGAGTTCTACGTCGAACGGCTGTTGCCCTATGGTCAGGCCCTGCCGAACTATCAACCGCCGATTGAAGCCGATCCAGATGGCGACCTTATCCACCGTTATCCTCTGATCTGCCTGACCGAGCATAGTCGCTACCGGGTGCACTCGACGTTCGTCAACACGCCCTGGCTGCGCGAACTGGATCGGGAACCGTGCGCTATCCTGCACCCCTCGGTCGCCCAGCCTCGCCGGATCGCCAACGGCGATCGGGTGCGGCTATTCAACGATCGCGGCTTCGTCGTGCTGCGGGCGCGTCTCAGCCAGTCTGTGCCACCAGGGACAGTTTATCTCAGCCAGGGCTGGCAATCGACCGATTTTCAGTCGGGTCATGCACAGGCGCTGACACATGCCGTCGGCAATCCGGCCAACGCCTTTGGGCCGAATTGCTCCTTCTCGGATGTTCTCGTCGAAGTCGTCAGAGAAGTAGGGCGGCAGGATGTCTGAGCGTTACGTGATGGTCGTCGATCTCCAGGCGTGCACCGGGTGCCACACCTGCACGGTTGCCTGCAAGCAGGAGAACAACCTTCCCGAAGGCGTCGCGTGGATTCAGATCGTCAGCATCGGTTCCGACGGCGATGAGGCCCCCGCCGGAGATTATCCCGACCTGCAACTCGAATACCTGCCACTGGCCTGCCAGCACTGCGCCGGCGGGCCGTGCGTCGAAGTGTGCCCCACGTCGGCCACGGCTCGCTCCGCGAATGGACTTGTCACGCTAGACCCCAGCCTGTGCATCGGCTGCCGCTACTGCATGATCGTCTGCCCGTATACCAGCGTGCGCGTGTTCGCCGATTCGCAACTGCGCTACGCATTGCCCTACCCCACGGGGAGCAACCCGATGATCCACCGCGCGAAGACGGTAGAGAAGTGCGCGTTCTGCGCGCACCGGCTGGTGCAGGAGCTGCAACCGGCCTGCGTCGAGGCGTGCCCGACCCGCGCCCTCATCTTCGGCGACCTGAACGATCCCAACAGTGACGTGGCGCAACTGCTCCGGGCGCGCCCGCACTTTCAACTGCTGGTTGAGAAAGGCACTGAGCCTTCGGTCTACTACCTGACATGATGAATAACCTTTCCGCAGCCAGCCTCTCTCGACAAGAGTCGCCGTCCACAGTCGATCCGCGCCGGCGTGCTTTCGATATCCTGTCGCGCGTGGCCGCCGATCGGGGGCGCGTGTATCGCTGGCTGGCGATCGGCTTCTACCCGCCCGATGCTAGCCTGATCGCCGCGCTGAACACAGGCCACATGGTCGACGAGATTCAGGCGTCGATCGCCTGGCTGGGCAAGGATCAGGCCAAACTTCAGGCCGGTCTGAGCGCGCTGCAAAGATTCGTCGACGCGACGCTGGCCGATCTCGAAGCGGACTATGCGCGGCTGTTCGGCAAGAGCGTCGAGCGCGTCTCAGCGCGCGAATCGGCCTATCGCTGGCGAGACGCATCGGATGTGCTGTCGGCGACCGAGACTATCGCGCAGGCGTTGCGGCAGCAGTACACGCAGTTCAACACCGTGCCGATGAACGGCTACGAAGATCACGTCGCCGTCGAACTGGAGTTCCTGGCCTTCCTGTGCGAACGCGAAGCCGCGAGTTGGGCATCGGGCGCGCAAGAAGCGGCGCGGCAGTTGCGCCGCCAGGAGCGTGTGTTCCTGGACGATCACCTGGGCCGCTGGCTGGCCGAGTTCTGTTGGCGCGTGTGCGATCGGCTGCCCGATACGTTTTACGCCGCGCTCGCCGACCTGGGCGACGTCTGGTTGAGCCTGGAGCACGGCCCCGGCTACCTGCCTGCTACGGCCAGTAATCAGTGACCAGTAATCAGTGACCAGTCATCAGTGACCAGTCATCAGTGGCCAGTCATCAGTGGCCAGTCATCAGTGAGCACCGATGACTGATAACTGAGCTGAAGAAGACATGACTGCGGTCTTTTTCGTCTACGGGCTGGCTTTCTTTTGCCTCGGGCTGGCGGTTGCGCTGGAATCGCGCCGGACGAGCGATCTCCCGCTTGGCAGACAGTTGCCGTGGCTGGCGGCTTTCGGCTTCGCGCACAGCCTGGTCGAGTGGGCGGACATGTTCCTGCTGCTCAATCCCACCGGATTGCC
>DASSFZ010000299.1:0-5687 GCA_035693785.1 Anaerolineae bacterium | reverse complement strand
TGTCGTTCAGCTGAGCGACGGGCGCGTCGTTCAGCCGAGTGATGGCAAGGACGGCGGGGGCGTCGGCGTTGTCTCAGCCGAGCCGTATGTGACGCGCCGCAGCTTGAGTCTTGACTTCAACTGAGTCGATGCGATTGGGAGAAGGGACAGATCGAGCGTGGTCATTCATACCGCCAGCTGTGAGCGACGGTTTGCGGTGGCTGAACAGCGAGCCACTCATGGGGACGCACTGAACATTCTGCGTTTCCTGATCGCCGACGACCACGACATGTTTCGGCAGCTTATTCGCCAGATGGTCGAGTCTCACCCCGGCTGGTCAGTGCTGGCGGAAGCACGTGATGGTCAGGAAGCGGTGCAGCTCGCCCGAATCTTCTCGCCGGATGTGGCACTGATGGACGTGGTCATGCCGGCGCACAACGGCATTGAGGCGACCCGGATGATCAAGCAGAGCGATCCGTCTATCTGCGTCATCTTGTTCAGCGCCCATCACGAGGAGGAGTTTCGCGCCAGCGGCCTCGCGGCAGGCGCCGACTACTTCGTGTGGAAAGAGCAGCTGGACGATGCCAGCCTGGAACATATGATCGTGTCCCGCTTTTCGCCAGGTGGGGACGTCGGTCACAGAAGCTCGTAGTGTGCGCTTATCGAGAGGTCTTGTGCTCACTAGACATAAGGTCCAGGTACACTCTCAAAAGCGCGTCGATCCAGGATAACACGCCGAAACGCTGACAAAAGTCACTGTGGCAGGGTGCATAAAGCACTTGCCTGGTGAGCGTGCCATCACTACTATGTAAGGAGGGAACCATGGATCTGCCGCACGTGGTTTACCGGCTTGTCTCTGATGAGTCCTTTCGGGACTTGTTCCGGGCAACGCCCGAGAAGGCACTGGCCGGTGAAGGGTTGACTGTCAGTCAAGAGGCTAGGGAGGTGCTGGTTTCCGTCCGATGGGAGTTAGCCCTCGCTGCACTTAGCCGCCCTGTCCATGACACGGATGGGCCAGACAGATGGTGGCTGTCCCAATTCAGTCACAGCCTTATACACGCGAGGCTGTCTGCAGCCACATAGAGCGCTGGTGGTCGCAGCAACTATCTTGGCCGCAGTATGTCCAATCGCTGCGCCTGGCGCTGTTCCCTTCCGAATCGGAGTCGACCTCCGCCATCCCATTTGTGTTCTTGCCGGGTCTATGTTGCCACGCCTCGGGCGGTGACCCGGCTCAAGCTGTTGGGGCTGCGGCCGCTTGGGTACTGCTGTATACCGCGGCGCACATTCTAGATGATCTAGCGGATGGCGAAACGGCAGGCGCTTCAGGGCCGGTCATCAACGTCGCAACCGGATTGATTTTCACGGCAATCCGGGCCTTGATCGTTCCGCCCTGTTCCAGGGGTGTCGAGCGGACACAGGCGGCACTGATAGATGACTTCACCGCTACGGCCTTCAGGATGTGCGCCGGCCAGCACGCCGATTTGTGTGCGGCGACTGATTCACTGGAACTGGGTTGGAAGATTGCCGAAGCTAAATCAGGGGCCTGTTTTGCGCTGGCGTGCCGAGCGGGTGCCCGGTTGGCCGGCGCTCCCGACGAGGTGGTTGAGTGCTACAGCCAGTTCGGAAACCACCTGGGCGTGTTGCTCCAGATCTGTGACGACTTGCATGGACTCTGGGCGCCGGCCGGAGCCCGCAGTGATCTGGCGATGGGCAAGCGAACCCTCCCCGTGGTTTACGCGCTCAGCGTGTTGCCCGCTGAGGAGCGAGAGACCCTGTTGAAAGATCTGGACGGCGCGCCGCAAGGGCCAGCCGCCGAGACGCGGGCGCGGAAGATCATCGAGCAATCGGGCGCTGCCGTGTACCTGGCTGTCGAGGCGCGGCGGCGCAGCACGCAGGCGCTGGCATGTCTGGATGCCGCTCGGCCGTCGATGGCACCACGCGCCTGGCTGTCCACTTTTCTGACCGCACTGCTGCCGCAACATGAATAATCGCGCTATGGACAGCATCATCAACCAGCCACCTCGCTTGTGGAATAGACGACTACGCAGGGCCGAAGCCCAGCAGCTCCGTCTGACTATCGCCTACCTGCTGGCGCTGGTCTTGCTGGTGGTGCTGACGGGAACGGGTCTCTACCTGGTGAGCTGGCCGGACGATGGTGTGTTGTGGTCGCCTGCAGACGGACAGATTAGCTACGTCGATCCACAGGGGCCGTCCGCCGGAGTGTTGCAGCCCGGTGACGTTATCTTGGGCTGGGACGACGTCCCCTTCCATCAGGTAATCGCTCTGTACAGCGATAAGGCACCCGGTGATCTTGTCACGGTGCATATTGCTCGCGATGGACAAGTGCGCACTGTAGCAGTCATGCTGGCTGCGCCATCGTTGTTCACTGTGATGAATCGGCTCAGCCCCCTGGTGGTCGCGTTCGCTTTCTGGGCGATGGGTGTCGCCGTGCTGGCTTTCAATCCCACCGACAACACGGCGCATCTCTTCTATTACGTTTTCGGCCAGGCCGCTTGCGGCAGCCTGGTCTTTGGCGCCCTGTCGACCACCGGCTTGCTGTGGGCTAGTCGCCTGTCGTATACGCTGTTGTGGTGTCTGGGTCCGCTGCTGGTGCACTTGCATCTATATTTTCCCAGGCGGATTCGTCTGCCGCGACAGCAAGGGTTGCTCGCTGTGCTGTATGGTGTGGCCCTGACAGCCTCCCTCCACGGCCTGACGGGTAGCGTCACGTGGCTGCGCTCCATCCACTGGTTTCAAGTCGCCACGTACGTGTCCGTCAGCATGAGCTGCCTGCTGGCGATTGCCCTGCTCGTGGGCAGCTACCGGCGCGCGGCTTCGCCGGAAGATCGGCAGAAGATACGGCTGGTCGTCCTGGGAGCAGTCGTCGCCCTGCTGCCTCTGATCAGCCTGGTGCTTCTACCGAGCGCCCTGCTCAACGGGCCGTTCGTGCCATTCAGTGTCGCCTCTCTCTTTCTGCTGGCTATCCCCGGCGCTTACGGATATGGGATCATCAGATACCGGCTGATACGGCTCGAACAGCGCATCAGTCGGCGGATCTCCCGTTTCGTCCTCGTCACCTTGCTCGCACTTATCTATCTGATGCTGGAAGTTGGCTTGGATTACGGGTTGGCGCCGCTGGCCCAATACAGACCCGTGGTGAGAGTGTTATTCGCCTTTGTCGTGGTGGTCACGTATATGCCGTTGCGCGACCGGCTACAGAAGAGAATCGACTGGGCTTTCTACGGCGGATGGTACAGCTACCCCACGGCAGTGCAGACGATCAGCAGCGCCCTAGATCAGGTCACCGACAGACCGGACTTGATCGAAGTGCTGCCGCGTAGTCTGTCTACCACGCTCAGACTGGAATGCTCCTGCTTGCTGCTCCGCGACCAAGGTGAAGACACTTATTTGCACAAGGCGACTTGCCCATATTGTCGGCTCCATCGCGAGGGTGACGTTCGACTTCAGGCGACTACGGCGGTCGGACACTATCTGCAGAGGCAGCGGGAGCCAGTCACAGGCAGCCAGATACGCGAGAAGCTGACCGGCTCACCGCTCACGCCTGCCGAGCAGCAACTGCTGGCCTGTGCACAGGATCGGTTGTGGGTGCCGCTCTGGGGGCGCGATGGACTTCTCGGCATTCTCATCTTGGGGCGCAAAGTATGTGACGACGTATTTAATGCCGAAGATTATCAGATTCTCACCGTGGTCGCCCGACAAGCAAGCGATACCTTACAAAATCTATCCTTACTGATAGAACTGCAGCAGCGTGCGGCGGATGTGGAACGGCTTCATCAGCAGTTGATCCTTGCCCGAGAGGAAGAGCGCAAGCGACTGGCGCGTGAATTGCACGACGAGATCATGCAGGCGCTGGTGAGTCTGAATTACGGTCTATCTAAGGTCAGTTCGCCGGGGTCGTCGTCGCAGAATGGCCCGGCCGACAAACTGCAACAACAAGTGCACCACATCATGGGGGACTTACGAAGGATATGCAGAGAATTGCGGCCACCCGCTCTGGACAGTTTGGGATTGGTAGCCGCACTGCGCTCTCTGCTGCGGGATTTGGAGGCCGAACAGGCGCTGCAAGTTGATCTGACCGTTCTTGGCGACGAGAAGGCTGAAGTGCCGGAAGAACTGGGGGTGTGCCTGGTTCGCGTGTTGCAGGAAGCACTGTCCAACGTTCAAAGACATGCGCGAGCGACGCAAGTCAACGTGGAAGTGGAGATCGGCCCGTTGAATATCCGGCTGTCGGTTCGGGATAATGGGTGCGGATTCATCGTCCCCGCCAAATTGAGTCAATTCATGGATTGCGGCCACTTTGGGTTGGTCGGAATGCGTGAGCGAGTCGATTTGATTGGTGGCCGACTCACTTTGGACTCCTCCGCCGGATGCGGTACTTGCCTCGAAGTGCATGTTCCGCTGTAGTGACCTTGATGCGGGTTGGAGTCTCAGGAGCCAAGTGATGAGCGACAGGGAAAACAACATCATCCGCGTCATCGTCGCAGACGATCACCCGATCGTGCGTTCCGGCATCAAGAACGAGCTGGCCCGTTGCCAGGACATCCAGGTTATTGCCGAGGCGGTGAGCGGCGACGAAGCGCTCGCGCTGGCCAAGGAGCTTAAGCCTGATGTGCTGCTCTTGGACATCAACATGCCAGGACTGCAGGCGGTCAACGTGGTGAGACGATTACGCGCAGAGTCAATTGCGCCGCGGGTTGCCGTGCTGAGCGTCGTCGAAGATGCGGAGCACGTGGTGGCGATGCTGTCGGCGGGAGCGCGAGGATACATCGTAAAGGACGAGCCTCCGTCGGCGATTGTCGCGGCCATGCGTGCCGTGGCGCAGGGTACGCTCTGGCTGAGCGCGGCCGTTGCGCCGGCGTTACGACAGGCCATGGAGCCTTCCCACGGTGACACGCCAGGCCAGGACCTGACGCCACGCGAGAGGGAAGTGCTGCGCATGATGGCGCGTGGCTGGAGCAATCAGAGAATCGCTCAGGAATTGAGTGTGACCGAGGCCACGGTCAAATTCCACATCGGCCATATTTACGACAAACTGGGCGCAGCGTCACGCGTCGAGGCCGTTTTGTGCGCCGCGCGCTGGGCGCTCGTTGACCTCACTTCCGATTAAGCCTCGGCGAGTACCGTTGGCGGCTGCGCGCAATCAACGGCGAGATCATTGCCGACTCCAACGAGGGGTACAGCCGCAAGGTTGACTGCGAGCACGGCATCGACCTCGTCAAACGGCGGGCTCCGGACGCTGCGGTCGAGGATCAAACCCAGCCGCTACTAAAACAGCACCGCAGAGAGAGAATCTGCGGTGTTTGCTTTGTGTTGAACACTTCCCTTGCACACTTTCTACAGAGAAACCTTGTTTTATGCCTTGACAAATAGGAAAAGCGTGTGGTATAAACATCATACCACTAGACCTCATTACAGCGCAAACATTGAAATACACACCGATTCAAGCACAACGGCTCTACGAACGCATTGCTCAACAGGTCGAGCAGCGGCTCCTCACCGGCGATTTGAAGATCGGCGATCGGTTGCCGCCCGAGCGTGAGCTGGCGGAACAGTTCGGCGTCAGCCGGACCGCCGTGCGCGAGGCGGTCAAGGCGCTTCGCCAGCGCGGCCTGGTCGAGGTGCAGCCCGGCCGCGGGACCTTTCTCACCGACGGCACGTCGCAGGCGGTGCGTCATTCGCTGGACCTG
>DASSFZ010000298.1:0-3167 GCA_035693785.1 Anaerolineae bacterium | reverse complement strand
ACGATCACCTGGGCCGCTGGCTGGCCGAGTTCTGTTGGCGCGTGTGCGATCGGCTGCCCGATACGTTTTACGCCGCGCTCGCCGACCTGGGCGACGTCTGGTTGAGCCTGGAGCACGGCCCCGGCTACCTGCCTGCTGCGGCCAGTAATCAGTTACCAGTAATCAGTGGCCAGTCATCAGTGGCCAGTAATCAGTGAGCACCGATGACTGATAACTGAGCTGAAGAAGACATGACTGCGGTCTTTTTTGTCTACGGGCTGGCTTTCTTTTGCCTCGGGCTGGCGGTCGCGCTGGAATCGCGCCGGACGAGCGATCTCCCGCTTGGCAGACAGTTGCCGTGGCTGGCGGCTTTCGGCTTCGCGCACAGCCTGGTCGAGTGGGCGGACATGTTCCTGCTGCTCAATCCCACCGGATTGCCGCACGATGTGTTGACGCTCGCTCGCACGCTGCTGCTCCCGCTCTCGGCAGTGCTGCTTGTCCGGTTTGGCATCGGACTGGTCGGCGAGGCCGGTCCGCTGCCTGTGTGGATGACGTTTCTTCCGGTCGTGCTGCTGGTGCCGATCGCGCTGATGGTCGGCTATGCAGTTGTCGTGGCCTTCACGCAGTCATCGGTCGAAAAGGCGGCCGATGTGTGGTCGCGCTACCTGCTGTATCTGCCGGGCAATCTGCTGGCCGGTTTTGGCTTCGTGCGCCAGGCACGCGTACTGTGGCACGATGCTTCGGCTCCGCTCAGCACAAGCCTGGACGTGGCGCGCCGCCTGCTGCTGGGCGCGGCGCTGGCGTTTGCGCTCAACGCCGTCGTCGCCGGCCTGATCGTGCCGGCCGCGCCGTATGGTCTCGCGCCCTGGCTCAATTACGACACGGTGCAATCGATCACCGGTGTGCCCGTGCAGATCTGGCGCATGGTGTCGGCGGTGGCCGTGACGATCTTCGTCGTTCGCGCGCTGGATGTGTTCGAGGCCGAGCGTGCCCAGCGGCTGGCCGCGCTGGACAAGGCACGGGCGCAGGCGCAGCACGCGGCATTGCAGGCTCAGTCCGAGGCACGGCAGATTGCCGAGGGTTGGACGAACGGACTGGTGAGTATCAGCCGGTGTATTGCGAATCTGGAAAACGTGGACACGATTCTGTCGGCGATCGTCACACTCTCGCAGCGCCTGTTGAAATCCGATACTGCTGCTCTGGCGCTATGGGACGAGACCGGGACTCGCCTGGTGATGAAGTGCCATGCCACGGTTGACCAGACTCAGGCGCCACCCTGTCCGGAAGTGTGCAGCCCGCTCATCGTCGAGCCGCTGCGGGCCGGCCGCGCAGCTTGCCTCTCTGAACACGGGCAAGACGGTGAATCTCGATGGCGCTGCCCGGCAGCCGATCAGGAGATTCAGACCACCGCCATCGTTCCGCTGCAATTGGACGGCCGGCCGGTCGGCGGGCTGTGGGCCGGGCGGTTCACGCCAGAGCCTTTCACGACTGCCGATCTGATCGGATTGGAGCGGCTGGCCGACCAGGCCGTGATCGCGATCGAGCATGCGTTGATGGCGGCCCGTCTTCAATCACTGGCCGTGACAGAAGAGCGCGGGCGCATCGCGCGCGAGATGCATGATGGGCTGGCGCAGGTGCTGGGATTCCTGAGTCTGGAAACGCAGACGCTAGAAGTGCTTGTGCGCCAGGGCAACTGCGAAGCCGCGCTGGCCGAGTTGGAGCAGGCGCGCAAGCGCATTAACGAGGCGCAGGCCAATGTGCGCGAGAACATCCTCAGCCTGCGCACGACACTGGCCGGCGAAGTCGGGCTGATGCCCGCGCTGCGACAGTATGTCGAAGAGTTCGGCGTGCAGACCGGCATCGATGCCCGGCTGGTGAGCGAAGTCGAGGAGGCGCTGCCACTGTCGCCCATAGCCGAGACGCAGCTCGTGCGCATCGTCCAGGAGGCACTGGCGAACGTGCGCAAGCACGCACAGGCGCATCATGCGCAGGTTCGGCTGGCCGCGCGCAGCGGCTGCCTGTGCGTCACCGTCGCCGACGACGGTATCGGTTTCGATGGGCAGGCCGTCCGAAGCCACTTCGGACTACAGACTATGCGCGAGCGCGCACAAAGCGTCGGCGGTGGGTTGACGATCGCGTCGCAGCCCGGTGAAGGGACACAAGTCGAACTATGGCTGCCGCTGTTGCCGCAGCGTAATTGAGACGAGGAGGTAGCGATGCTTCCGCTCAGGGTTTTGGTCGCAGACGATCACCGCCTGTTTCGGCAGGGGCTTATCGGCTTGATGAACACCCGCAAGGATTTGGTCGAGGTGGTGGGTGAAGCAGCGTCCGGCCGTGAAGCCGTGCTGCTGGCGCAGCGTCTTCAACCGGATGTGGTGCTGATGGACATTCATATGCCGGATGGGGACGGTCTTCAGGCGACGGCTCGTATCCGACAGCTCTCGTCCCAAACTTCTGTCGTGATGCTGACGGCCTCGGAACTGGACGAGCACCTGTACGAGGCTGTGCGCCTGGGCGCGGCCGGTTACCTGCTCAAGAGTCTGGATGCGTCCGAGTTGTTCGATTTGCTCGACGGCGTATCACGCGGTGAAGCGGCCATGACACGCGCGATGGCGGCACGGGTGCTGAAGAGCGTGGCGGGACACGCAACGCACGTTGATGGCGGTAGGGAGCCGCTCACCGAGCGCGAGATCGACGTGCTGCGGCTCGTGGCACAGGGCATGAGCAATCCGGAGATTGCCGAGCGGCTCAACATCACGGTGAATACCGTCAAGGTTCATCTACGAAATATCCTCGACAAGCTGCAAGTCGAGAATCGGACACAGGCAGCGGCCTACGCCGTTCAGTCAGGACTGGTGACCTCACTTTTGCCGGATCCCGCGTAAATATCACCCGACCGGGCGATGCCGGATTATTCCGTGGAGTGATGCGTTGAAACGATCGGGCGGCTATCCTGAGAGTGCCCTTACTGCGTCCCGACAGGAGGCTCAACTCTCAGGAGGCTTTTTATGCACGAAACCGATCGACCCTTTCTCAACGCAGGGCGCTGCCGGCCCTCTTACCCGGTATTCCGGCAGAATCATCACGGAGGAAAATCTCATGAGTGAGAACGAACTCCTCACGAAAGCCCTGACCGACACCATCCTCACCCGGCGCAGTTTCCTGAAGTGGAGCGGCGTGCTGGGCGG
>DASSFZ010000297.1:0-11630 GCA_035693785.1 Anaerolineae bacterium | reverse complement strand
TGGTAATTGGAGATTGTGCGCTGCACCAGACGCTCGTGATCGGGATGGAGAAACGAGAAGAGAAAGCAGACGGCGATAGATTCGACGCTGGTTTTCTGCAACCGGCCGGCCAGCGCAGCGACTTCTGCCGGATCGAGGCTGCGCACGATGGAGCCATCGGCGGCGATGCGCTCGTCCAGCTCGAAGCGCAAATCGCGCGGGACGAGCGGCTCGGGCTTGAGTGGTTCGAGCGCGTACAGCTTGGGCCGGTTCTGGCGGCCGATCTCGATGACGTCAGCGAAGCCGCGCGTCGTGACGAGAGCCGTGCGCGCGCCCTTGCGCTCGAGCAGCGCGTTGGTCGCGATCGTCGATCCGTGGACGATGACGGCGCCGGGCGGCGCATCCAGATCGCGCAAGCCGTCGAGGACGGCGCGGGCCGGGTCGGAGGGCGTCGAGAGTCGCTTTTGAATGCGGATGCGGCCGGCGTCGTCGATCGCCGTGAAGTCGGTAAACGTGCCGCCGATGTCGATGCCGATGATCAAGTGCAGTATCCAGTGATCAGTGACCAGTGACCAGTGACCAGTAACCAGTGACCAGTAACCGGTGTCGGGCGGCTTTTCGGCGGATAGCCACTTCTCGCTGTGCCGCGTGATGCGGTGGAAGCCGGCCTCTTCGAGCCAGCTTCGGTAGTCGTTGAAGTAGCAGGCCGTCCCGCCGCTGACGGCCCAAGTGAGCAGCGTGGCTATGATACCTAATCCCAGAATGAGTCAATCTGCTTACTGATCACAGTCCAGCGGCCCAAGATACAGATTGCAGTCCAGGTCTGTGCATAACCACCACGGCTATCCAGGATGATGCCCCTATTATAGAGTGTAGCCACTTCTACTTTGGCCACAAGCGGTGTCATATATTCGATGTCATAGTAAAACGTAAATGGCGGCCAGAGCGTTCGGTCATTGTCAGTCGCCTCAAGAAAGACTTCTGGTTTCTTTTCTGTGAGACGCCCTTGCTCAACTCGCCAAGCTCTAAGGGGGGTCCTCGGCCCTTCATACGACCAGAGGTTCAATACATGCGCGACGATGGACCCTTCTGGAGAAAGATAGCCGTATGTGGCTTGCTCCCATTGATCGTTGACGACAGATTGTGCAATGAACTCTTCCAATTGTGCGGTACTACTGAGGGCAAGGCTTACGAACACGACTATAAACAAAACCATGCAGATGATTATGAAGGCAGTTGTGAGGCGTTTGCGAACCATTTCAGAATGGGCTGGCTCCCGAGCGTGAATCGCCGCACGCGCACTGCCACGATCAAGTTCACGGCGCGGGGTGTCTATGACAAGGACCCGTGCGTTTAGGAGGGCGAATCATCATCTCTCGGCAATGTCTTCGAGTGGTATACCCCGCCCGGATCGCAAGCTTTTCCGCGCCTGCTCGATCCGCTCCAGGAAAGCGGGGTCATGCTCTAGCCGATAATCGAACCAATCGTCCTCGGATTTGAAGCCAATGAGAAGGCCAGCAGGTTTACCATGCCGCGTGATAACGACCTCCTCTTTCTCGGCCAGGCGTAAGTACTTGGACAAGTCATCTTTGACTTCAGACAGTGGCACTTGTTTCATTGGGATTCTCCGACTCTGGCTAACCAAGCATCTGCTTCTGATTTGGGAATGATGGCTAGAATCTCAACCGTGTCGTCAGTTACGTCGTAATAGATACGCACATCGTCGACCCGTAATCGGAACTGTGGCCGAGCCAGTCCTCGCAGGCGCTTGATACGACTCTTACTGGTCTTAGTCGGTGTGTGCCGCAAATGGATTTCAATGGCGTCACGCACCGTAGCGCGCACATCGGCTTTCAGGCCTCGCAAATCCTCGACGGCTTCAGGCGAGAGGATGATGGCGTAGCGCATATCTGGCTAGATTATAGCCAAATTTTTCAGAGATGCAAGTCGAAGGGGCAACCTCCTACATGTTTGGTTGCGGCTGGAAACGGCGCTATGCGATACGCCATCACCTTCCGAACGTGATGCTCAGCAAGATTTCACGCAGCGTATCGAACCACTCGCCGAAGTAGGGCGCGGGCGCTTCGAACAGCGCGCCGTAATTGACGCCGTTGTGCACGGCGCCGGCCACCAACCCTGCCGCGCCGCACGCATCGACGTACTCGGCGCCGAACGCCGGCTCGCCGCCGAAATCGACCGGCAGCTTCTCCTGGCCAAGCTGCGTGGCGCAGGACTTGATCACGAGCGCCGTCAGCGCGTACGCAGACTCCCATGCGTTGTCATTGGTGACTTCCCATGCGTTGTCATTGGTGATGCTGAGCGACGACGGCCATTCGTAAAAGATGATCACGCCGGGTTGTGGCGGATCGCCTGGCCCGACTGCGGCGAAATACTTGACTTCGTAGTTGGTGCGCCCTTCCACACGCCGCGTCCCCTCGGTGACCTCCCAGTTGGAGGGGACCTGGATGGAAAACGCGTTATCCTGCGCGACGACGACCTTGTGCTCGGCGGGCGTGGCCGGCGGCACGAGCGTGCGTGTCGGGTGCGGTGTGGCCGTCGGTGTCTCAGTATCGCTCTGGCCCGGCGTTGGCGTCCACGTCGGCGGCCGCGTGGGAGTGACGGTCGCCGTGGGTTGCGTCAAGGCAGGCGGCGGCGCACAGGCCGCGCCGATCACCAGCCCTGCCACGCTCATCCAGCGGATGATGGCGCGCAGGCTCATTTCCACGTTCCATCGGCCAGCACGATCAGCACACCGTACCGAGTGAGACTGATCGCGTCGCCGTTCTGCAGGCTTTGCCACTCTCCCTCCCCGCCGATTTCTTCGGCCACCGCCCACCTGACCGCCGCATCCGGCCCGCCGAGTTGATCGCGCCACACCTTGCCGAAGCCGCGCTTCGGCTCGACCAGGTTCGGCGGCGGCGGGTAGTAGCCGCTTTCCGGCTCTGTCTCCAGTCGTTACTACCGGCCACCCCTTTCAGACTACTGGGGGCACACAGCGAAGATCACATCCCGCCTGCGGACCATATCGAACAGGCGGCGCGGCAGGTCGTTGACCGGACTCACCTGTAGCGTGAGGTCGCTGCCGTCAACCAACGCCTGGTTCAACGTGAACAGGGCTACGCTGTACGGTTGTCGCGTTGAAAGGCTGGTGGCTTCGTCGGCGAGCCGGCGGCGCGCATCCAGATCGGCCTGGGCGTCGGCGGCATTCGCGTAATGAAAAACCAGCAGGCCGATCGGTTTCTCGTTCTCGTAACGATAGCCGATGCCGAACGCTTGGTAAGCGTGCAGCGCCCGCGCCGGACCCAGTATCGCTTTCACGGCTTCGGTCTGTGCGCTGATGTTTGCCTCGTTCAGGCTGCGGCATACGACTTCGGCGCGACTCAAAGCGGCCGCGGCGACCTCACCCAATCGATCGGCGATGGCCTGGAAGGCCGTCTCCCCGCCGGACGACCGGCTTTGATCGCGATACGCGTCGACAATGGCCTTCACGTTATCGATCGAGGTGGAGAGCACCAGTGTTTTCTCATCGGCCACGACGGCGGTGTTGAGGATGCCGAACTCGGTCAGTCGCAGCCAGTCCGCCGTGAGGTCCATCTCGTGCGAATAGATCGTCGCGCCGTTGTGCTGGCTCTGCGTAAAGCCGCGCTCGTCGAATCGCCTCACGATCGCCGTCGTGTCGAAATCATCGCGGAGGCGAAGGACGTACGCCGGCGGCGCGCCGTCGTACATCAGCATCGTCTCCCAGATCAGGTCGGTGCTGTCCCAGCCCCACGCTTCGGCGTGCTGGAAGAATCGCGCAAGCGCATAGCCGGACGCTCCAGCCTGATCCTTGCCGATAGACAACATGAACTCCCTGCGCTTCTCCATGTCGCTGCGACTGGTCAGGTCGGCGACATCCTTGTACTTCTTGATGAGCGCCCAGTCAATGTACATGAACTCGGAAGCGTTGTTCGGGAGGAACGTCAACGCGCGAGAGAGATGGCCTTCGGGGAGTGAGGGCTGCCCACACGCGGTCACGCCGAGCAGGATGAGGGCGGCCAGCGCAATCGGTATGATCTTCGACATGGGAGCCTCCTTGTTCGCGATGCTGTCGTTATTCCCCAATGTCCAGATGGCCCCTCACTCCCATTCGATCGTCGCCGGCGGCTTGGACGAGATGTCGTACACGACGCGGTTGACGCCCTGCACTTCGTTGACGACGCGATTGCTGATGCGCGCCAGCATGTCGTAGGGTAGGCGCGCCCAATCGGCCGTCATGAAATCGTCGGTGGTCACCGCGCGCACGGCGACGACATCGGCGTACGTGCGCCCGTCGCCCATCACGCCGACGCTGCGCACCGGCAGCAGCACGGCAAAGGCCTGCGCGACCGCGAAGCTCAGACCGGCGCGATCGATTTCCTCGCGCACGATGGCGTCGGCGGCGCGCAGCGTCTCGAGCCGCTCCCACGTGACCTCGCCGATCACCCGCACGGCCAGGCCCGGGCCGGGGAACGGCTGGCGCCAGACGATGGAGTCCGGCAATCCCAGCGCCGCGCCGACGGCGCGCGCCTCGTCCTTGAACAGGTAGCGCAGCGGCTCGACCAGCTCGAGCTTCATGTTAGGTGGCAGCCCGCCGACGTTGTGGTGTGTCTTGATCTTCGCGGCTTGCCGGCGCTCCGGCCCGCGCGATTCGATCACGTCGGGGTACAGCGTTCCCTGTGCCAGAAAGCGGACTTCGTGTCCCGCCACCTGTTCGAGTCGCCTTACTTCGCGCTCGAAGACCCGGACGAATTTCTCGCCGACGATCATCCGCTTCTGCTCCGGATCGGTCACGCCTCCGAGCGCGGTGAGGAATTCTTCGATCGCGTTGACGGCGACGAGCTTCATGCCGAGCGCCTGGCGGCATGTCTCGACGACTTGCTCGGGTTCTCCCCGTCGCAGCATTCCGGTATCGACGAAGATGGCGGTGAGCTGGTCGCCTATGGCGCGGTGGATCAGCGTCGCCGCGACGGCGGAGTCGACGCCGCCCGACAGGCCCGCGATGACCAGCTCATCGCCGACCTGTGCCCGGATGCGCTCGACTGCTTCGTCGACGAATGATGCCGGCGTCCACCCCGGCGCGCAGCCCGCGATGTCGAGCACGAACGCCCGGAGAATGTCTTGCCCGCGCGGCGTGTGCGCGACTTCGGGATGAAACTGCAGCGCGTACAGCTTGCGCGCGGGATCGGCCATGGCGGCGATAGGTGAGTTCTGGCTGCAGGCGACCGGGTGGAAGCCGGGCGGCACGGACTCGATCCGATCGCCGTGAGACATCCAGACTTGGTAATTGGTAGATGGGTGGATTGGCGCAAGGTGATTGAAGAGTTCGCACGAGGGATCGGTCAGTTCGACCATCGCTGGGCCATACTCGCGCGCCTGTGAAGGCGCAACACGTCCGCCGAGCGCGTGCGCGAGCAGTTGCATGCCGTAGCACAGTCCGAGCACCGGCAGCCCCGAATCGAGGACATACTGCGGCAGAGCCGGCGCGCCGGGATCGGTCACGCTGTTCGGCCCGCCAGACAGAATGAACCCGCGCGGGCGCAGCGCCATGACGCGCTCGGGCGGCGCGTCCCACGGGAAGATCTCGGAGTACACGCGCGCTTCGCGAACGCGCCGCGCGATGAGCTGCGTGTATTGCGACCCGTAGTCGAGAATCGCGATCGCGTCACTTCTGGAAGACAATCCTGCCCCCCTTCATGTCGACAATCACGGCTAGCGACTCGATCGGCACGCCCAGCGACTTCAGCACGTCTCGCCCGCCTTCGAAAGTCTTCTCGATGACCGCGCCGATGCCGACGACGGTCGAGCCGGCAGCCTGCGCCAGGCGAACCAGACCCATAATCGTATGGCCCGTGGCGAGGAAGTCGTCGATGATCAGCACGCGTTCTCCCGCCGACAGATATTCCGGCGAGACCATCAGGTTGACGTCGACGCCTTTCGTGTGCGAAGGCGCCGTCGTCAGGAAGACCGATGCCGGCATGGTGATCGGCTTGCTCTTACGGGCGTACACGATCGGCACGCCGAGCTCGAGCGCGGTGAGCAGCGCGGGAGCGATGCCGCTGATTTCGGCGGTCAGCACCCGGCTGGCGCGCAGCGGCTGGAATCGCCGTGCCAGCTCCTTCGCGCAGGCATGCATGAGCACGGGATCGACCTGATGGTTGATGAACGAATCGACTTTCAGAATGCCGCGCCCCAGGTTGCGTCCCTCGGCGAGGATTCGTTGCTTGAGTATCTCCACACACAGCCTCCATAGGGGATGATGACATTGTATCGAAAAAGCGTAAAACGTAAAGGCGTAATACGTAATCACGTAGTCACGTAATCACGTATCCTCGCACGTTCTCATCACACATACCTTCGCAGAATGGCATCGACGCTACCGCCGTAGCCTTCGCCGAACAGGTTCAAGTGATTGAGCAGGTGATACAGGTTGTACAGGTCGCGCCGTTCGGCGTAGCCCGGCGCGAGCGGCCAGGCTTCGCCGTAAGCGGCATAGAAGCGCGGGCCGAAGCCGCCGAACAGCTCGGTGAAGGCTATCTCGGCTTCGCGATCGCCGTAATACACGGCGGGGTCGATCAGCACCGGGTCGCCCGCCGCATCGGCGACGAAATTGCCGCCCCACAGGTCGCCGTGCAGTAACGAGGCGGCGCACGCCGATTCCTCGATCCATTTTTCGAGGTGCGACATCAGGCGCTCGAGCCGGCGCTCACGCCGGGCGTCGAGGTAGCCGTTGCGGCGCGCGAGCTGCATCTGGAAGCCGAGCCGCCGATCGCGAAAGAACTCGATCCACGTCGGCGCCGTCTCGTTGCGCTGGGGATTGGCCCCGATGTAATTGTCGTGGTCCAGGCCGTAGCCGGCGCCGAGCATGCGATGCTGCCGCGCGAGTTGCCGCCCCAATGTTTCGCTGGCATCTGACTTCGCGCCGCGTGTGTCGATCCACTCTAAGACAAGCGCGGGCGGCCGCTCGATGACGGCGATCACGCCAGGCACGCGCACGGCGCGCGCCGACGCCAGGAGGCGCAGACCGCGCGCTTCGGCCTCAAACACGTTGGGGAGCGGGCGCCGGTTCCACTTGACGAAATAGTGCGCTCGATCCGTCTTGACGCGGGCGGCCTCGCTGATGTCTCCGCCCCCGACGGGCTCGAGCGAGCGGACGGGCGTGCTGTCGCCGGTGACCGCCAATGCCTCGGCGATTGCACTGCGCAGCGTGTCAGGGATCATGGAACGCGCGGAAGGCTCTCGGAGTCAGCCGGCGCTTCGAGTCTCTCGCGCCTGCGAATGTGCTCGAGCAACGCGCGCGCCGCCGGCTCGACGAGGTCGTAGACCTCCTGGTAGTCGCCTGTATAGTAGGGATCGGGCACGTCGCGCATCCGAGCGGTGGACCAGTAGTCGAGCAGACGCGACGCTTTTCCGCCTATCACGTCGCCATACACGGCGCGCAGCTCGCGCACGTGCTCGCCGCCCATGGCGATGATGTAATCGGCGCGCGCGAGCATGGCCGCATCGACGGTCTGGGCGCGCTTGCCGGCGGTGGGAGGGACGCCGTGCCGGCGCAGCACGTCGAGCGTCCCGCGATGCGGCGTCTCGCCGACGTGCCAGTCGCCCAGGGCGGCGGACGCGATATGGAATCGATCGGTCAGGCCGGCCTTTTCGACGAGGTGCGCGAATATCGCTTCCGCCATCGGCGATCGGCAGATGTTGCCTGAGCAGACAAAGATGACACTGACCGGCCTATCTTTCACACGAGTCACACCCAACTCCGTTTAGCCCCAATATTGTTCCGGTGGATGCCGAGTTTGTCAAGCATGCCCGTGTTTGCCAAGCCGCCGTGAAAATGCTAATATCGTTGCTGATTCATTGCCCTGACTGGAGATCGCGCACATGATCGTCGTCGCCAACCGCATCCGTGTCACCCCGGGTTTCGAGGCCGAGTTCGAGCAGCGTTTCGCCGAGCGCGAATCGCTCCTGCGCGATGAGCCTGGATTCATCCGCAATCTCGTGCTGCGCCCGGTCAAGAGCGACGTGTACGTGGTCATGACCTTCTGGCAGGACTTGGCCGCGTTCGAACGCTGGACTCAGAGCGAATCGTTCAGGCAGTCGCACGCACGGTCCACGCCGTCCGGCATGTTTGCCGCGCCGAACGTGCTCGAAATACATGACGTCGCGCACATGGTTGAAGCGTAATGCCGCAGCTCGCCTTCGTTCCCGCCGATGAATACTCGCTCGATCAACTGAGCCGGCTCCTGACGCGCGCCTATACCGGCTACGCTGTGCCCATCGACGTCGACGCGATCGGTCTGGAGGCGATGATCGCGGCGTACGACATCGACCTGGCCGGATCGCGAGTCGGCGTGCGGGGCGGCCAGCCGGTCGCGATTGCGCTGCTCGGCGTGCGCGAGCGGCGCGGCTGGATCGGCGGGATGGGCGTGGCGCCCGAGATGCGCGGCGAGCGCGCCGGCCTGGCGGTGACACGGGCGGTCATCGGGTCGGCGCGGCGCATGCGCCTGAAGTCGATCGACCTCGAAGTGCTCACAGACAACCTTCCCGCCATCCGCATCTATGAGTCGCTGGGCTTCAAACGCCGGCGGGCTTTGGACGTCTGGCTGCGCGATTCCTCCGCGACGTTCCCCATGCCACCCGGGCCTGAAGTCGGGCCGTTGGAGGTTCCGGCCTGCCTGGCTGCGTTCGACGAGCTGCACGTGATCGCGCCCCCCTGGCAGCGCGATCTGCCTGTGCTGAGGCGCGCGGCCTCGTCCTTGCACGCACTGGGAACCACGGACGGCGGCCGCATCACCTCTTATTTGTTGTATCGCATGGATGGCCCCCGAGTCAATATACTCGACACGGCTGCGGCGCCCCGACGGCGCACGCAAGCGATCGAAGGGCTGCTGCGCGCCCTCATCCGCGAGCGAGCGGGCAGCCTGGTTCGCTTTGTGAATCTCCCTCAGGACGATCCGGCGTCCGAGGCCATGCACCGGGTCGGCGCAGAAGTGGAGCGGCAGCAGCACGAGATGACGCTCGACCTGTGACGAACGACGAATGACCAATGACGAAAGACGTTGGTCTGTCGTCGTTCGTCCGTCGTCGCCTGGTTGAATGTATGCCCCACCTACACGTCAACGGCGTCACGCTGAACACCGTCGATGAAGGCAGCGGGGACGTGATCGTCTTCTTGCACGGGCTGGGATCGTGCGGCGAGGATTGGGTCTTTCAGACAGCGTTCTTCTGCGCGAATTATCGCGTCCTCGCGCCGGACCTGCGCGGGCATGGCCGTTCGGGCAAGCCCGCCGGGCCGTACTCGATTGCGCTGTTTGCGTCGGACGTGGCCGCCATGCTCGACGCACTATCGATCGGTCGCGCGCACGTCGTGGGGCTGTCGCTGGGCGGGCTGGTCGCCCTGCAGATGGCGCTCGACTTTCCTGACCGGGTGCGCAGCCTGGCGCTGACCAACGCGTTCGCGCACCTGCTGTCCGTGGACGCAGCGCGGTTGGCTCGGCTGATGTGGCGCGGCATCATCTCGCTGGCGCTGCCGCTCGACCGCAGCGCGCAGCGCGTGGCGAGGAGCCTGTTCCCATTTCCGCATCAAGCGGAGCTTCGCCGCTTGACCGCGGCGCGCATCGCGGCAAACGATCGGGCAGCGTATCGCGCGTCGATCGCCGCGATCCGGCGCTTCGATTCGCGCCGCCGTCTCCATCGGGTTGCCAGGCCCGTGCTGATCGTCACGGGCGATCGCGATCGCACGGTTCCGCGCAGCCTCCAAAGACGTCTGGCGCAGAGCATCCCCGGTGCGCGTTGGGAGATCGTCCGCGATTCGGGACATGCGACGCCGATCGATCAGCCTGAAGCCTACAACACCTTGCTCGCGTCGTTCTTCAGAAATGTCGGCGAGCGCGACTAGCAGGATCGGGCTATTGACGTTTGCCCCCGCCCGGAGGATATTGAATGCACATCGCCGTTTCCTCATGGTCGTTTCACCGCTCCCTGTACGGCGGGACGCTGCACCTGCCCGACGTTCCGCTTGCCGTGTACGAGTGCGGCATCCGGTACGTCGAGCTGAACGATCTGTTTCTCGCCCCGCCGCAGCCGGGCAGGCTGGCGCGGCTGTTTGGAACGCGAGCGGCGCAGGCGAGCGGCCCCGACTATGGGCGCGCATCGCTAATGAGCGTGCACCAGGGCCGGCTGCGCAGCGGCACGCGGCTCGCGTGCTGGACGATCGAAACCGACCTGACCGCCGGAACGGCTGAAGAGCAATCGGCGCAGCGTGCCTACATCGCGACGGCGATCGAGGCAGCGCGATTCCTCGGCTCGCCCATCGTGCGCCTGACGCTGGGCGGCGAGAGCGGCGACCACTCTGCGGTGGGCCGCGCCGTCAACCTGTTGCGCGGCGTGCTGCCGGTGGCCGTCGCGTCGGGCATGCGCCTGGCGATTGAGAATCACGGCGGTTTGAGCAGCGAAGCGGGTGTGCTGGAAGAGGTGACCGGCGCGTTTGCGTCCATCGACAGCGCCGGCGCGCCCGCCATCGGCGTGTGCCTCGACCTGGGTCACTTCGCCGAGGGCGAGCGTGAGGCGGGCACGGCCCGACTGGCCCCGCTCGCGATCCACGTTCACGCACCGGCGCGCGCGTTCGACGAGCGCGGAGAGGAAACGACGATCGACTATCGCGGCGCGATGGGGGCGCTGCGGACGGCAGGCTACGATGCGGCGATCAGCATCGAGTATACCGGCGACGACGATGCGCGCGAGGGCATTCGCAAGACGCAGGCGCTCATCGAGAGGCATTGGAACGGTTGAGCGGGCACGTGTGAAGACAGGGCCGCGACCCGTGAAAGGAGGGTGAGTGATGGCATTTCATCTGCACCGCGATCGCACTCGGGCGTTGCGTCGATTGGCGCTGACGAGTGTGCTGTTCATTGTCGCAACGGCGGCCGCGGTCGGGGTAGGGCGCCTGGCCCAGGCCCGGCCTCAGGCTACGACGCTTGCCACTATTTTCTCCGAAAACTTCGAGGGCGGCTTCGGCGCCTGGCAATCGTCAGCACCGCCAGGATCGCTCGGCCCGCGGTGGAACTTCGTAGGGAGCGGCAGCCCGTACCCCAAGCCGGCCGGAGGCCCTACAGGACCGAATGCGATTTGGTTCGGCGATCCAGCCACCGGCCAGTACGGAGGTGCCTGCCTTCCCGACAATCCGTGCCCCAGATATGCCGGCACTCTGACTTACATCGGAACGCCGATTCTGGTTCCGTCTAACGAAACGTACGTGTATATGACCTTTATGAGCTGGGAGCTTACCGAGAAGTCGTTCTATTGGGGCTGCGCCCCCGGAGATTTCGGTACACCCTACTGCGTAAACGATGTACGGCAAGTGTGGATTTCGGGCACAAGTGACTCCACATGGAGGTTGAAGTGGAATACTTATCAGCGGCCGATCGTCGAGCAGGTCTGGCGTTCGATTGGCCTGATCGATCTGAGCGAGTATAAAGGCCAGAGTATACGTATCCGATTTGGGTTCGACACCGTAGACGGGAACTACAATCCCGGCCCTTCCCCAAGTAAACCGGCAGGATGGTACGTTGACAATATACAGTTGTTTACCTTCACGCCGACGGATCGCGTTTACCTGCCTCTGATCCGCAAGT